>NZWF02000010.1:0-3686 GCA_002701605.2 bacterium
CATAGGCTTTTGAAAAGCTTTCCTTCCAGTAATAAGTCCCATTCCACCAGATCTTTTATTTATAATAGCAGTTTTAACAGCCTGTGCATAATCATCATTTCCAGATGGTCCTCCAGAATTTATAAGTCCGGACCTTCCGGCATGACAATTAAGAACTTGATATCTATTTAAATCAATTGGGTTATCTGATGTTAAATCGGAATAAACACCTTTATCTGTTTTACCAAAATTTAAGCCTATAAAGCCACCATTGGTTTCGGCAATCTTTTGCTTAACAATATCTGCTTCAATTGTAGAAGCTAAATGGTTTGCTTGTCCTGTTAAATCAGCTGCCACATGATAGTCCTTTGTTTTAGTTTTAAAGCTAGGATTTCTAAGATATGCCCAAAGAATTGTTACCAATCCAAGAGAATGAGCATGTTCAAACATGTGAGAAACTTCTTGTATTTGTCTCGCACTTTCATCAGATCCAAAATAAATGGTAGCACCAACTCCAATAGCACCCATATTAAATGCTTGGTCTACTGATGCGAAAGGAATTTGATCATATTTATTTGGATAAGATAAGAATTCATTATGGTTTAATTTTACGATAAAAGGGATTTTATGAGCATATTTTCTTGAAACTGCTCCAAGCATTCCAAGAGTAGATGTAACTGCACTACAACCACCATTGATAGCTAGTTCAACTAAATTTTCCGGATCAAAGTAAATAGGGTTGGGTGTAAATGATGCCCCTGCAGAATGCTCAACACCTTGATCAACTGGCAGTATAGACAAATAACCTGTGCCTTTGAGTCTTCCATGATTAAAAAGTGTTTGAAAGTTTCTCAAGACTACATTTGACCTGTTCGATTCTTTGACAAAATTATCTATAAATTTAGGGCCTGGTAATGAAAGTAAATTTTTGTCAATCTTATTACATTTATGATTTAAAAGATATTCTGAATCTTTACCTATTATAGATTCAATCCATTCTAAATTATTTGTTGGGCGGGACTTTGCCATGATTGAATTATAAAATATTAATCCAAAATTTCTATACCTGGTAAATCGGATCCACCCAGATATTCTAACAAAGCTCCTCCACCTGTGGACATGTGAGAAATTTCGGATTCCAAAACTTCGGCTTTTCTTAAAGCAGCTATAGTTTCACCTCCACCTACTACGGATACTGCTCCTCTCCAAGTAGCTAATGCAACAGCACGAGCCACATGGATTGTTCCAGATGAATATTTATCAAGTTCAAAAACACCCATTGGACCGTTCCAAAATATACATCCCGGTCCTTTTATAATGGAATTAAAAAGCTCAATGGTTTTAGGACCAATATCAAGAGCTTGATAATCATCGGGAATCTCCTGATCAACTATTAAACATGAATTTGTTTTTTCTATTGATTCCGAAACTAGATGATCAACTGGGAGTACTATTTTATCTGAATATTTAGAGTAAACATCCTTCGCCCAATCCAGCATATCTTGTTCGAAAATTGAATTTCCAATACTTATTCCTCTTGCCTTTAGGAATGTGTATGCCGCACCGCCTGCAATAATAATCTTATCTGCCTTGTCTAGGAGTTTTGCCATGGCAGTGATTTTATCTTTGATTTTGGAACCACCTATTATTACTACAAATGGATGTTCAACTTCTCCAATCATTTTTGATATAAATTTTAATTCTTTATCAACTAAAAAACCTGCTAGTTTTGACTTGAATTTAAGTGCCATGCCATAAGTAGATGCATGTGCTCTATGAGATGTTCCAAAAGCATCATTCACATAAATATCAGCCAAAGATGCAAGAGTAGCAGAAAAATGACCATCATTTTCTGTTTCTTCATTATAAAATCTTAAATTCTCTAACAGAACCACTGAACCATTATCTAAATTATTAATTTTTTCTGGCCANCCCTTATCAGTAAAATCATCACAAAAATAAACTTTTTTATCTATNAATTGNGACAANCTTNCTGCNACAAGTNNNAAAGAGAGATTTTTATTTTTTTTACCTTTNGGCCTNCCTAAATGNGAGCCNANNATNACTTTAGCACCTGCATTTATCAAGAAAGTCTATAGTNGGTATAGCCCTTCTAATCCTATAATCTTCTCTTATNNTATTCTNCTCATTNTCAATTGGAACATTAAANTCAACTCTNACGAAAACCTTTTTNCCTNNATAAAAATCTTTAGGATTATCAGTAATTACTTTTTTGGTTTTCAAAGCTGACTTCCAATTTTAGTAACTAAATCNANNACNCTAGATGAGTANCCNTATTCNTTGTCATACCATGCNATTACCTTAACAAANTCATTNGNNATAANACTNGCACCNAAAGGATCATAAATTGCAGAATGNGGATTNCCTAANAAATCNACNGAAACNGCNCCATCNTGNGCAATNCCNAAATAGCCNTTCAAATNNNTNTTNGAAGCATCANTAAAAGCATTNTTTAAATCNTNTAATGANATCTTTTNATCTATTCTTGCAACNAAATCTATCAAAGAAACATTNGGNGTTGGNACTCTNATTGATATNGCTGACAAATTCCCTTTTAACTCTGGNAAAATAACTTCAATTGCTTTNGTTGCNCCAGTNCTNGTNGGNATCATTGATAAGCCACCNGCTCTTGCNCTTCTTAANTCNTTGTGTGGNGANTCAACNATACGTTGGTCNTTAGTATAAGANTGNACAGTTGTCATATGACCACTTTGNAAACCAAAANTATCTCTAAGAACTTTAACAATCATTGCTAANCAATTTGTTGTACANGATGCATTAGAAATAATATTGTGCTTTTCNTNATNATANAANGAATCATTTGCNCCCATNACTGTNGTTAAATCAACATCNCCACTNGCAGGAGCAGAAATAACTACTTTCTTAACAGTCCCNCCCAAATGCATTGANGCTTTTTCTTGAGTAGTAAANATTCCAGTTGATTCAATTACTATGTCACATTTTTCATCTGTCCANTTNATATCACTNGGNGACATTTCAGAAAAAAAACGAACTTTNTTTCCATCAATACTTATCCCATCATCAAGNAAATNAANNTCNGCATNTAAGACACCAAATATNGANTCATATTTNAATAATTGAGAACAAGTTTTTAANTCTGCTATATCNTTAATAGCCACAACTTCTATATCNTTATTNGAAAGAGCNATCCTTAATACNTGNCTNCCNATTCTACCAAANCCATTTATTCCAACTTTAATAGCCATTAANNTCTCCTAAANTAAAATGATTTTTAAATATTACCTTTTCATNTTTGGAATTCAAACAATTGAAGAACTGANAATAAGATGATATTGTGAAANTTATGATNANNNTNAAAGTTGGCATNCTTGGTGCNACAGGATANACNGGNATNGAGTTNTTAAAAGTGNTAGATTCNCATCCNAATGTNAANATAGTATTTCTTGGAGCACATAATGTTGTTGGTAAAANTGCNATAAATNTNNTATCAAATCTAAANAATTTNGGAAATATNAAAATNANNAAAAATGAAAATATTAAAAACTATAANNTNGATNTAATTTTCTCTTGTTTGCCNCATGGTGAACTNGCAAAAAATNTNAAAAAATTNANAATNAAAAAAGAAACAAATATAATTGATTTAAGTGCAGACTTTAGNCTTCCAGATANAATTCANAATAANTGGTATAAAAAAAGNCCTAAAT
>NZWF02000010.1:3691-34274 GCA_002701605.2 bacterium
GATNCCAAAANTTTTAANTATGTTTTACCTGAAATAANNANNNATGTTNNNAAAGGNAATATTGCNAATCCTGGATGTTATGCNACATCNATTCTNCTAGGNCTATCTCCNTTNGCTAAAGANATTAATAAAAAAAATATTATAGTTGATACAAAGTCTGGNGTTTCNGGNGCAGGNAANAGNANNAAAATNGAGCATATTTNTAATGAAGNNAANGANAANNTAAGCACATATNCTGTTGGAANTCANANACANAAACCNGAGATTGAATATATNNTTAAAAAAAATTNCAAATCAGANATTAANNTNCTAATNATTCCTCACCTGNTNCCNATNACNAGNGGNATTTTATCAAANATNTACATTCAGTTTGAAANCAAAGTAAATATTNATTCNATNNATANAAAATTTACAGATTTNTATNAAAANCAAAAATTTATAAANNTTTNTAAAGATGAATTNCCNGCTATNAAAGATGTTCAATTTACTAANAATTGNCACATTGGATTAAANACNTTTAAAAATAGNAATGTNCTNNTAGTTTCNNCNGTAATTGATAATCTCATAAAGGGNGCTTCAGGCCAAGCNGTNCAAANCATGAATCTAATGTATTCNTTAGANGAATCNCTAGGNTTTTAATTTNTTAATTTTNNTTTCTAGATCCTTTAATNTTTCTTNNAACAATNCCATCTCATCTGTAGTTGGNTCAGANATTTTATTATGATATAANTCTGGNNCATTAGATGAAAANTCNTTNNTAACAACTNTTCCAGGTATTCCTACAACAGTTGAACCCTCAGGAANATTATCNATNACAACAGAATTTGCTCCNATTTTGGTATTNGTTCCAATATTAAGTGGNCCCAANATTTTNCTNCCTGCNCCNANAATAACATTANTAGNAATTGTAGGNTGNCTTTTNCCTTTATTTGANCTAATTCCACCTAATGTCACNCCNTGATAAATNGTCACATTNGANCCTATTTCAGTNGTCTCNCCTATGACAACTCCCATTCCATGATCAATNAAAAANCCTCCNTCAATTTTNGCNCCAGGATGTATTTCNATNCCAGTTAACATTCTAACAATATTNGANATNACTCTTGCNANAAGCTTTANTTTAATTTTCCATAAAANATGNGANATTCTATACCAAAAAATTGCATGAAATCCTGGATANGTAAGAATTACTTCAAATAAATTNCTTGCNGCTGGNTCNTTNTCAAATACAGCTTTGATATCNAAATTNAANTTTNTAAAGATGNNCATTCNGATAAGNATAAACTAAATGTTTAATTTTCAAAAACTTTCAAATATTCATAAGANGTAGATCTTTCTACNGGNCTTCTATTTATNTCNAANCTTAATTTTCTAAAATCTTCAGGTGCAAAATATTGCCCAAACTTACCACCTGCTGCGGTGGTAATTTTTTCTTCCATTAGAGTACCGCCAAAATCATTCGCTCCCGCTGTTAAACAATATTGAGCAAATTCTGGCCCTTGTTTTACCCAGGAAACTTGAATATTTTTTATTAGGCCTCTGAAATAAAGCCTTGAAATTGCATACATTTTTAATTGGTCTAAATCAGTAGGACCCTCACGAGATATACCTTTTTTAAATATTCTTGTGTCCCAAGGAATAAACCTTAATGGAACAAACTCAGTAATACCCATTGTTTCTTTTTGTATCTCTCTAATAACTTCAAAATGCCTTGCCCAGTGATGAGGCTTATCAACATGACCATACATTATAGTAGAAGTGGTTTTCATACCTGCTTTATGGATTTCTTTAATTGTGCTCACCCATTGGTCAGTTGTAATCTTTCCAGGTGCAATAATTTTCCTTACATCCTCACTTAAAATTTCTGCAGCTGTTCCAGGAAAAGTTCCGTGTCCAACATCTTTAAGCATTTTAACAAAATCTAAAATAGGGATTCCCAATGTTTCTGCTCCGTAGTGAACTTCAAAAGGTGAGAAACAATGTGTATGCATGCTAGGAACAGCTTCCTTAACACTTTTAATAATTTCAACATAAAAGTTTCCATCAATATCTGGATGCATACCGCCTTGCATACAAACTTCTGTAGCACCATTATCTTGGGCCTCAAAGACCTTTTCTTTGATTTCATCCATAGTTAAAAAGTATGCTCTAGAGTCTCCCTCTGGAGCCATAAAATTACAAAAACCACAATAAGTATTACAAATATTTGTAAAGTTTATGTTTCTATTGACCACATAAGTTACATCATCCCCAACATCTTCTTTTCTTGCATTATCTGCCGCAATTACAAGTGAAGCGAGATCCTCTGAATCTTCAATTAAAAAAAGCTTAACAGCTTCCTCTTCACTAATTTCTTTATCTTCAAAAGGCTTAGTTATAATTTTACCTATTTCGGATGAGGTGCTTGATAGGCTAGAATCTATACCTTTAACCCTGTTGTCTTCAATTTTGTCTATAATTTTCTTTAAAGTCTCTTCCATAATAAAAACCTAATTTTCTGCTACAAATCCTGTTTCGTCAACAAACTTAATTGCTCGTTGATATATATGATCTTCAATAAATTCACTTTTTAAATACCCTGGATATACTGGTAATCTTTCTCTAAGAGTAAAACCAAATTCATTTAAAGTCTTCTTCATTATCTCAATTTGAGGCCATGGTGATTCTGGATTAACAAAATCAATAGTTAAAGGTGAAACACCACCAAGGTCACTTACTCCAGAAAAAACATGGAGCATATATGATTTTGAATTAAGGTTTGGTGGAACCTGAATACTTACAGCATCACCCATGATTAATTTGGATAAAGCGACTGTTTTAATCATGTCTAAATCGGTAGGAACAGGATGTCCTTCCATTTTAATTCCAGGTTTGGGGCTGAAATTTTGAATTATTATTTCTTGAATATGACCATATAAATCATTAATTTTTCTCAATTCTAAGATAGAATCAATCCTTTCATCCCAATTCTCACCTATACCAATCAAGATTCCTGATGTCCATGGGATTTTAAGCTCACCTGCTGTACTTATAGTATTAATTCTAGCTTTAGGATATTTATCAGGGCATTTATGATGTGCCATACCAGGCTTCATCAATCTCTCGCTAATATTTTCCAACATTAGACCCATACTAGGGTTAGATTTTCTAAACCTTTTTAGTTCTGACTGATTAGCAATTCCTAAATTTGAATGTGGAAATATATTTTCTTCCAAACAAATTTCACTCATAGAAATCATATAATCAGCTGTTGAACTATATCCCATAGATTTGAGTTTATCTTTATATACATCATAAATAATTTCAGGTTTATCCCCAGAAACAAATAATAATTCTGTACATCCAGCCTGAGCAGCTTTTCTTGCGGAGTCTAAAACTTTCTCTGGTGGAACAAGTAATTCGCCTTCACCTGGTTCAATTTTAAAAGTACAATATGAACATTGGTCTCTACATAGTTGAGTTAAAGGAATAAAAACATTCTTAGAAAAACTAATTAAATCACCCTTTTTTCTTCTTCTTATATAATTAGCCACTGCCATTAATACAGAAACATGTTCGATTTCCATACTTGTTAAAATTCTTAATTGTTCTCTATTTAATTCGTTATCTTCTAAGTAATTTTCAAGCACGGTTAAAAATTTGTTTGGGATAGAATCGAAATTATTATAAGGGATAGAGTGGAGTTCTAATAATTCTGATGAATTATTATATTTTAAAAAATCATAATAAATTTTACTTAAAGATATCATTTTGTTCAGACCTTATAATGTTCCTTAAACCTTGTTTTATAAAAGTATAATTATACCCCCTTATAATAACTACAGGAATACCTTTATCTTTAATCATTAAAATTCCAGCAGTGGAGCAGAGCTCATCCACTATAGGTATATCTGTATCAAAAAGAGTTCTATTATAAAGATCTTTTTTATAACGAATAATGGAAGGAATTCCAAAAGAACCCAATGCAATCTGTGTTAATCCATTTCTCCAGGGCCTACCAACACTGTCTGTTATAATTACTGATACATCTTTATTTAAGCTTTTTTTTATATCTACAGATATTTTTTTAGCTGATTTATTTGAATTTTTTGGAAGTAAGACTGCAAAATCTTTTTGCATATAATTTGATTGATCAATACCAGAATTAGCAGCAACAATGCCATTAAAATCTCTAGTTATTAGAAAATCTTTGTTAATTCTAAGCACATCTTTTGCATTATCGAGTATTAGTTGAATAAGCTTTGGATCTTTTTTACATTTTTTAGCCATTAAATTCGCTTCTTTCCCTGCTTTAACTTCTTGAATATTAACCAATCTCTTTTCGGAAATTGAAACGATTTTATGAGCTATTACTAAAATATCATTCTGATTTAGAGTTAAATTATTTTGTTCTAAGGCTTGCGAAATAATAAGGGGTAAATTGTCACCGGGATTAATACTTGGAAGGCCCTGAACTGGTATAAGTTCAACTTTATTCATCATTAAACTATAACAAATCTAAAATAATTTTTGATATATTAAAGGAAACATCTTTGGATGTCATATTTATATTTGTAATAATTGGTTCTAAACCAAATTCTTTGATTCTTTTCTCGTAATGTTTATCTGAATTATCTATTAATAAAAAATCAGCTTTTGTCTTATAGTACTCTGCAACACCTAAAACAGATAACTCTAATCCTTTTAGTTTCATTAAATTAAGAATTGGTCCTTTAAATGCTTTATCATTTACTATTGGTGAGATTGCAACCTTTTTTGAATCTGACATTTTAATTTCATCATAAATTCCTTTTACCTCTAATATAGGATCAATGCTTATAAGAGGATTACTTGGACAATAAATAACCAAATCTGATTCCCTAATTATTTCAAGTAAGGTATCTGCTGGCTTTGCATTAACTATATTCTCAAATTCAATCCCTAAAACTGTTGGTAACATTCTATTTCTAATAAGATATTCTTGAAAATGCATTTTTCCCTCTGAAGTTAAAATATGAGTTTCAACTCTCTCATTTGTCATTGGAAGAATATTTACTCCTGACAAACCTAATTCTTTGCATCTATATTTTATATTTTCCTGTAGGCTCATGCCTTTATCCATATCGACCTTCTTTTTTTTATTATATCGATAATCTAAATCGCCTAGATTAAACCAATTCGATGATGATTCATTTACAAGATTTAGAGTATCCCCTTTTATACCCCAACCTTTTTTTCGATCAATATTATTAGAAAGCCAATAGATAACTGTATCAACATCAGGGCTAACTCTTACACCATAAATATCTATGTCATCAGAGGTGTTTATAATCAGGTTCAAATTTATTTCATTTTTAAATTCGTANAGNCCTTCAAGAAATTTACCTGCACCTACTCCTCCACCAAGGGTTACAACTCTATATTTTCTTGACATGAATTAATTCTACATGATAATTCATAAACGGTACTCGCAAGAGTTTAATAGGGAAGTATGGTGAAAGTCCATCACAGACCCGCTGCTGTAATAAGCAAAAAAATTGCAGTTAATATGCCACTGTTTAATGCAAATGGGAAGGCAACTGTAGTGCTTTAAGTCAGAAGACCTGCCAAAAAANATTTAATAATTTTTCTTCGAGGTTAAAGGAAAAATAATTTTATAAATTCATTTATAATCTATTTTNTTAAACGTTCGAAGTAACTTAAGGAGAGTTACTATGAACATTTTATTAAGATCTTTCTTGATCATAATACTATTAACGAACTACTCAATATCATCTGATATCGAGCTAAAAAATCCCAAAACCATTGGGAATACAACAATCCAAACAAATAGATTTGGTGGATCTGCAACAATAATCAGTGAAGATGAAATAAAAACATCAGGGGCACAAAGTGTTGGGGATTTACTTAAACTTGTTCCAGGNNTATCTGTTAAGCAAACAGGAGGAAGAGGTGGATTAATAAGTGTATTTTCTCGTGGCTCAGAGTCAGATCATAATTTAGTAATTATTGACGGAGTTAAATATAACGATGTTGGTGGATCTTTCAANTTTGAATTTGTCTCCATTAACAATATAGAATCCATTGAAGTTTTGAGNGGTCCAATGGCTGGTTTTTTTGGATCATCAGCATTGGGTTCTGTAATAATTATTAATACAAAAAAGCCATCNAATAAAACTCAAATTTCACTTATGTCATCCTTTGGTATTAACCAAAGTTTTAAGAAAGATACTACTGGGCAAACTGATGGTGGAACATTCCTATCAAATGAACAAGCTGTTTCAATAAGCGGACCATTCAATAAACAGTCAAATGATATTTTGATTGGTTATGTGCTTTCTTATGACAGAGTTGATGATGATGGATTTAGGATTTTTAATGATGCTTATAACAATAAGGCTTTAAATGCAGGAATAAATTTATCTGCATTGAATGAAAAGCTCCAGATAAAAACACTTATATCTGATAGATGGGCGACAGTTAGATATCCAACTAGTAGCTCCGGTTCAGTAGGTGCTTTTAATTCTACATCCGGTACACAAAGAGATTGGCGACATTTAAATAGCAGGTCCATTAATACAAGTTATGAACTTTATGAAAATAATTTAATAGGATTTGATTTCTCATATTTTTTTAACAAAAGAGCCACCAGAGATGCTGGTAGTGGAAATGTTGACTGGTGGGAAAAAAAGAAAAACTACAACTATTATTACCAAGTGAAAAATTTTACATTTTCTACAATATCAGTTGATGCAAAAATAGGTTACGAATACTTAGATGAAACAAGCAACTATCATAAAAATGCAAGCTCATATGCAACTGATTATGGTCATAAAACATACATAGATTCAATCTATGGGATGCTTGCACTAAATTTCCAAGAAAACTTCTTTGCTGATATCGCTTTTAGAAAAGATGATCATGAATATCATGGAACAACATATAGTCCAACAGTATTTTTATCAAAATATATTTCTGAAACCATTAAAATTCGAAGTGGATTTAGTGAAGGTATTAAATATCCAAGCATTTATGAAACATACAGTGTAACGGGCTTAAAGCCAGAGAAAAACCAATCATACGAGATTGGAATTGATTTTGAAAATATAAAATATGCATTATCATTAACAGCCTTTAAGAGTAAAACAAATGATATGATTGCTTATAGAGGTGGAAGCCCTGCCTATGGTAATTTAGATGAAGCAAAATCGCAGGGAATTGAGGCTAGTGGTTTAGTTAAATTAGAAAATCAACTTTCCATTAAATACTGGTTTACCTATTTGGAAACAAAAGCTGTAAATGTTAATAATGTAGTTCAACAAAATTCTTATAATTTTGCAAATTGGCAGGATGATGAAGCATTGTTAAGAAGGCCGAAAACTAGTGGTGGATTAATTGTTAGTAAAAAGCATAATGATTTGTTTGTAGCTCTTGATACGAGCTATACAGGTGGAAGATGGGATTACCAAAATTCATCAACAAGAATTTACAACGACTCATTTTGGGACTTTGGCTTATATGGAGACTACTTATTAGAAAAAGATGATTTATATGCAAGTAAAATATTTATACAAGTTTCAAATCTTTTTAACGATAAAAGAGAAGAGATCTTAAATTTTACATCACCCGGAAGAACAATAATGATTGGATATAGATATGACACATCTAAATAAATAACTTAGAATATTCTAATGAAAATTTTATCCCTTTTGCCCGCGGCAACCGAGATCTTATGCGAATTAGGACTTTCAGAGTCTATTGTTGGGATAAGTGAAGAATGTAATTATCCCGACAATATTAAAGAAAAACCGGTTGCATCAAGAATTAAATTAGGAGCTACAAATTCTAGCAAAGAAATTGATGAAGAATTAAAGAAGTTAATAAAAAATAATAAATCACCATTTGTACTTGATAGAGATTTAATAGATAAGCTCAGTCCTGACTTTATCATTACCCAAGAAACATGTAGTGTTTGTGCTGTTTCAAGGAACGATGCTTTAGACTTAAATCTAAAAGCTGAAATTATTGATTATTCCCCCTCTGATCTTAATGGGATACCAAACGAAATAGTAAAGCTTGCAGAAAGATTATCAATAAGTAAGGCTGGACAGGAATTAAAAAATAAATTTGAAAATGAAATTAATAAAATTAAAAATTCAACACAAAACGTAATTGATAGACCTAGAGTTTTTGCTATGGAATGGTTGGATCCATTATACTCAGCAGGTCATTGGGTTCCAGAAATGATTGAGATTGCTGGTGGTCAAAGTGGATTAAGTATAAGTAAAGAGAAATCTAAAATTGTTAATTGGAATCAAATAAAAGAATATGCTCCACATTTTATATTTATAATGCCTTGTGGTTGGAGTATAGAAAAAACTTTAAATGATATCGATTGTATATTGAATAATAATGAACTAAACAAGATACCAGCATTTAATATGGGAAATGTATACATAGTTGATGCTGATTCTTATTACACAAGACCAAGTATGAGAATTATTGAAGGGACCAAATTGATTGCAAGGACAATTAGCCCCCAACATTTTTCTCACGAACCACTACCTGACTCGATATTGAATCTACAAAACTTCATCCACTTTGAATCATTTGCTGGATAAAATTATTTATTTTTTTGCGGATGCAAATTCAGACTGATCTGATGAACCATCAGCAGTTGGTGGTGTACCATCTGTTAAAGAGTCTGAAGCAGGCCTCTGTGACGGGGCATCTCCACTTGCAGCATCTGCTGAAGATCCTGAATCAGCACCAAAATTGGTTGCTGCAATCCAAAATAAAGCAATCATTCCTAGGGCAATAGCTATAGCTGTCATTAACACTCCTCCTTGATAACTAAAAGTGTAGCTTATACAATTGTACTCTATCGATGATAAAAAAATCAAGAGCATTAATTGCAGAAGATGAATTTAAAGGATATTTCGAATTTATAGTTGAAGGTTCAAAAGTCATAAATTTGAAAGATGAAGTAATAATGTTATTTAAAAAAGAATCATCCTCACTTTGCAATATACAGAATTTGGGTGATCTAGATTTTAAATTCGTAATCAATAGCATAATGCAAGGTGATTTCCCAACTATTGAATTAAAATTATATTTTTCCAAAAATCATTTAAATATCGAATCATTATCTCATCTTATTTCAATTAATAATAATGAGGATATTAGTCAAATGGAATCATTTTTAAGTAAGAAAGACTTAAAATTTTGCTTGTATGACAATTCAAAAAAAATTTTTTTATCTTTTATAATTAGTTGGGACCTTTATAATGAATTCAAAAATGAGTTGGCTAATTTTAAAAATTGACTTTAGTTAGATAATTTAAAATAATAAGTTCTATTAGGTTTGATATACATTGAGTTTTGCAAAAATTTCAGGAACAGGAATCTTCATCCCAGATAAAATTCTTTCTAACAAAGACTTAGAGGCTTTAGTTGATACTTCCGATGAATGGATAAAGGCTAGAACAGGGATATCGGAAAGAAGAATTCTTGATAAAGATAAAGCAACTTCAGACATGTGCTATGACGCTTGTGTTCAAGCATTAAAAAATTCAAAAACTGATCCTAAAGAGATAGACGGGATAATTGTTGGAACTGTTACTCCTGACTATATGACACCATCTGTTGCATGCTTGTTACAAGATAGACTTGAAACCAGAAAAGTCTTTGCATTTGATCTATCTGCTGGCTGTGCCGGGTTCATATATTGCTTAAATGTTGCAAAAGCATTAATTGAAAACGGGCAAGCAAAAAAGTTATTGGTTGTAGGTTCAGAAAATTTATCAAAAATAACTGATTATAAAGATAGGGGTACATGCATCTTATTTGGTGATGGTGCTGGAGCTGTAGTACTTGAAGAAAGTGATGAACCTGGAATTTTATCAGTATGCCTTGGAGCAAGTGGAAAAGAAGCAGAATTACTCTACACACCAGGTGGAGGATCTAAAGACCCCAATGGATATCGCTTCCTTAAAATGGAAGGGAAAGAAGTATTTAAAGAAGCAGTAAAAGTTATTCAGTCAAATTCATTAGAGGCTATTGAATCTGCTAATCTTAACCCTAATGACATTGACCTTTTTATTCCGCATCAAGCAAATATGAGAATTATTGAAGCGGCAAGGGAAAGGTTGGAACTTCCCTTGGAAAAATGTTATGTGAATATCGAAAGATATGGAAACACTTCATCTGCTTCNGTTTTGCTTGCATTACACGAAGCTCTGAATGAGTCAAAAATAAAAAAAGGTGATAATATTTTATTCTCTGTCTTTGGTGCTGGTTTTGCTTGGGGCTCTGCTGTAATCAAATGGTAATTAACAAAAAAATAAATTTTGATATAGACATTGGTGAGACTAGTAATGTATCCCAGGAAGAAAGGGAACTACTATTGACAACTGAATTTATCAAAGAACTATNTTCTCAACCACATAGTCAAATTGAGCTTAATTCAATTCAATTGAAAAATATTGAGAATCTTATTTTAATTGGATTTGGTGGTTCCACACTTGGAACGAAATCTATTTTTAAAATTTTTCCAGAACTACTATCAAAAAAAACCTACACAATAGACAACCTTGATTCAGAAGAATTTAATAAAATTTTTGAAGACTTAAATATTAATCAAACAATGTTCCTATTCATAAGTAAATCTGGGAATACTTTTGAAGTAATAACCTTGTTCAATGAAGTTTTAAAAAAAATTAATAGTTCAGAAAATGTTTTCTTTATAACCGATACAAATAATTCAAAACTAAATAAAATAGCTAAAGAGAAAAATATAAAAGTATTTGATGTAAATAAAGAGCTTGGTGGTAGATTCTCTGTACTAAGTAAATCTACATATATTCCATGTCAAATAAATAATTTCAATTGGTTAGAAATGCATGACGGTGCATTAAATTTTTTAGAAACACAGAAAAAAACGAATTTTATACTCATTGAATCAGTATGTAACTTTCTAATAAATAACTACAGAAATGGGAAGAATATATTGTGTTTAATGCCATACGATAATCACTTAGATTCTTTTTCAGAATGGTTAATGCAATTAATAGGTGAAAGTATCGGTAAAGAAAATCTTGGAGGATACTCAGTTGGATTAACACCTATCAAATACCTTGGACCAAAAGATCAGCACTCACAAATGCAACTCATTCTGGATGGCCCTAAGGATAAAGTTGTATTTTTGTTGTCCTCAAAAAAATCAAATAGTATTAATAAATCCATAGATGATGCNAATTTGTTGGAATTAAATGCTACTGAAGCTGCTCTTAAAGAAAAACACATTCCAACCTTAAAAATGGAAATTGAGGACATGAGTCCAGCAGATCTTGGAAGTTTATTTATAATGTTTGAGCTTATTATTACTCTNATCGGAATAAGACTAGGTATTAATCCTTTCGACCAACCTGCAGTGGAACTAATAAAGAAAAGACTCCCTTAAAAAAATCTTTTATCTAAAGAATAATTTCCACCNCCAGTAAAAAGCAATACATAAGCTAAGCCAATTAAACAAAGTTGATAACCATAAGTGTCGTAAGTAGGGTAAAAACCATTNTTTAAATGGGCAACCCAAATACCAACAATCATAACTGCAATAATTCCGAATGCNGAAAGCCTAGTCAAAAGTCCCAAAGCAATCGCAATGCCACCAAAAAACTCCACNAAAACAGCAACACCAGTTTGCCAGTATTCAAAGCCAAAGTTAACTTGCCATGATAATGCCTTTGATTGGAAATCTATAAGCTTACTCCATCCTGCAGGAATAAATGTTAATGCCAAAATTAGTCTGGGCAATATAGTGGACCATGTTGCANTAGTTCTTAAAAACCACATATATCAANTTNCCTCCAAATATTCAAAAATTTAAATATGTTGTATTATGATAACATTTTAAAAAAGNCTTATATTTATTTTAACTATATCTTNNTATTTATTTAAATCTCATTTTTTCATANATACTAAATCAATTAGTAGNTTTTATGTGTAAAATTTAGTATGGATCTTTGGTTAAAAGTTTTTGAAGTAATATTGCCAGTTATTTTGGTAGTATCAGTCGGATTCTTATTTGGCAAATTTACTTCAACCAATATGAAACCAGTTAATTTAATACTACTTTATCTTGCAACTCCCTGTTTAATTTTTACTTCATTAATTGGTGACAACATAAAGCTAAACGAGATTCTAAATATTGTTTACATAGGTGGTATGATTGTCCTGATTGGAGTNCCAATAATTTACCTGGTNCTAAGAACTATAAATAAAGACCCNAANGTTTTTCTAAANACAATTATATTCCCAAATACTGCAAATCTTGGATTNCCTATTGTTCTNTTTGCATTTGGAGAACAAGCATTNGATTATGCTATTCTNTTTACAACAATAGTTTTCTTCTTACATTGTTCAGTTGGAATAGCATTTATTAATGGAATTGGNAACCTTCAAGAANTTTTCAAAGTTCCATTGATTTATACTGTTGCANTAGCATTGATACTAAATAATTATGATATTAAAGTTTATGAGCCAATAAATAATTCACTAAAATTAATAGGAACAACATGTATCCCTTTAATGATGTTTAGCTTAGGACATAAACTTGCTGAAACAAAAATAATAAATATAAAAAGNGATATAATATTAAGCTGCATNAGGCTTACATANGGTTTTATTATAAGTTCAGTGATTTGTAGTTTTTTTAATATCGACAGTTTGCTNATTAAAGTTTTTATAATCCAATACTCAATGCCATCNGCTGTATTTAATTTTATNTTAGCNGACAANTATAATAAAAATCCNGATAGNGTTGCATCTATAGTATTTGTATCAACATTGCTCTCCTTATTTACAATCCCTGTTATTCTTTANTTTTTAATGAAGTAGNTTCCATNTGCTTNCTGACTTCATAATTAAATTCTGAAGAAATAGAGTTAGNTAATAGTATNTNATTCGATTCATAAAAACTTTTGCTTTTAGATATAAGCTGTGAGGGCTTTGATAAATTTTTAAATACAACNGTGGGTTTNAATAAAAAAGTTATTTGAGACATTGGGTGAACCTCGACTTGAATTCTTCCTCTTCTTATAGGGTGATTTCCATAAGAACCCTCAAAAGATAGCAANGGAATTCTACTTGCATCAGTCTCTACTTTTTTAATTATTTTTTTCATGGTTTTATAAGCATCTACAGAAAGTCCAACTGACCCTACCAACCCTTTTTTTGAAGATGCTATTGCCATACATTTATTAATTTCATTTATTTTTAATTCCCCATCACTCCCATAGCCTAAAACACCAAGGTGNGTTAAACATTTCGCCTCAAGAATTTTAAGCACATTTAACATTATTGAGTCTGCTAGAGGACTTGCCAATCCTTCTTCATCACCTATAGCTAACACATCACCTCCAACATCAACCCCAACAACATAATCAATTTCTTGATCTTTAATGAATTCATTTAAGTCNGCTGCAATTTGTCTAATTGAATTAAAAATATTAATAAAAATAATTTTATTNTTTACAAAATTTGCCACTTTAGTTTCACTAAATTGAAGACCATCCTTAGTAATAGTTTTATTATTTATAAAACATATACTTTCATTAAATTTTTTCTTTTTTTGAATTTCATCAAAGCTTCTAGGTCCTGGATAAGGATCAATAGAATACCTTTCCCATGGTAACCCTCCTAACAAGCATTGAATTCCATGCTCTTCAAGATATGATTTCATTGGTATTGTTCCAACAATATCGGCTCCTCCACCGATGCCAATTACTAAAGCTTTTTTTATTTTCTTAAGAAATTTACTCATAATTATAATTTAAGGTTATTATATCTTACTGCGAGGTAATAAATGAGTGAATATATTGTAAATAAATCTAAATTTGTTTTTACTGGTGAGATTAACATACCTCCTGACAAGTCTATCTCTCACAGGGCTGTTTTTTTATCAAGCTTTAACAAAGATATGACAAAAATTACTAATTTATTACTATCAGACGATGTAAAAACAACCATGTACTCGCTTGGTGCCATCGGAGTCATGTTTGCAGAGAACAATGGTAAATTTTTTACTAGGGGTACTGGTATCAGAGAATATTTACCATCTCCTGAAACGATTGATTGTGGAAACTCTGGGACAACTGCTAGATTATTAACAGGACTTTTAGCAGGACAAAATTTTGAATCAGTATTAGATGGTGATGAATCTCTTAGAAAAAGACCAATGGATAGAGTAAAAACTCCTTTAGAAGAAATTGGTGCAGAAATATATACAACTGATGGTAAATTTCCAGTTAAGATTAAAGGTTCCAAAATAAAAGGCGGACATATAAAGCTTGATTCAGGTTCAGCACAAGTTAAATCTGCTATTATATTTGCTGGACTCACTGGTGAAAGTGAATTAACAATTGAAACAAAAATAAAATCTAGGGACCATACCGAAATACTGCTAGAGTATTTTACTGATAATATTATTGTTGAGGATAATATAATAAAAATTACTCCCAACCCTATAATTAAAAATGATTTGATTGATATTCCTAATGATCCTTCAAGTGCGGCCTTTTTTATTGTGGGTTCACTTTTAAATGAAGGTTCTTCTATTAAGCTTGAAAAAATTTGTTTGAATCCTACGAGGATTAAATTTATTGAAATTCTTCAAGAAATGGGAGGAGATATTTCGTACGAAAACATTTCTAATATAAGTGGAGAAAAAGTAGGCGACATACTAGTTAAGCATAGCAATTTAAAAGGAATAGATATCAGTGGAGAAGATATCCCTTTGATAATAGATGAAATACCCATATTATCTCTTGCAATGAGTTTGGCAGAAGGAGATTCAAATATCTTAGGTGCTACCGAATTAAGATATAAAGAATCAGATAGAATAAACTCAATAGTATCTGAATTAAGTAACCTTGGAGCAGATATCAATCAAATTAATGATGATATTAAAATAAAAGGTAAACAAATATTAAATGGAGGAACATGCAAAAGTCATTTTGATCATAGAATTGCAATGATGTTAGCTATTGCGGCAACTAGATGTACCAATGAAGTTCAAATTTTAGATTCCAATTGTGTCTCGATATCATTTCCAAATTTCTTTGAAATTTTTGAACAATTCAGAAAAAATATATAATATGATTATTACAATTGATGGCCCTTCTGGTGTAGGTAAGGGAACTGTAGCTAAAATAATTTCGAANAAACTGAATATTAATTATTTNGATTCTGGAGCAATGTATAGGGCTCTNGCACTCTATGCNGACATGCATAATATAAAAGAGANTGATTCAAATAAATTAAAAAAACTCTTAATAGATATTCATATACAGTTTATCAATGAAGATGGGNTTGATAAGGTTTATTTNAACACAGAAGATGTAACNGACGAAATTAGGACAAGTGAAATNTCTAAGCTTGCCTCNAAGTTTGCATCTTTAGAAATTGTTCGTGGNGTNTTAAGAGAAATGCAAAAAAGAATAGTTAGAAAAAAAGATTATATAGCTGAAGGNAGAGATATGGGTACATATGTATTTCCTGANGCAAATTATAAATTTTATTTAGATGCTGATCCACAAATTAGAGCAGAAAGACGTGCAGATCAGTTGGAAAAAATTTTAGGAATCAAGGTTAACAAATCTAAAGTTTTAGAGGAAATAAANGAAAGAGATGAGCTTGATAAAACAAGAGAAATTTGCCCACTTCACCCAGCTAATGATTCAGTAATTATTGATACTTCTAAGTTNTCTATTGATAATGTAGTTAACAAAATTAGTGAAAGGATTNNAATAGATGGCTAAAAAAATTATTTTAGCTGATAGTGCAGGTGTATGTTTTGGTGTTGAAAAAGCTGTATCAACTGCGGAAGAAAAATTAGTTCAAGAACAAAATGTTTTTTCCTATGGACCTTTAATTCATAACCCCCAAACAATTGAAAAACTTGAGAAGAAAGGCTTAAAAGTATTAGATAAAATTNAAAATAAAAAGGGGACAATTATAATAAGAGCACATGGAATTACAATTGATGATCAAAATACCTTAGAATCTAGCGATTCAAATATTGTAGATATGACATGTCCGATCGTAAAGAAGCTTCAGTTTGCTGTTAAGTCNCTTTATGAAAATGGGTTTCATGTACTAATAGTCGGTGATCATAAGCACCCGGAAATAATAGGTGCCAAGAGTTATGCGAAAGATGATATAACGATTATTAGAGACCTCAACCAATTAGATCAACTACCTAAAGAAAAAAGAAAAATTGGTGTTGTAGCTCAAACGACTATACCAGTTGAAGATTTCTGGAAAGTTGTAGAGAANCTTAAAAAAATAAAANAAATAGAACTTAAANTAATAGATACCTTATGCGATGATATTCATAATAAACAAATTGAGGCAGTTGAAATTGCTAAGGATGTAGATATTATGCTAGTTATCGGTGGTAAAAATAGTTCCAATACAAAGGAAATAACGAAAATGTGTAAAGATATTAANTCAGAAACTCATCAAATAGAAACATTTGATCAAATTTCTGANTTAAATATTAATTTTAAAGATAAAGTGGTTGGAATTAGTGCAGGTGCATCAACTCCACCTTGGCTTATAAAAAAGACTATAGACAACTTAATGATGGTGTAAAATGGAACAACCCAAATTACAAGATATAGAGATAGAAATTCCNAAAAAAGGAAACATAGTGACTGGAAAATTCTTGAGGAAAGATGACGAATATGTATATATTAATTTTGGATATAAATCTGAAGGAAGAATAGATATTAAAGAATTTGATAAATTAGAATTANTGCAACTAGAAAAGAATCAACCTATAGACGCAGAATTCTTAGACGATTCATTCTCGTTTCCTCAACTTTCAACAAAAAAAATCAAAAAATTAAATGAAATAAAAGAAATCGAAAGTAAATTTGANCAAAAAGAAATTATTGAAGCATTTTTTTTAGCAAAAACAAAAGACAGAATA
Source organism: bacterium (assembly GCA_002701605.2). Classification (GTDB taxonomy): domain Bacteria; phylum Desulfobacterota_D; class UBA1144; order UBA1144; family UBA1144; genus TMED126. The sequence goes on from NZWF02000010.1 coordinate 20,664, forward strand.
ATTGTAAATATAGGTAAGAAAACTTTTATTGAAGGATTTATATCAAGAGAAAATATGGAAAAAGATGTATTTGCTAAATTCTATAAAAAAAATGAAATCATTGAATCACTAATTATATCTAATCAAGNAGAATATGAGTTATCAACAGTGGAAGTAGATAATATTAAAAAAAATAATTTTTTTAATATTTTGAAAGACAAAAACCCAACTCATATTGAAGGGAAAATTAGCAATATTAAAAATGATTCTATAATTGTTTTATTCAATAAATATAAAGTTGAAGTTCAAAGAGATAATTTAACTTGGGGTAACAAAAAAAATCTAAANACATTATTCAAGAAAGATGAAATAAGACAATTTAAGATCTTAGATTTAAATTGCTCAGATTATCAAATAAATCTTACATTATTAGAAGATAAAGATGANCCAACACAATATATAATTGATTCATTCAATTCTAAAAAGGAGATTGAAGGAACTATAATTAATATTAAAGATTTTGGCATATTTGTAGAAATTCAAAATTCTTATGATGTGTTGATACCAATTAGTGAATGTAGTTGGAAGAAAATCTCAAAAAATGATATCACCAATCATTTTAGATTAGGAGATAAAATAAAATTTCAAATTATAGAATTTAATAAAAAAAATAAAAATATAGTTGGTTCTATCAAAATAACTACGGATAGTCCAGAAAAAGAATTTGCGAAAAATAATTCAAATAAAGTTCTTGAAGTTTCGTTTAGAAAAGAATTAGAAAATATATATTTGGGTATTACTAATACAGGATTAAAAGTTGTAATGAGCAAGAAAGATATAAGTTGGGACAAATCGAACTGTGAAATAANTTTGAAAAATAGATACAATGTAAAACTAATTGGTCTCTCTTCCATGGAAGATACTTTAAGGGTTAGCTTAAAGCACAACTCTGAGAATCCATGGAATATTTTTAAAGAGAAATATAAGAAAGGCGATAAATATCCTGACTTGAAAATTATTTCAATTGATGATTTCGGATTATTAGTAGATGAATATGAGCACTGTAAAGCGGTAATCCCAAAATCTTATTTAGATGAAGAGTTTACAGCTGCATCAAAAGTAGGTTCAAGTATTTCTGGTATTGTTGAAAAATATGATGATAAAAACCAAAAAATTATAATTAACCAAAAAAAACTGGAAAAAATCAGACAAGAGGAGGCAATTAATTCTTTTAATAAATCTCAAGTTGAGTTTAAGTCAACTCTAGGTGATTTATTAAAAAATAAGTTTAATGGATAATGAAATTTTTTAATTTGAAATATATTCTAATTTCTTTAGTTGTAGTATTGTTTATTTTTAGTTCTTTCAGCAATGTCATTAAGGGAGAGAGAATTGCTGTATTAGAAATAAATGGTGTAATAGAAAATCCAAAGATTTACCTGATAAATCTAGAAAAAATCAAGTCCGATAAAAATATAAAAGGGCTAATTGTTAGAGTTAATTCGCCAGGAGGTACAGTTGGATCTTCTCAAGAAATATATAATTCACTAAAAGATTTGAGATCTGATTTACCTGTTGTCGCAAGTATTGTAGATATTGGAGCTTCAGGAGGCTATATGATATCTTGCGGTGCTGAACACATAATGGCAAATTCAGGTTCAATAACTGGAAGTATAGGTGTTATAAGCCAATACTATAATCTTTCTGAATTACTTAAATTTATAAAATTAGATATAGAGGTATTAAAATCAGGAAAATTCAAAGATACCTCTAGTATTACTAAAGCCCTCTCTGCAGAAGAAAAAGAATTAATAAACAATCTTTTGATTGATATTCACGAGCAGTTTAAAGAAATAGTTAAAATAGAAAGAAAATTGAATACAAAAGAAATCGAAATTGTTTCAAAAGGCCAGATTTTTACTGGAAAACAGGCAAAGGAATTAAGGTTAATTGATTCATTGGGTGGTTTAAATAATGCTAAGCAGTATATTGAAAACAAAATTGGGTTAACTGACCTTGAATTAGATTATTATCCTAAAAAGAAAGAAAAATTAATTGATAAATTTATACCCTCTGCCTTGGTAAATAAAGAATTCTATAGATCAATTACACATAAAATTCTTTACCTCTATAGCCCCGGTAGTTAAATGTGTTAAACTCATCATATAATGATTAAAGCTTCCTTAATTTCAATCATATTTGTACTAACAGTAATTTTTATATTTCAAAATCAACAAGTTTTTTTATCTGAATTTAATTTATCATTAGATATTTTTTTCTACTCTTTTGAAAACGAAATAGTTAGCAATTCGATACTAATTATTATTAGTTTTTTCATAGGGGTTATTATCTGCTTAATTTCTATGGGAATAACCGTTGTTCAGAGAAGTATGAAAATAACTGAACTACAAAAAAAAATAGCTTCCATTGAATCAAAATCTCAAATAGAGGGTAAATAATTTGATAAATAAACCAAAATGGATCAAATCACTTATTCCTAAAGGTGAAAACTATAGCTCGTTAAAAAAACTAACAAAGGAGAATAAACTGCATACAGTTTGCGAAGAAGCCAAATGTCCAAATCTTGGTGAGTGCTGGGGTATGGGTACTCTAACTTTCATGATACTTGGTGATACTTGTACTAGAAGCTGTGGATTTTGTGCTGTAAAAACTGGATATGGCGGATTAATTGATCAACTTGAACCAAAAAGACTTGCTAGAGGTATAGAAAATATTAAAAAAAATAACGAAAATATAAGTCATATAGTTCTTACCTCGGTTAATAGAGATGATAAGAATATTGAGAGTGCAAAAATATTTGCAAATTCCATCAAAGAAATAAAAAAATTAAACCTTAATATTGATGTTGAAGTTCTAATCCCAGACTTTCTTGGTAAAACAGAGGCAATTGATTTAATAATAGAAGCTGGCCCTGAAGTAATTAATCATAACATTGAGACAGTAAAAAGACTTTACAAATTAAATCAAAATACTGGAAGTGACAAGAAAAGATCAGTGAGACCTCAAGCTAATTATGAAAGNTCACTAAAACTTTTAAGCTATGTGAAAGAACAAAGTAAGATAATAACAAAATCGGGAATCATGATAGGGTTAAGCGAATCCATTGATGAAATTGAANAATGTATTGANGACCTTTCAANTGTTAATTGCAACATAATCAATATAGGNCAATATCTTCAGCCGACCTTAGACCACATAAATGTAAGNAAGTACTATTCTTTAGAAGAATTTGAATATTTAAAAAATTATGCTTTGAATAGAAAATCTGTGCTNTCAGTTGATTCAGGGCCCATGGTTCGTAGCTCATACCATGCGGAAAGACAATTAAAAAAATGTAAAGAAGCACTTGGCAATTAAATGAAATATATTTTAATTCAAGCTGATGGAATGCCTGATAGGCCAATAAAAGAACTGAACAATAAAACCCCACTTCAAGCAGCAAACACACCAACGATTGACAAAATTACTTCTGTCTCGGAAGTAGGATCAGTGAACCATATTCCTGAAGGTTTTAAATCGGGAAGTGATGTTGGAAATTTGAGTGTTCTGGGATACGATCCTAGAAAATATTTTACTGGTAGGTCGCCTCTTGAAGCTGCTAGTATCGGGATTGATTTAGGTCCAAATGATATTGCATATAGATGCAATTTAATAAATCTTGTGAAAACGAATGGCCATTTAATTATGGAAGATTATTCTGCAGGGCATATTGAAACTAGCAAGGCAAAAAAGATTATTGATTACTTAAAAAANAATATGGACGATCATGAATTTATTTTATACCCTGGTGTAAGTTATCGTCATATTTTAATTTGGAAGGAAGGTAAGATGAATCTTGAAACCACACCTCCTCATGATATTTTAGAGAAAAACATAGAGAATTTTATCCCAAAAGGGCACGATTCAAGAAAAATTAATGAATTTATGANAAAAGCTANTACTTTAATAACAAAGCTAAGAAGTGAAGANTCTGAAATTAGAAATGTAAAAGTATCTGATATTTGGCTTTGGGGACAGGGNAAAAAAACATCTCTTCCAAGCTTCTTTGATTTAACTAAAAAGACCGGTTCTGTAATTTCTGCTGTTGATTTAGTTAAAGGAATAGGAAGCTGTGCTTCGATGGATATAATAAATGTCGAGGGTGCCACAGGATATCTTGATACTAACTATTTAGGTAAGGTTCAGTCAGGTCTAAAAGAGTTAGAATCAAAAGATTTTTTAATGTTACATATTGAGGCCCCAGATGAAACCGGACATGAGGGAGATTATGTAAAGAAAATTCAAGCNATTGAGGATTTAGATAGTAAAGTTCTTTCTCCACTTTTGAANGGTCTAGACCAAAAAAAAGAAGCCTACAAACTTCTTTTAGTATCAGATCATCCTACACCAATTGAATTAAGAACACACAGCTATGAGTATGTACCATTTTTAATTTATGAAAATAATAAGAATTTATCAAATCATAAATTTAAAAATTTTTCAGAAGATATNGTTAATTCAAGTCAAAACAAATTAGATGATGGTTATAAATTAATATATAAATTCCTTGATTTATAACTTAGCTTTATCCCATGCTTCATCATTTGGAATACTCTTTTCGTTTTTAATTTTNTGATATTTTTCAGCTCTAGAAATAAATTTGTTAGTAGATTCTGATAATGCAATTTCAGGATCTAAGCCATTTAACCTGCATAAATTACTGATTGTGAATAATATATCACCCATCTCAGATTCTATATCATTTTTATTTTTAGNTATTAATGCATCCTTAAACTCATGTATCTCTTCATTTAATTTATCAAATACTTCGTTAATATTTGTAAATTCTAANCCTTTTTTAGAATAAAATTTTGAAACCTTAATGGCTCTATAGGTAGAAGGGTAAACTAAGGATAAATCATTATTAGGCTTCTTTTCTTTTTTTTGTTGATCCCAAATTTTTTTTGCTTCATTTGATGTTTTTGCAGTTTTTTTACCGAAAACATGAGGGTGTCTTTCTATAAGTTTTCTATTAAGTTCAAATATCACATCATCAATGGTAAATATATCTTCTTCCTCGGCGATATTTGAAATAAATAAGACTTGAAGTAGAAGATCACCAACCTCTTCTTTTAAATTTTTATAATCATTGTTATCTAATGCTGATATGACCTCATATGCTTCTTCAATAATGTATGGCTTTAATGAGTCAAATGTCTGCTCCTTGTCCCATGGGCAACCGTTTTCAGATCTTAATTGTTTTGTAGTTTCAATAAGCTTTTTAAAATTACTCATAATTATAATGTTAAGACCTTCGGAAAAGAGGTCAAATTTTTAATGCCAGTCTTTGTAACTAAAACTGTATCNTCAATTCTTACTCCGCCAATTTCTGGGTAGTATAATCCCGGTTCGACTGTAACAATATTGCCTTCTCTTAAGATTTCTTTTACTTTAGATATTCTTGGTACTTCATGAATCTCTAGTCCCAAACCATGTCCCGTTGAATGAATAAATCCTTGGGATCCATTTTCAGTATGAGATGTAAAAAAACCTTTTTGATTAAATTCATTTTCAATTTTTTTATGAACCAATGAACCATTTACTCCTGCTTTGATTAGTTTTAATCCTATTCTTTGTCCTTTCAATACAGTTCTATACATTTTTTTAAGTTCAAGGGTTGGAGTTCCCTTGCAAAAGGTTCTGGTGATATCCCCATAATAACCATTATTTAAATCCTTAGGAAATATATCTACTACAATAGGACTAGATTCCTTAATTGGGCCAGAACCATGATGATGGGGAAGCGAGGAATGGTAACCAGAGGCAATGATACAGTCTGGACAACTTAAATTTAACTCCGCAAGTTCTTTTTGACAAAAATTTCTTAAAAAATCAGAGGTTAAAATTTTNGCATTATAATAAAGTTCACCTTTTCTAACTTTGGATAGTTCTATAATCTTTGCAATCTTTAACAAAACACTTTCTGTCTTNCTCATAACCTGATGAATATTTTTAATTTCAATTTTATCTTTTATTAATCTTTTTTTATAAAACATTGTTTCAGATGATGGTTCGATATTCTTATAACCTTCTTTTAATTTTTTAAATAAATAACTTGGAAAGTTATATGGAACTTGTATTTTTTTTGGCTTATAAATTTTTATAATATTTTTTAAAATACTTGTAATTGATATTTTCTTATCATCACCAGCAAACTCTCTTATATTAAGGATTTTATCTACTTTTGCTTCAGTATTACCCCTATCTATCTCTAAATCATTTAAAACTAAGTGGCTCTTTCCCTTAAATTCAAAAAAAACTATTGGATCAGGTGCCTTAAACTTACAAGCATAAAATAAATCCGGTGAGTTATCTGATGAATCATATATTAATTTCATTAAGGACATATAAAGCTAATATAGCATAAAGATGAAAAATTATGATTATTGATAAGAAAAATAAATGCTTTAATATATATATATGTTTAATATTAGTGAAAAAGCTGCAAATGAAATAAAAAAATTATTATTAGACGAAGATGATAAAACAATGTTTCTTAGGGTGAGAGTAGTTCCTGGGGGTTGTTCAGGTTTTGAATATGAAATGGGATTCGACAATGAAAAGTCAGATTCTGATAATGTCTTTAAGAAGGAAGACATCGAAGTAGTAATTGATAGGTTTAGTTTTGAACACCTTGAAGGTGGAACATTAAATTTTTCTGATGGATTAAATGGAACTGGATTTGGAATTGATAACCCTAATGCCAAAGCATCATGTGGTTGTGGATCATCTTTCACTGTATAAATCAAAAAAGATATATCCTACTATAGTCAAACCTATAAGGGACAGTGGTGTTGCTAGATATATTTCTCCGGTCGCAAATTTTACTATAGAAAAAATCAACAACAGAATACCCATTGGAAATAAGAAAGCATAAAGAATATTTTTTAAATCAATTTTCTTTACCTTGTCTCTTCCATAAGGTCCCCAGAAACCAGCGGGCTTAACTTTTAAAAAGAAATTTTTCAATACACTTTCATCTGTTGGCTTTGTAATGAATGTTACAATTAGACCACAAGTAACTGAAATAGGAATAATGAGAAGTTTATCAAAGAATGTTGGGCTATATATTTCATAACTATCAAGTACGAAAAAAATTATTGTTATGAAAATTGATACGGAAATTGCTGAAATTTCTGACCATGCATTAATTCTCCAATAAAACCATCTTGCAATTAAAAAGAAACCTAAACCTGAACTAACACTCCAAAGAAAAATCCAAGCCTTTCCAACATCCTTTATAAGGAAAGCAGTTAAAAATGCCAAGGCGAAGAAAACAACAGAGAAAACTCTACTAATAAATACTAATTTTTTTTCTGAAGAGTTTTTAAAATAATACTTATAAATATCATTGACCAGATAAGATGAACCCCAATTTACCTGGGTGCTTATAGTAGACATATATGCAGCAATTAATGAAATTATCATTATGCCTTTAAATCCCGATCCTAAATAATCTCTTACTAAAATGGGAAATATCTGTTCGGTATCAGTATTTAAAGGAAATTCATTAATAAGAATAAGTGAACCAAAGCCAATAAAAACCCAAGGTATAAACCTTAGAACATAATGATTAATTACAAACCATATTGTTCCTAAAACTCCATCTCGCTCTGTTTTTGCGGAGCAAAGACGTTGAATGATATATCCACCACCATCCGAATTATGTGATGTCCACCAAACTAATGATATATAAGCCAAAAATGTCATAAAATCATCTGTGTTCAATAAATCTGGAATAATAATTAAGTTAGCTCTAGGAAGCTCCTTAATTAATTGAAAATAATTTCCCAAACCACCAATAATTTCAGAATTTATTATGAAAATAGCCAATAAAATAGAGCCAGCGAAAGCAATAAAGTATTGTATAAAATCATTAATCATAACACCTTTTAAGCCTGATATAGTTGTATAGAACATTGCTATAAATGTTGAAATACCAAGTAATAAATAAACATTGTCGCCAATTAATATTGTAAATATTTTTACAAAGGCAGTAATAATCCATGCTGAAATTATCAAATTAAAAAAAGTAGAAAAATAAAATGCTTTAAATAACCTGAGACCTTTTGATGCAGCACCAGAATATCTGAAGTTAATTAATTCATTATCAGTCAAAACACCTATTCTTCTCCAGTACTTTGAAAAATAAAAAATTACAATACAATGTGTGAATAAAAAAGACCACCAGAACCAATTTTTCCAAATTCCTGGATCGTTTATCCAACCAATAATCACAATAGGTGTATCGATTGATAAAGTAGTTGCCACCATTGATGTCCCAAGGAGCCACCAAGGCATTTGGCTCTCGGTCTTAAAATAATTATCAATATTCCTAATTGAATTTCTACTCAAATAAATAGAAAGAACCAAAGTGAAAAATAAATAGCTACTAACTAATATTAAATCTAAACTGCTTAAACTATTCATGGTATTTAAACTTGTTCTTAAAATCTAAAACTTTATTAATTCTACTTTGAAAATGATCTAAATTTTTCTTTGCAATTTTAGCGATATACTCTAAACATTCGATAGGATTAATTGGATCTAAGAATAAATCTCCTCCTGCTGAAAAAAACCCATCTAATATTTCCCTTTCTAAGTAATTATCAGCTAGAGATTTCATTCGAACGGAGTCGATCATAATAAGCCCATTATAAGACATTTTATTCTTTAACAAATCTGTGATTATATTGTAAGACATTGATGCAGGTTTTGGCTTGTTTTCGAATGCTTTGTACCATCCATGATTTATCATAACTAAATCACATTCCTGAAACAATTTCTCGAAAGATTTAGCATGCAGTTCTAAAATCTCATTAATAGATGAATCAGAGCTTGCTAGAAAATCATGTGTATCACCTTTAATTGCTCCATGTCCTGGGAAATGTTTCAAACAACCAACTATATTATTGTCAGAACAACTTTTTAAAAAAATTTTGGCATTTTGAACTATTTCATCAACATCTCTCCCAAGGGTCCTATCTTTTAAAAGTTTTTCGGAATTATTATCAATATCAACAACAGGGGCTAAATTACAAAAAATTTTATTAATTTTAAGTTCATGATTTATTTTATCAAAAACTAATTTTAATCCTCTGCCATCGTGTCCTATAAAACTCTTATCATAAAGAAATCCATCTTTACACCTATGACCGAAACCCCTCTCCGCATCTATATACAAATAATGATGTTTTTTAAATTTGCTAATTTGATCAATAAAATAATAAAAATCTTCAATTTTAAAAGGCTCAACCTTATCAAATTTTACAATATCAGAGGAAAAGATAATAAATGAATCAAAATCATGTTCTTTTACCAGTTCAATTGCGTCTGATATGGATTCCTTAGAGTTGATATTAACTCTTGGAATTATTAAGTTGTGTAGACCAGTCATTATTTATATGAAATTTTCCCTAATATAATTTCTTTATTTGAACCTGTGATATTTGATAAATTTACTTTTTTATTTTTAATCCTATGATATGCAAGCAATGCAAATAATGCACATTCTTTATATTTAGATGGCATTCCTGATTCATCAGAAAATTTGAAATTTAATTTTGGAAGTCTTTTCTTTAACCTTGATATCATAAAACTATTCTTAATACCTCCACCTGATAACACTACATTTTTAATATTATTTTTCTTTAAAATAAATTGCTCATATGATAAAGCAATTGACTCCACAGTAAGCTCTGTTGTTGTTGCCAATAAGTCATTCAGGTTTATATTTTTTTGTTCAACATATGACAATAAATCTAAAACATATTCGATACCAAATTCCCTATTCCCTGTTGACTTTGGTGGTCTTCTTCTAAAATAAGAGTTAGTTAACATTTTTTCCAACAATTCACGATTAACAGACCCTTTTCGTGCTAATTCTCCATTTTTATCAAAAGATTTCTTACCCTGACTATGTATATATATAATTTTATCTAATATAGAGTTAGCTGGACCTGAATCATATCCTATAGATTGTTTAAATGTCTTATGAACCAAGGTTGTGTTAGCAATTCCCCCTAAATTTTGACATATAAAAGGTCTTTTAATATCAGAAAATAAGTAAAAATCTAGTATAGGAACTAAGGGTGCTCCAGAGCCTCCATTAATAACATCTTTTTTTCTAAAATCATGGACAACATTAATACCTGTAATGTCCGAAACCAAATCAGCCTCCGTTATTTGAATTGTTGTTGTTTTATTTACTTCATTAGAATGATGAATAGTCTGGCCATGCATGCCAATTAAAGAAGCTTTTAAGTTATTACTTTTCAGAAATAAATTAGTTTTCATGCCAACAAATTTTCCAAGATTTATTGATGTTCTATCACAATTTAAAATTGAAGAATTTGGTCCTAAAGATTTTATTTCCTCTCTCAATACATTCGGATACTTAACTTCAACCCCTTTGATAAAAGTAATTTTATTTTCTTTACATTCAAATAATCCAATGTCTAATGAGTCAACTGATGTCCCTGAATTAATACCAAGTATCTTCATCTTTTATCCCTTAAATAATTTCTCCAACTGATAATGTCTTGCTAGCCTTTAATGCATCTTTATAACCCATGCTTTTGTTATTCATAATAATCGCTACTCTAATATTCCATTTCGATTTAATAAGAAGCTTTTCAGCCTTACTTAAGCTTAAGTGAAGAATAATAGCAGTGTTTCTAATGCACCTAGCCTTTAATTTATTTGTTGTAGGTTTAATATCAATCATCAATCCATTTAGAATCTTATTTGCTTTGATCATAGCCATTGAAGTTATAATGTTTAAAGCAATTTTTGTTACTGTCCCTGATTTAAGCCTTGTTGAACCTGAAATAAATTCGGGACCAACTAAAAACGAAATATCTAAATCTGAAACCATTGTTGTCAGCTTATTAGTTGTTATAAAAACTGACTTGATTCCTCTTTTTTTGTAATATTTTAAAGCAGACAATACATATTCGGTCCTACCGCTTGCGGATATACCAATTATTAAATCACCTTTTTTTATTTTATTTTTTTTTAAATTCTCTATTCCTAAATGTTTTTTATCTTCAGCACCCTCTGTTGCGGTCACCAATGCCTTATTTCCACCAGCAATTAAACCTATAATTGAATTTTTATTCGTACCAAAAGTTGGAGGTAGCTCAGCAGCCTCAATCACACCTAACCTACCACTTGTTCCAGCCCCCATGAAGAAAATCCGACTATTGTTAGTATAAGTATCGAAAAACATTTCAGAAGCTAAAATCAATTTTTTCTTATTCTTTTTTAGAGATTTAAGAATAATTTCATGATCATCAATAAATAAATCAACAATTTCTGAGCTTTTCATTGCTGACAATTTAAGTCCTTTTTTGTATCTTTTCTCAGTATCTAATTCAAAATAAGTATCTTTCATATATTTAATTTTTAATATAAATAAGGAATATAAGCAAGTTAGAAAATCATATCTTTAAAAAAGTTTAAATCTATATAAAATATATGTAACCCTATGAAATTCATTAAAAGAGCATTAATAAGTGTTTGGGACAAGTCTGGTCTTGACACATTCGCAAAAGAGCTATCAAATCATGGTGTTGAAATTATATCAAGTGGTGGAACAGCAAAGTTTCTCCGCGAATCTGGTATTGATGTAAAAGATGTTTCTGAAATTACAGGGTTCCCAGAGATGTTAGATGGAAGAGTAAAAACTTTGCATCCTAAAATACATGGTGGAATATTAGCAATAAGAGATAATCCAGATCATATAAGAGATATTGATCAGAATGGAATTGGCTCTATTGATTTAGTTGTTGTTAATTTTTACCCTTTTGAAGAAACTATAAAAAAAGATGGAGTTTCGTTCCAGGAAACAATTGAAAATATTGATATCGGTGGGCCAACTATTGTCAGAGCTGCGGCCAAAAACTTCCAAGATGTATCCGTAATTGTTGATAAATCTGATTATGATGAAATTTTAAAGAATAGTCACGAAGACAAGCTAAAGGTAATTCCTGAGTTTAATTATAGACTAGCAAAAAAGGCTTTTTCGTATGTATCAAATTATGATGCATCTATCTCCAACCACCTAGGAATACTAAACACTGATAATACTAAAAATAAAATGCCTGAGACTTTAACTTTGCATTTTGAAAAAGCATATGATTTAAGATACGGTGAAAACCCTCATCAAGAAGCTTCTTTCTTTATTCAGCCTGGAGTAGAAGAAGCATGTGTTGCAAATTCGAGACAGTTACAAGGCAAGGAGTTATCGTTAAATAATATTTATGATGCAGATTCATGTTTTGAAACAGTGAAAGAATTTAAAGAAGCAGCTTGTGTAATTGTAAAACATAATAATCCTTGTGGAGTCGCAACCGATAAAAATATTCACAAAGCATACATAGATGCAAGAGATTGTGATCCTGTGAGTGCTTTTGGCGGAATTGTAGCATTCAACAAGGAAGTTAATGAGGATGTTGCTGATGAAATCTCGAAAACATTTATTGAAGTATTAATTGCTCCTGGATATTCAGAGAAAGCTCTAGAAATTCTTTCTACTAAAAAAAATCTAAGAGTTCTTGAATCTCCTCCTATTGAGTCCAAAGGTGCTAAGTTAAAAGATATCAAAAAAGTTGTAGGTGGTGTTCTATATCAAGATAGTGATGATACATCAGATGAAGACTTTGTTGACTTTAAAGTTGCTACCAAAACTAAGCCAACAGATGATCAGATAGATACACTAAAACTTGCATGGAAAGTTTGCAAAAATGTTAAGTCAAACTCAATAGTTTTTGCAAGAGACAATAAAACGGTTGGAATTGGTGCTGGTCAAATGAATAGAGTTAACTCTGTTCAATTAGCGACTATAAAAGCTAAGGAGCATTATGGGACTGAAGATTCTGTTCTGGCTTCTGATGCATTTTTCCCATTTAGAGACGGAATTGATGAGGCTGCTAAGGCAGGTGTAAAAGCTATAGTACAACCAGGTGGATCAATTAGAGATGATGAAGTTATTGAAGCTTGTGATGAACATGGAATAGCTATGATTTTTGTCGGTGTAAGACACTTTAAACATTAATCGTCCAAAATTATCTTATTATCTTTAATCAAAGTCCCCAAAGAAAACTTATACTTACTTAATGATAAATTATATTCTGCTATTGCCTTATTATATATAAGTTCTGCCTGTTCTAATTCTTTTTGAGCCTCCAAAACATCATTTGTTTTAGAAAGGCCAATGTTGAATCTTTCTTGCTCATTTTCAAGTATTTCTTTTTGTAATTCAAAAGCTATTTTAGTAGAATCTATATTTCGAAGATTAGATGCTACATCTCTCCATGATGATCTAGCTTCAAGAGCTACTTGGTCTAAAAGTTGTTCAAGCAATATTGTTTCTCTAGCCTTATTTGCTTCGTTAGATCGAAGTTTTCCTTTCGCATCATCATTCCCTAAGGGAATTATTAAAGATGCACCAATACTCCAATCAAAATTATCTCCAGATCTTAAATTAGATATAGAATCTGAAAAACCATCATCATATTTTGAATCAATACTAGGTGGGCCTAATATAGCAGTAGAATAGTCGTCACTTTT
>NZWF02000019.1 GCA_002701605.2 bacterium
CTCGCCAATAACAAATTCTTCTATATATTTAGATGAAACTAATTTTTCATATTCCATAAGTAACCCCCCAAATTCTAAATATAAATCTTACATAAATACTTTCCCATATCAATTTCTCTTTCTTGTTATTTTAGCTATTAGGACTCCTATTTCATAAAAAACCAAAAGAGGTATCAGCATGAACATCATCGATATAACATCTGTTGTTGGAGTTAAAATAGCAGAACAAATAGTACATATAAGTACAGCGTATTTCCTCTTTGAAGCAAGGAAGTTTGCAGAAGTTAAGCCTAATTTGGACAAAAGATAAATTATTAAAGGGTATTCAAATATGATTCCAAAACTTAAAATTAATGATGATAAGAATCCAATTGTTTCTGAAATATTTGGGAAAGCTGTAATCACTTCTGATGTATATTCGTTAAGCAATATGTTGAATGCCACTGGAGCAACAAATAAAAAACAAAAAAGAGATCCAAGCAAGAAAAGTGATGTTCCCAAGAAAATTATTATTGCTGAAAAATATCTTTCATTTTCATAAAGAGCAGGTTTTATGAAAGACCAAATTTCATAAATTATTAGGGGAGTTGTTAGTACAATGCTAGTCAAGAAGGCTAGTTTGATGTTAGTGGCAAGACCTTCAGTCGGCTTTGAAAATATTATTTTAGAATCTTTGGGAAGTGTTTCTAGAATTGGATGTAATGAGAGATCCATTAGAATATCCCTAAAGTAGAAGCATGGAATGAAAAAGACAATAAGAAAAATTACTATTCTTATAAAACTTTTTCTTAACACTCCAAAGTGTTCGATAAAGGTAAGCTTTTTTTCGTTATCCACCATTTAATCTTATACCTTGTAAAATATTTTATCAATTTGGTTAAAGTTTGATATATACTTATCACTGAAATATTTTTATTTCGTACACTTGGAGGAATTTAATTGAAAATTTTAGTTACTGATGGTCTTTCAAAGGAAGGACTTGAATTATTTGCAAAATATCCTGAAATCGAAGTCGATGTTAGAAAAAAAACTGATAGAGAAGAATTAAAGTCAATAATTAATAACTATCAAGCTGTAATTATAAGAAGTGCAACTAAAATGGATTCCGAGATAATTGATATACTAGATGATAATTTTAAATTAATTGGTAGAGCAGGGATAGGAGTGGACAATGTTGATGTGTCTGCAGCATCTAAAAAAGGTATCATAGTAATGAATACTCCTTCAGCTAATGCTATAACTACTGCTGAGCACACCATTGCTCTTCTTTTTTCTTTAGTTCGTAATATTCCCCAGGCTTTTGCTTCAATGAAGGCCAAAAAATGGGAAAGATCAAGCTTTCAAGGTAAAGAATTATATGGGAAGACTTTTGGCGTTATTGGGCTTGGGAATATTGGACGATTAGTAGCAGAGCGTGCTTTAGGTATCGGCATGAAAGTAATTGCACATGATCCGTTTATCTCAAAAGACACAAATTTGAATATGCCTGTAGATTTGGTTGATATGGAAGAAGTTTTTAAAGATGCTGATATTATTACGGTTCATACACCACTCACATCAGGAACAAAAAATTTAATCTCAAAAGGTTCAATAAACTTAATGAAGGACGGTGTAATAATTATTAATTGTGCCCGAGGAGGCATAGTTAATGAAGAAGATATAGCAGAAGCTTTAGATTCAGGAAAGGTTGGTGGCCTTGCTATTGATGTTTATGAAGAAGAGCCTCCTGATTTTAAATCGCCTATTTTTGATAAAGAAAAGAATATTGTTTTTACTCCCCACCTTGGAGCATCTACACAAGAGGCCCAGACTAAAGTAGGAATTGCTATGGCNGAACAAGTTATCGAATATGTTAATAACGAAGTTGTTATTAATGCTGTTAATATGCCATCGATGAATNTAGAGGTNTTGTCTAAAATACACCCTTNTCTTGAATTGTCAGAAAGGTTGGGCAACTTNATGGGTCAAATTTGNAAGTCNGGNGTTNAANATATTACAGTTGAATACAGTGGNTTGATCACAGAATCTAATGTTGCACCTTTAACTATATCAGTTTTGAAGGGTTACTTAAGNCCTATAATGAGTGCNCCAGTAACATTTGTTAATGCTCCCTTAATTGCNGAAGAAAGAGGTATAAAGTTAACTGAGACAAAGCTTTCTTCTTCAAGTGATTTTTCAAGCCTTATAAGGGTTATTGTTAAAACAGATAATACTGAATTTTCGATATCTGGATCTANTTTTGGNAANAAAGAGTCTAGATTTACCAGATTCAATAATCATAGTTTAGATATTATTCCTGAAGGCAATATTTTAATGATCGAAAATGATGATAAACCTGGAGTTATTGGATTGCTTGGNAATGCTTTAGGAAAAAAGAAAATTAACATTAATAGGCTTTATTTAAGTAATCAATTGGATGACAACACTGGTTTNGCATTAGCTTTTATTTCTGTAGATTCTCCCGTTGATGAAGAGACACTTGAATTTATTGCCAATATGGATGAAGTTAAAAGTATAGAACAAGTGATTTTTAAATGATAAACAATATTTCATTACCATTAGGTATTAAGGACTATTCATTAGATACAATAAAAAAGCTTGATTATGTCAAAGAGATTTTTTTCATGGAAGTTGAAACAAATGGATATGAAAAAGTTATAACTCCTCTATTCGAAAATATTGACTCTATTTCCNTAGGATCAAAAGATGATGATANAAAGAAAATAATGAAAATGATTGATCCTTTATCTGGAGATGTTCTNGGTTTAAGGTCTGATACAACACCTCAAATTGCTAGATATGTTACATCAAATTTTTCAAAGGAAGATTTACCTNTAAGGCTTAGTTATTCTGAAAGAATAATAAGAAACAACCTTGATTCCAATAAAGATCCAAGAGAAATTTTTCANATAGGTTGTGAATCAATAGGAACAGAAGGTGTAGNAAATGATTTGGAATTAATCCAGCTTGGATCNCAGATTTTAAAAAAATTAGGGTTCCCTAGGCANGTTGTTACACTTAATTCTTCANTATTGGTAAATTACATACTTTCTAAATTAGAATTTTCTAAAGATCAAATTAAAACATTATTTTATAAAAAAGATTTTGATTCAATAAGTCTTTTATCAAAATCTAAACTAGTGCCAAAAAGAGAGAAAGAATTTATAAAGAAAATTGTTATGCCTTTTGCATTGAACAAAAAAATTAAATTAGGGTCTTTCCCCAAGNCCATACAAAAAGAAATAGAAGATATTAGTTTTTTAAAACAAGAATTGGAAAATATTAATCCAGAGATTGAATGTGTGCTGGATTTGCTAGATGTAAGAGATTTTAATTACTATTCAAATGTTACTTTTGACATAAGTGTTCCTGAAATTAAAGATCATNTTATGTCTGGAGGTAGATATAANAATCTTCTTTCGAATTATGGATTGAATGTTCCTGCAATNGGNTTTGCTTTAAATGTATTACCAATTNTACAAAATATTAAATTTGATACCTTAANTCAGCCACTTGCAGTAATTGAGTTAAAAAANAATCAAGATATATCTTTGGCTTATAAAATTAAGGATTTTTTTGCNAATCAAGCCTTTCAGGTCAGAATTNTTGAATCAAAATACATTNGCAATCTTAATTACCAGTTGCTAATTAAAGTTGATAAATTAAAAAAAATTAAGTTGNTAGATGAAGGTAATAATTTATTNGCTAGATTTGATACNTTTGAAGAATTATCNNAGGAAGAAATTTAAATGATAAAAGAAAATATTGTAGTTGTTGGTGCACAATGGGGTGATGAAGGGAAAGGTAGAATTATAGATTTACTATCTGAAAAATTTAATATTATTGTTAGGTTTCAAGGTGGAAGTAATGCCGGACATACTATAATAGTAAAAGACAAAAAAATAGTTCTACATCATATTCCTTCAGGTGTTCTTAGAAAAGGTAAAATTTCAGTCATTGGGAATGGAACAGTTATAGATCCATCAGTTTTAGTTGATGAAATAAAGCAGCTAAGGAAGAAGGGCTATAAGGTTTCCAAAAATAACTTAAAAATAAGTAATCTTGCCCATTTGATTTTACCNCACCACAAGGCATTAGATAAGGGACGNGAGATAATAAGAGGAAAAAATGCAATCGGAACAACTGGTAGAGGGATTGGCCCATGTTATGAAGATAAAATATCAAGGCAAGGAATTCGTTTCATTGATCTTCAAGATAAAAAATCCTTATANANTAAATTGTCTATGTCNCTTAACGAAAAAAATAAAATTTTAGTTAGAGTTTTTAAACAAAAANGCTTTACTTTGAAAAAAGTTTTAAGTGATTTAAATAAACAATATAAATATTTAAAAGAATTTGTAACAGACACTGAAGACTATTTGCAGAAAGCATCTCAAAAAAATAAAAGTATATTGTTTGAGGGAGCCCAAGGAGTTATGCTTGATATTGACTTCGGTACTTATCCTTTTGTAACTTCTTCTTCAACAATCTCTGCTAATGCTTCAATTGGCACTGGTATACCTTATTCGAAAATTACTAAATCAATAGGCATTTCAAAGTCATATACTACAAGGGTGGGCCATGGACCTTTCCCTACAGAAATGTTGGACGATAAAGGACTTACATTAAGAGAGTTTGGTGCAGAATATGGTGCAACTACAGGTAGGCCTCGAAGGTGCGGGTGGCTTGATTTAGTTGCATTAAAACATTCAGTAAACATATGTGGACTAGATCAATTAGTTATTACAAAGGCTGATATACTCTCGATGTTTGATACGATTAAACTTTGTACTGGATATAAAATAGGTAACCGACTTATTAAAAAATTTCCTCAGAATTTAGACAATTTAAACAAAGTAGTGCCCGTTTATAAAAACTTTAAATCATGGAAAACAGATGATTTAAATAAAGAAAATCCTCCAAAAAACTTAATTAATTTTATAAAATATATTGAGAATTATCTTAATGTTGAAATTTCAATGGTTTCTGTAGGTCCTGAAAGAGACCAGATACTTTACTTGTAGGCATCTATAATTTTCTTAACTAATGGGTGCCTGACAACATCATTGTTAGAAAANGAACTGAAAGCTATACCATCAATATTATTTAATAAGGATTGGGCTTCAATNAATCCCGATTTTATATTTTTTTCNAAATCTATTTGNGTGATGTCCCCGGTAATNATTGTTTTTGAATTAAANCCCAATCTTGTAAGAAACATCTTCATTTGAGATGTTGTTGTATTTTGTGCCTCATCTAAAATTATAAAAGAATCNTTNAATGTTCTTCCNCTCATAAATGCTAGAGGAGCTATTTCGATGATNGATCTATCAATTAGCCTAGCAATTCGTTCAGGATCAATCATTTCATTTAAGGCATCAAACAATGGTCTTAAATATGGATCAACTTTTTCATTTAAGTCNCCNGGTAAAAACCCTAATTTNTCCCCAGCTTCAACAGCAGGTCTTGTTAATATAATCCTTTTTACTTTTTTTAAATTTAAATATGAAACAGCCATGGCTACTGCTAAATATGTTTTACCAGTTCCTGCAGGGCCAATACCAAAGACTAGGTCATTCTTTCTTATTGAGTCTATGTAGAGTTTTTGATTAATGCTTTTTGGTGCGATTGTTTTTCTATCAGTAGTCAAGCAAACAGTATCAAGGAATATTTCTTCAAGATTATGTTGGTTACTTTCTAAAATATTAAGCCCCGATTCAAAATCTTTTTGTTTTGGATGATATCCTTTCTTAATTATTTCATAAAATTCTTTAAGTAATTCAGAGGCTTTTTCTACATTACTTTTATTTCCGTTTATTTTGATTTCACATCCACGCGAATGGATTTCTAACTTTAAAATTTTACTAACATAATTTAAATTTTCATTTTCAATGCCTGCTAAAATTCTAAAAGATGTAATATCTTGGAATTCTAATGTGTTTTCAGTTATTTCTTCTAATATAAGGCTCATAATTTATAAATAAAAATAATATAAAACAGAATTAAAATTACTCCATATTTATTGCTGATACTTTTTTCTTTATATATCGAATACAATAATATTAATACATAAGCTTCACATGCTATAAGCAATAGAATATTTGCTACATTTATATCAAAATAACTAAGATTATAAGTAATACCAATAATGCTGAAAATTCCAATATTTAGAATATTACTACCTATTACATTCCCAACAACGAAACCACTTTTATTGAATTTTATAATTGCAATTAAAGATGTGAATATTTCTGGAGCAGAAGTACTAAGTGCTAGAAAAACTGTTCCGATCTGACTTGAGGTGGCATTAAATTTTTCAATTAGCTCTATACCGCTACTAACAAGAAGATTCGAACCAATCCATATGCTCGTAATTGAAAATATAATCACAAATAAGTCTTTTACTAAAAACGATTTTTCATTTGTTTTATTAAGCTCGTTATTTAGCTCGATATTTGTAAACGATAAAATAAAAAGTATTACCAATAAGCTAAAGCTAAGCTCTATTAACCCAAATCCTTTTAAGGATAGATAAGCAAATATTATTGTTGATAAAAAAATTAAATGAATTTGGTTTTTGTAATTTGTTAGATTATTTATAAAGGAATTTTTTTTGCTCAAAAGTATGCATCCACCCAATATTAAGGCTGTATTGGCAATATTGCTTCCAAGTATTGTTCCATAGGCTAAATTAGATCCATATTGATCATTAGTTGCTGAATTCATCAAAACGAATAACTCTGGTAGAGAGGTTGCTATTGCAATAATTGTAACACCAATGATTAAATCAGGGATTTGAAGTTTTTTAGCCAAATTAATTGAACTAGAAATTAAAAAATTTGAACCTATATACAAAAGAAGTATTGATAAAACTGTTTTGAGAAAAAGCTCAACTACTGGGTTAATAAATCTAATACCTCTATGTATTTGTTAGATGTTTTTTCTGCAATTTCATCTGGTAATTCAGGGGGAGGCGGTTTTTTATCCCAACCTATTGAAGTTAAATAATCCCTGACAATTTGTTTATCGTAACTTTCTTGACCCCTACCAGCTTCATATAAAGCTTTTGGCCAAAACCTGGACGAGTCAGGAGTCAAGACTTCATCAATTAAGATTATTTCACCATTATCTAGTGTTCCAAATTCAAATTTTGTATCCGCAATTAGAATTCCTTTACTTTCAGCATAATCTCTAGCTTTAGAATAAATTGCTATTGATAAATCTTTAACCTTATTAGCAATATCGCTTCCTACTATATTTACACATTGTTCAAAGTTGATATTTTCATCATGTTCACCTTGCTCTGCTTTTGTTGAAGGTGTAAAAATTGGCTCACTAAGTTTTTCTGATTCTACTAATCCATCGTTTAATTTAAGACCACAAACAGTTCCTTGTTTTTTATATTCTGCCCATCCAGATCCTGTTATATACCCTCTAACAATACATTCTATAGGAAGTGGCTTTGCTTTTTTNACTACCATTGATCTGCCCTGAAGCACATCTAAGTCATCCGCTAATTTTTGCGANAANCCTGCAATATCATCAGTTATGTAATGATTTTCGACAATATCTTCTGTTAGTGAAAACCAAAATTTNGATAATTGAGTTAGCACTTCACCTTTTGCATAAATACCAGAAGCTAGAACTGAATCATATGCTGAAATTCTATCAGATGAAACAATTAAAAGTTGATCACCAAGATCATANAGGTCTCTAACTTTTCCCCTATTGATTAGAGGACATGATTTTATATTTGATTCTAATATGATGTTTTTATTTTTTATATCCATAATTNTAATATTATAAATTAATCANAGGAAACAACAAAATTTGATTTATCAAAAGCAGAATTTACAATACTTTCTTGTAGTAATTGAGCGCGTAGCTCAGGGGGAGAGCGCTTGCTTGACATGCAAGAGGTCGGTGGTTCAAATCCACTCGTGCTCATTTTAGATATATGAAATTTTATGTAAAAGATCAAATTGTGGAATCTGATAAGGCACTGAATATTGGNGAGGTGTTTTGNAAACTGGGATTAGATCCATCAGTGATTGGTGGGTTAGTAGANGGACGATTACATGATTTTTATTTTTATCCTTCAGATGGAGATCAAATTGATCCTATTTTTTCTGATTCAAAGGTAGGGTTGGACCTTATTAGGCATTCTGCAGCTCATATTTTGGCTGAAGCTGTTCAGAGTATTTACCCTGATACAAAAGTTACTATCGGCCCCGTTATAGATGATGGCTTTTATTACGATTTTTTTACTGAACAAACATTTACAGAAGCCGATTTAGCTTTATTTGAGGAAAAAATGAATGAAATTATCAACAAAAAGGTTTCATTTGTTCCAGAAAGATTAACTAGAAGTGATGCTCTTAAAACTTTTTCAGAAATTAATGAAAAATTTAAAATAGAAATAATAAATGATTTACCGGAAGAAGAAGATATTACAATTTATAAACAAGGTGAGTGGTTTGACCTTTGTAGAGGACCACATGCTCCAAATTCATCTTTTATTAAATCTTTTAAACTTTTAAGTGTGGCGGGTTCTTATTGGAGGGGNGATGAGAACAGAGAGTCACTTCAGAGGATTTATGGCACTGCNTTTTTTAATAAAAAAGATTTAAAANAACATNTAGAAATGATTGAAGAAGCTAAAAAAAGAGATCACAGNAAGCTAGGAAAAGAACTCAATTTATTCTCAATTACTGATGANATTGGACCAGGACTAGTTTTGTGGCATCCAAAAGGCTCTACAATTCGTAATGTTATTGAAAATTACTGGCGAGAAAAACATATTGATTCAAACTATGAACTTATTTATACCCCGCACATAGCAAAGGCAAACTTATGGGAAACAAGCGGACATACAGAGTTTTATAGCGAAAACATGTTTTCCCCTATGGAAATAGATACTAATAGTTANCTTACNAAGCCCATGAATTGCCCATTTCACATTATGATTTATAAAAGTGAGCTTAGAAGCTATAAAGACTTACCAGTTAAATTTGCTGAAATTGGAACAGTTTACAGATATGAAAGATCCGGTGTTTTGCATGGCTTATTTAGAGCTAGAGGATTTACNCAAGATGATGCACATATATTTTGCTCTNTAGGACAAATTGAACAGGAAGTTAANGATGTNATTGATTTAACAACTGACTTTCTTCAGCGATTTGGATTTGATGATTATGAAATTTATGTATCAACAAAACCTGCCAAATATGTTGGAAGTGATGAAGATTGGGAAGTTTCAACTCAAGCTCTTATTAATTCGTTAAAAGCTAAATCATTAAAGTTTTCGATAGATGAAGGTGGAGGAGCTTTTTATGGCCCAAAGATTGATTTAAAGATTAAAGATGTGATAGGTAGATCTTGGCAATGTTCAACAGTACAAGTAGATTTTAATTTGCCAAAGAGATTTGACCTCGAGTATATTTCAAGTAATAATGAAAGACTTCAGCCGGTAATGATTCATAGAGCAATTTTTGGCTCTTTTGAAAGGTTTTTTGGAATATTNATTGAACATTATGCGGGTGCTTTTCCATTNTGGTTATCACCTGTGCAGTTAAGACTTTTATCTGTTTCTGATGATCAAATTGAATATACAAAAAATTTAGAAAAAAAATTCAGAGCTGCTGGAATAAGGGTTGAGATTGATATTAGAAACGAAAAGCTTGGTCTAAAGATTAGAGAAAGCGAAATATCAAAAACACCATATATTGCGATAATTGGCAAATCAGAGATGGATAGTCAATCTTTAAATGTAAGGCAGTATGGTGGTAATCAACTAGGAGAATTTAAAGTAACAGATTTTATTGATTCACTAAAGAGTCAATTGTCTGGGAGGGCTATTTTATAAGAAAAAAAAATTTTTCATCGTCGAGGAAGAAGTTAAATCGTATTAACTCGGAGATTAGAGCATCAGAAGTCAGGCTTATTGGTTTAAGTGGTGATCAATTTGGAATTGTTNCAATTAACGAGGCACTTGATCAAGCTAAAAATAATTCAACTGATTTGGTTGAGATTGCACCTGATTCAACTCCCCCTGTTTGCAAGTTGATGGATTATGGAAAATTCTTATATGATAAGAAAAAAGCCTCTGCTCAAAAGAAAGTTAAAACACAAATGCTTAAAGAAATTAAATTTAGGCCAAACATTGGAGAAAATGATTTTAATGTTAAAATAAACAGNCTCAAAGATTTTTTAGGCGATGGACATAAAGTTAAAATAAGGCTTTGGTTCAAGGGAAGAGAGATAGTTCATAAACAATTAGGTGAGCAGTTAGTTACTAAGATTGTTGATTCTGTTTCTGAAGCAGGAGAGCTAGATAATGAGCCNAAGTTTGAGGGAAAGAATCTGACTATGATGGTTCTTCCAAAAAAAAATAAGGTAGGAAANAAGTCAAATGGCAACACAAAAAATGAAGTCCAATAGAAGTGCTGCAAAAAGATTTAAGCTTAAGCCAAATGGAAAGCTCAAGCGCATCAAGGGTAGTAAGCACCATGGAAATGTTCATAAGGCTCAATCTAGAATTAGACGATTAAAAGAATCAGATACAATTGANGGAAAAAAAGCATCAAATTTAAGAAAAGTAGTATTTNCATAGGATTTTAAAATGAGAGTTAAAACAACTGTACCAAGTAAGAGAAGAAAAAATAAACTTTTGAAACAAACTAAGGGTTTCTGGGGACAAAGAAAGAATGTTTATCGAAGAGCAAAAGAAACTCTTTTAAGGTCATTAGCTTTTTCTTACAGGGATCGAAAGGCCAAAAAAAGAACAATGAGATCACTTTGGATTTCTCGAATAAATGCAGCTCTAAGAGAGGAAGGGTACACCTATAGTAAATTTATTCACACTTTAAAAACAAAGGATATTCATTTAGATAGAAANATACTGGCGGAAATGGCAAGTGAGCATCCTGACAAGTTCAAACAGCTATTAAATTCAATTAATTAACCACATTATTCTTAGTTTTTTAGGTAAAATATACTAAGAATGAATACTACTCCT
This sequence comes from bacterium, assembly GCA_002701605.2. Classification (GTDB taxonomy): domain Bacteria; phylum Desulfobacterota_D; class UBA1144; order UBA1144; family UBA1144; genus TMED126. Next base: position 11,018 of record NZWF02000019.1, read on the forward strand.
TTGTTTCAAATTCATGAAAAATTAAATGCCAAGTTTACTGAGTTTAATGGATGGAATATGCCATTGTGGTTCTCTTCTCTTGAAGATGAGCATTTGCATGTAAGGGATAAGATTGGAATTTTTGATGTAAGTCATATGGGAGAAATCGAAATTGTTGGAGAGGATGCTGAAAGTTTTACTGATTTCGTTTTTACCAATAATATTTTAAACTTGAAAATTGGGCAAGCTCGTTATGGTTTCATTTGCGACTTTGATGCTCAAGTACTTGATGATGTAATAGTCTATAAAATTTCTAACAAGAGATTTTTTCTTTGTGTTAATGCTGGAAATAAGGANANTGTTTATGAATGGCTCTTTAAGCTTGACCATAAATTTAATGTAGAAATAAATAATTTAAGTAANTTTTATGGTCAATTNGCNGTTCAAGGTCCTNAATCAATTNAAGAAATNAATAAAATTTTTCCTAAATCAAATTTGGACTCNTTAAGTAAATTTTATATNACNAAAATTGTTGATTTAGAAGAAAAATTTTCGAGTTCCCTTNAAGTAAAATGTCCTAATGGTGATAATTTTTTAATTGCAAGGACNGGNTATACAGGCGAGGATGGATATGAGATNTTTGCACCAAATGAAGTGATAANATCTGTATATCAATATTTGTTAGAAAATTGTAATGAAATAAAACCATGTGGTTTAGCTTCAAGAGATACTTTAAGAATTGAAGCAGGATTTCCACTTCATGGAAACGAACTCANAAAAGGAACCACTCCTATAGATTTNAATTTAAATCGATTTATAGATNTAAATAAACCTAACTTTNTAGGTAAGGAAGTCATTGAAAAACGTTTAGCAGATAAGAAATACTTCTTTATTGGTTTTATGATGGATGATAATTCAATAGCAAGAAGNGGNTANGATGTATTAAAAAACAATACNAAAATCGGATTTGTTACATCAGGGACNTTTTCTCCTGTTTTAAAAAAGGGTATTGGGTTTGCATTATTAGATTATNANTATTNTAANATTAAANANTTTGAAATAAGGATTAGNAAGTCACTTAAAATTGCACAAAAAGTCGATTATCCTTTTATAAGGTAGGAGTGAAGTATGTCAGAAGTAAAAAAAGAATTAAAATATACAAAAGAACATGAATGGGCATCTAAAGACGGAGATTTAATTGTAATTGGTATTACTGATCATGCTCAAGATTCTCTTGGTGAAATTGTTTATTTAGAATTACCNGCTGTAGGTGATTCCCTCGAAAAAGACTCAGCTTTTGGTGCTGTAGAGTCTACAAAATCNGTNTCAGATTTGTATTCACCTTTAAANTGTGAAGTGNTTGAGGTTAATTCAGATGCTGAAAGCTCTCCNGAATTGATAAACCAAAGTCCATATTCTGANGGGTGGCTAATAAAAGTAAAGCCAACNAATAATGACGATTTTGAAGAATTATTATCTGCTGATGATTATGAGAGTTTGATTGATGGATAAAAGTAAGCTTAATTATAATTCTAATCTTGAATCTTATAATACATCTGATTCTTTCATTTCGAGGCACATTGGAAGCTCCGAATCAGAAATAAAAGAATGTTTAAGCACTCTAGGATATAGTTCTTTGGAAGAATTAACTTTGGATACGATTCCAAATCAAATACTTTCAGATATAGGCATAAGTCTAGACCCTCCTTTGTCAGAGAGTAAAGCTTTGGAATCACTAAGTTCCATGATAGGCAAAAATAAAAAATTTAAAAGNTATATTGGAATGGGGTATTACGATACNATGACCCCAAATGTAATTTTAAGAAATATTTTGGAAAACCCTGGATGGTACACTGCTTACACACCTTATCAGCCAGAAGTTTCTCAAGGAAGACTTGAGATGCTAATCAACTTTCAACAAGTAGTTATGGATTTAACTGGTTTAGAAGTTTCAAATGCATCTCTTCTGGATGAAGGGACATCTGCAGTCGAGGCAATGTTNCTAGCTTTCCGATCATGCAAGGAATCAAAAAATATTTTTCTAGTCTCTGAATTTTGTCACCCTCAAACTGTAGATTTGCTGATTACCAGNGGCAGGCCCCTTGGAATTAGTGTTATTGTAGGAGACTTAGATAGTTTATTTGCTACTCATTCAGANAATTTTTTTGGTTTTATTGCTCAATATCCAAATACACTTGGCGAAGTAAAAGATTTTGAATTTTTAATAAATCATGCAAAATCACAAGGTGCAATTTCTATTTTAGCTACTGATTTATTATCTCTGATTCTCTTAAAGACCCCTGGTGAAATGGGTGCAGATATAGCTGTTGGCTCTTCACAAAGATTTGGAGTTCCTTTGGGATTTGGTGGTCCCCATGCTGCATTTATTGCTTGTAAAGATCAGTACAAGAGNTTATTGCCAGGAAGGATAATTGGTCGTTCGATTGATAAAAATTCTGAGNTTGCATANCGAATGGCTCTTCAAACTAGAGAGCAACACATAAGAAGGGAAAAGGCTACAAGTAATATTTGTACAGCTCAGTCACTTTTAGCCATTACTGCTGCAGCTTATGCAATGTACCATGGACCAATTGGATTAAAAGAGATTTCTCTCAGGGTTCATAGATACACTCGCTTGTTAGCAAAAGCNCTAGAAAATGCNGGATTCCAGATATTATATAAGTCTTTTTTTGATACAATTTCTATAAAAACAACGAGTTTAAAAATAGCCANTATAAAAAAGAAGTCTTTAGGTAAGCAAATTAATTTTAGATATTATTCAAAAGAAATAGTTTCACTATCACTTGATGAAACAACTAGTTTGAATGATTTATATGAGATTTTATCCTGTTTTGTTAATATTAAAAACTTTGATTTTAATTTAATTGACGATCAACTTAGTGATTCTTTGCCAGCAATTGCAAAAAGTTTAATAAGAAAAACTTCTTATTTGGAGAACAAAGTTTTTAATGATTATGGATCTGAAACTGACTTTTTGAGATATCTTAAAAAGCTTGAGGATAAAGATATTGCATTAAACAAATCAATGATTCCACTAGGGTCATGCACCATGAAACTTAATGCAACATCTGAGATGATACCTATTAGTTGGCCAATCGTTAATTCAATACANCCATTTGTTCCTAAGCAACAATNTCAAGGATACAAAATTATTATTGATAAACTTAAAGATATGTTGTGTAANATAACTGGTTTTGATGAGGTATCACTNCAACCTAATGCTGGGGCACAAGGTGAGTTAGCCGGCTTGATGACCATAAAAGCTTTTTTAGAGGCAACAGGTGAATCATCAAGAGATATATGTTTGATTCCTAGTTCAGCACATGGCACTAATCCAGCAAGTGCAATTTTGGCTGGAATGAGAGTAGAGATTATAAAGTGTGATGAAAACGGTAATGTTGATACAAAAGATTTAGCATATAAAATCCAAGAATTTCCAGATCAAATAGCAGCCTTAATGGTTACTTATCCTTCAACACATGGTGTCTATGAAGAATCCATTTCAAAAATATGTAATATGGTACACGAGGCAGGTGGACAGGTTTATATGGACGGTGCAAACTTAAATGCTTTGGTGGGAGTATCTAAGCCTGGTAATTTTGGCCCAGACCTTTGTCATATAAATTTACATAAAACTTTCTGTATTCCTCATGGTGGTGGAGGACCAGGGGTAGGCCCAATTGCTGTCAAATCTCATTTGTCTAAATTTATTCCAAATCATTGTCTAAATTCAGATGCAGGGCCTAAATCAGGATTTGGCCCAATTTCATCTGCACCCTGGGGTAGTGCATCTATCCTACCAATATCATTAATTTATATAATGATGATGGGAGCCGAAGGAATAAAGAAGGCAACTCAGGTAGCTATATTAAATGCAAACTATATTGCCAATAAAATTAATAAACATTTTAATATCTTATACACCGGAAGGAATGGAAGAGTAGCTCATGAATGCATTATCGATTTAAGAGAAATTAAGAAAAATAACCATATAACTGAAGAAGATATTGCAAAACGTCTGATTGACTATGGGTTTCATGCACCAACTATGTCTTTTCCTGTTCCTGGAACCTTAATGATAGAGCCAACTGAAAGTGAATCAAAAAAAGAAATTGATCGCTTTTGTGATGCATTGATTTCTATTAGAGGTGAAATTAACAGTTATTCAATGATTGATAATCCGAAAGATTCTCCTTTAAAAAATGCTCCACACTCATTTAAAGACCTTATTGATAGTAATTTTAATTATTCTTCAAAAACAGCTTATCCAATCCAAAATAGCCTAGAGCCAAATATTAGATATATTGCACCAGTTGCTAGGGTAAATAATGCTTATGGTGATAAAAACTTTGTATGTAGTTGTTTGCCAATAGAGATGTATTCAGAAAAGTGATTACAATCTTATAGATATATAGGAATTATCTCTAAGCTCTTGAAACCAATCGTCTAAAAGCTTAATCGATTTTTCTTGGGATAAACTAGTTTTTATCCCCTCACGGGCTTCTAAGAAAGCAATATCCCCTATAATTATATCTTTTATAATAAAGAAGTGGTCTTTTCCATTATAAACAATTGGACCAATTAACTCGTTTTTTTTAGCTTCAATTAATTTATCAGAGATTTCAGGAGATAGTTTATTAGGATTGATAAGGCCAAGGTGTTTTGAGGATTGATTCAAAACTCCTTTTTTTACAAGTCTAGTAATTTCATTCTGTAAAACAAGTTCATTTGAATTATCAATAAAAACTTGAGTATTTTTTTGGGCTGCTGATTTATCATTAAATTCAAAAATATATAAATTTATTAAATTTTCTTTTTTAATTTTTCCAAAATTCTCTTCATAATATTTTTCAATTTCAGCTTCGCTAATTATTATTTTATTTTTTAATACAAGTTGAGCTAAGTTTTCTTGTAAAATTTGATTTTTTAATCTGTATTTAAATATGTACTCATTAATTTTTTGGCTCTCTAATTCTTTTAAAAAATCATCCTTACCATTTTTATTAATTATTTCTTTTATAATCGATTCTAATTGTTCATCAGTAACTTCAATGCCCATTTTTCTTGCTTGAATTTCAAGTACTTTTAAATTTACCAACTCTGTAAGATACTCAGCCTTATCATTTTCTTGGCCTTCATTGCTGCTTTTTTTCATATGTTGGTTAAGTTCGGACAAAAGTATTATTTCATTATTAACTACTGCTACTATACTCTCAGCCAATTTTGCATCAGCTAAATTTATTGAAAAAAGAATGATAATTATTTTTAATATTTTTTTCATACACATTTATTAAAATCAATTATAAACCTATTATTTGATAAATTCCCATTATTTTTTAAAAACATAGTTAAGTTTGTTATTTTGTTAAAAAAAGCATTAGCATCTTTAATTTTTCCACTGAAATTTTTAACATATACATCAATATTCTTAAGCTCTGTTAGCTTAAAGATCATATTCGTTCTGTTTATAGTAAGGTTTGAAAGTTTAATTTCCTTAAGTTTTATTTTCAATTCAGCTAGTTTTATTAAAGTCAAAATTTCATCTGGAACTTGCCCAAATAAATCTAATAGCTCTTCTATTAATTCCAATATTTCATTTTTTGTTTCGATTCCAGACAGTCTTTTGTAATAATGCATTCTTTTTTCAGCAGAGGATATGTATGAAGTGGGAATATTTATTTTATCTTTTGAGTTTATTTCCATATTTAATATTTCATCAGGAAGAGTTTTATTTATTTTTCTAATTTCGTCCTCTAATAGT
>NZWF02000017.1 GCA_002701605.2 bacterium
TTCAATTGCATCAAGTTTTTCTAACACATTACCCATGACTTTTATCTTCATAGGGGTTTTAACAAAATGTGCACAATATCCTTTTACAATTTGGCTCCCTAGAGCCATGAAGGGCCCTACTCCAATATCTGCACTAATTCATTCGGCAACTATGGTTGTTGCTGGAGTTTTTCTATTATTTAAACTCGGCGTAATTATTATTGAACTGGATAGTTTGAAGAAATTTATTATGTTCTTTGGTGCCTTTACTGCATTATTAACTTCAATATATGCATTTTATCAAGATGATCTTAAAAAAATTCTAGCATATTCAACATTGTCTCATATAGGGCTAATGCTTATTCCTTTTGGATTAAATTCTGGAATAATAAGCTACTTTCATCTTTATTCACATAGCTTCTTCAAATCAATGCTTTTTCTCTTAGCAGGATACATAATACTTGTAAGTGGTAAATCCAAGCTTAGTGAATTAAAAGGTTATGTGGCATTAAATAGACCTATCGGAATAATATTAATAATTGGTTGCCTTTCTTTAGTAGGTATTTATCCACTAACAGGATCTTTTTCAAAAGAATATATTTATTATCTAGCTTTCCTAGAATCTAAAGAAATATTTATGGTATTAATTTTAAGCTTAGTTTTTACTGTACTTTATTCATCACGATTACTTACTACACTTATCAGTAAAAGAGGTAAGGATAATACTGGAAACAATGAAAACTCTTTGTACTATTTAATTCCTCTGATTTTTTTAGCTGCACTTTCGCTATTTGGTCCAATAACCAAAGATTTATATTTTAATTCTCTAAGTGGAAAAGCCTTAAGTATCAGCAACACTTTCCTGTTGTCAATTCAGGTGTCTATATTTCTAATTTTTATAATTTATTATTTTTATAGAGAAAAAATTAAAGTTTTTACTGATCCACTTTTTACATTAACCAAATCATTTGTTGAAATAGAGCATATTTTTAAAAACACATACAAATTCTTTTTTGTAAATTTAGGCAATTTCGTTGCATGGTTTGATAGAAATATAATTGATGGAATAATAAATATAATTCCTTTTTCTATTCTTAAATTGTCAAAAAGTCTTCAGAGTCTTCAAAATGGTTTAGCCCGAACATATGCTTTTAGGATTGTTTCTTATCTGATTATATCTTTAATTATACTTGGGATGGTCTATGGGATTTAGGTTGAAATTATGAATATACTTTTAATTTTATTATTACCAATAATTTCAATAATTGGGGTTTCCTTACTAAGGAAAAATAGTTTATTAGTTAAATACTTACCAATCTCAATTAATATTTTGTCTTTAATTTTATTATTGGGATTTATAACAAATGAACAATTATTAATTAACAACTCATTCGATAGCTTAAACATTAACTTATATACACTAATTGAAGCATTTAATATAAATATGAGCTTTGAAATTACAAGAATGTCAATCTTACTTTTAACTCTAGCTCATTTAACTATCCTAACGGCTTTCTTTTCGACGATTAAAATATCTGAACGACTTCTAGAATTAAATATTTTAATTTCTTTAATATCTATTGGTATATATGGATTAATTATATCAAATAATTTATTTGTATTTTTCTTATTTTATGAGATTGCAGCAATACCAATTTTCCTAATGATATCTAATTGGGGATATAATTTAAAAAGAGAAATATCTGGCCCATTTAAAAAAATATTAACTTCTTTTGGAGTTGGAAGTAAGAAATATGCTTCATATAAAATTACAATATATTTATTTATAGCATCAATTTTAATTTTTTTTGGATTAGCAATGATTGCTGTAAATATTGGATCATTTGAAATTTCAATCATCACAAAAAACCTAGACAATTCCATCTTAACATCACCACTAGTTTTTTTAATGCTAATTATAGGCTTTGGTTGTCATTCTGCATTATGGCCTTTTCACACTTGGGCTCCTGATGGTCATGGTTCAGCACCCACAGCGGGTTCTATAATATTTGCTGGAGTTTTAATGAAAATTGGGCTCATTGGTTTTATAAAAATTATAATCCCATTAATGCCTCAAATGGTTATAGAATATAGAGACTTAATAATAATCTTAGCATCGATAAATGTGTTATATGGTGCTCTTACTGCTATGAGGCAAGATGATTTAAAATATATGGCGGCTTATGCGTCACTTTCTCATATAGGTTATATATTTATCGCACTTATGACATCAAATTCTACAGGTATAAATGGTGGATTAATTCAGATTGTTTCACATGGATTAATAATTTGCCTATTATTCTTCTGTGTTGGGTCAATTCATAAGCTCAAAGGAACGAGGTCGATTAAAGAACTAAGTTCAATGCTGGATAATTCTCCTATACTTAGCTATTTCTTTATATTTACTGCCTTCGCAAGTATAGGTTTCCCTTTAACAAGTGGATTTATAGCTGAATTTTTAATAATAAATGGTATTCACGAATTTTCTTCCAACTCTGCATATAGATTATTATTACTTTTTGTTCCAATTATTGGAATTTTCTTTACTACGATATACATGTTTAGGGCAGTAAAAAATTGCTGCTTTAGATATAATGAAAACGGAAAATCTATTATAGACTTCTCAAAACATGAAATTGTAATTTGTTTAATACTAGTAACAGTGATATTAATAATTGGAGTCTTCCCTACTTTGATACAAGATCTTCTAGGAAATTCATATGAGAGGTTACTTTTAAAATAATGGACAATATAATAACAAATCTTTTACCAGAAATAGTTGTTCTACTAACTTCGATTTCTCTACTAATAAATTCCATAGTAGATCAGAACGATAAGAGAATTACTAATAAAATTATCCTCACCTTAGGACTTATAATTGCCGCCTTCACTTGCTACCAACAGTCAACATATGAACTTTTTTTAAATGGTGTTTTAGAGAACACTGAATTTACTAAATCAATAAAATTTATACTGATATCGACATCACTTCTTGCTTTGATCTTTGTCTCAAACTCAAAATCTGAAGAATTAAAAAATTATTTCAATGAATATTGTTTTCTACTTACATTATCTTTAGTTGGCTCGATGCTTTTAATTTCTTCTAGAGAATTTTTCATGTTAATAATCGCTTTTGAAACTCTCAGTATACCAATTTATTTAATAACAGCTATGGGTCCAAACCCTAGGTTATCTGTAGAAGCTTCAACAAAATTATTCTTTTTTGGAACTTTTTCAACAGTAATTTTAGTTTTTTCAGCAGTGTTATTCTTTGCTTCAACTGGGTCTACATTCTTTTCTGTTGAATTTTGGCAAATTAAAGATCTAATACCTTTATTATCAATCTTTTTTATGTTGATAGCTGTTAGTTTTAAAGCAGGACTTTTTCCTTTTCATTTCTGGATATCTGATACATATCAAGCAGCTCCTTTAAACCTGATACCGTATTTAAGTGTGATCCCAAAAATTAGTATAATATGCTTCTTTATAATATTCATGCAAGATTACTCAAGCAACGGTAATAATAAAATAATTACAGATAATATCGTAATTGCTTTCTCATGCATATCGATAATCTTCGGTTCAATACTAACAATGAAGCAAGAAAAATTACTTAGGCTACTTGCTTATTCAGGAATTCCTCATGCGGGCATGCTTTTACTTTTCTCAGTATTAGATTTTAGTATAGCGAAAGATTTTATAATCATTTACATAACTTTTTATTCATTGGCTAACATATGCCTATATATATCGCTAAATTCTTTAAAAATATCATCTGAGGAGATAACACTAAACAGTTTAAAAGGAATCTTCAAAGATAATCCATTTGTATCACTATCTCTTGCTATTTCATTACTTTCACTAGCTGGTGCCCCTTTGACTGCAGGTTTTTGGGGGAAATTCAATGTAGTAATTTTGAGTTACTCATCATACGGAATTTTAATACCAATAATTATATTACTTGGGGCTCTAATGTCTTTTTATTACTATATTAAAATCATAAGAAATCTTTTTTCTTCTAAACAAATAAATACATTTCAGGATATTCAAATATCAGATATAAATTATCTAATATTAACAATCTGTATTGTTATAACAATAATTCTTGGAATCAATCCTGGATTAATATTACTAATCCTTTAAGAAGAAGTTCTCCTCATAGGATTAGTAAAATTTTATCTTGATTCTAAAGGCAAATAATCTCTGTAATCGTAACCAGTATAAACTTGTCTTGGTCTTGCAATTTTTTGATCTTTATCATTTAAAAATTCTTTCCACTGAGCTAACCATCCTGGAGTTCTACCCACTGCAAAAAGCACAGTAAACATAGGTGTTGGAATACCCATTGATTCATATATTAAACCAGAATAGAAATCAACATTTGGATATAAATTTCTAGCTTTAAAATAATCTTCACTCAGTGCAATAGATTCAAGTTTTAATGCAATATCTAATAATGGATTGGTACCGGTGATTTCAAAAACTTTATCAGCAGCAATTTTAAGATATTTGGCTCTAGGGTCATATGACTTATATACTCTATGACCAAACCCCATTAATAATGCTTCCTTCTTCTGAACACTTTCTAAAAATGAAGGTATGTTTTCAACAGTTTTAATCTCTTTTGATAGCATTTCTAAAACTGCTTCATTTGCTCCCCCATGTAATGGTCCATATAATGCAGCTGCCGCTGCTGCGACTGATGAATATGGATCAGACTCAGAGCTTCCCGTGCCTCTCATTACACTTGCACTACAGTTTTGTTCATGATCTGCATGAAGTATCAATAAGGTATCCATGGCATCTACAAGATCTGGGTTTAATTTTTTATCATCACCTTTGAATAGCATATTTAAAAAGTTTTGAGAATAGCTTAAGGAGTTGTCTGGTTGAACAATTTCAAGCCCTTGTGAGTGTCTGTAGAAATAGGCAGCTAAGATCGGAACTTGAGCAATTAATCTGCAAATATTTTTATAGTTTTCTTCTTCACTTTGAATATTTTTAGATTCTGGATAAAAAGTTCCTAATGCAGCAATAGTACTTACCAAAACACCCATAGGATGAGAATCTTTAGGAAAGGATTTAATTATTGATTCCATTCCACTAGGTAATTCATTGAATTCTTTAATATCAGATATAAATTTATCTAAGTCGGTTTTACTAGGTAACTCTCCATCAATTAAAAGTTTTGAAACCTCTAATTGAGAACTATTTTCTGCTAGTTGCTCAATAGGATAGCCTCTGTATCTTAGAATTCCATTATCACCATCAATATAAGTAACACTACTCTTGCAAGAAGCAGTATTCTCATATGAAGGGTCGTAACTCATCATTCCAAACTCATCATCATTAACTTTAATTTGTCTTAATTGTTTGGCCCTGATGTTACCATCATCGATATCAATCTCATAGGATTTACCTGTTCTATTATCGGTTATGCTTAAACTATCTTTTGACACTTTTCTTTCCCCCTTTGGAAAACAAAATATATTATATATTGAATTAAACCACTATCATTATAACAAAAAAAAGGTTGAAAAAAAAGNTGATTGGATGACTATAGAACTTCTTCCAAATCAACAAATGTTAAATTTACAAAGTCTACAGAAGAAAAACGAATACTGATTTTATCATTTCGAATGTATGTTTTTCTACATAAATCTTTACTTATGGAATCATAAAAATTAAAGCTGTTAAAATAAATGATGTATGAGCTCTTTAATTCATTATAAACATATACATCGACCTCTTTAATATTAGCTTGATCTATATACTTAAGGGCCCAATATTTATATAATTGCTTAGCTTTATTCCTTGCGATATCTGATCTACTACTTAATTCAATCAAAATTTTATCAATATCTTGATTAGAAAAGAGAATATCTCTTGATTTTAAATATAAATCTAATTGTCTCATCAATATTGAATCATAATATCTTCTTATAGGTGATGTGAATTGTGTATAAAAGTTTAATCCTAATCCATTATGAGGTCCGCTATCAGTTGATATATCTAGTTGAGATACATTCCTAAAAAAACTGAAAGAAGGACTTGTATCAAAAGTATCAATAATTAGGTTTTTTGATTCTTCTTGCTTTCTATAAATGCAAGGAATCTCATTATTGAACATATATTCAGCGGCTTTGGAATTTGCCAAAATCATTAACTCCGCAACTATCTGATAAGACTCTAAATCGTTCTGCTTTACTTTTAAATTATTATCTTCATCTATAAAAAAAGTTATATCTTTATTAAATTCATCAAAATCTGCATTTTCAATTCTTATTGCTCTTTGCACTCTCGCAAACTCAGCAATTTTTGTAAAATTAGTATCATTTTCAAATAAATATTCTGCTTCACTATATGAATAATTTTTATCAATTAAAATATCATTTTTTTCCAAATAACTTGATTTGATTTCATATTCATTATTTGTTAAAAAAACAATTGAAATTACACTTCTTACTTTNCCCTCTTTTAATGATATGTCATCTATTATTGATGAATCATATAAGTTGAAATTTTCTAAGGGAGAATAAATACTTTGGAATCTATTTCGTGCTTCTAAATCTTGATTTGATTCATAATTAAAAAATTCCGAAAAATTTGTTATATGAACTGAAATTTTAAATTCATTTTCGCTTATCTCTATNGATAAAGCATCATCATAATCTTTTGTTGATTCATCATCTATAGTAAATGCTTTTAAAGTAGCTNCTGAAACATTTNATCTNTTAGTTNATTTATANGTGAAATTNTTATCNAGCCCTAACTTGGTATTNATAAATGANGTTTTCTCTAAAAAAATCTTATTATCAACCAAATAATTAAAAAGTTTATAATCATTATCAAAATTTAATTCTTTTTTAATTTCTAGAATAAATTTTTTGTTATATTTTTTCTTACCTAAAAGATAGTTCTTGAGTTGTTCAATTTGATTCTCATATGTATCAATATTTATTTGTGATTTCTGAGACAATAAATCTATAAACTTGGAATTAAGACTGGCATTATTCTTTTTATCTTCTAAATTTTTACTAATTTTCTTTACAACTTCGTCACTATTAATATATAGATGTTCTGAATCTATAATTTTAAAATAAATGATGTCTGTATTAAATGAATCTAGAAAAAATTGTAGTCTTTCTACATTATTCAACTTAAAGAAATCAATTGATATTTTAATAAATTCTTTCAAATTAATTGTTTGGAATTCACCCANAAGTTTATTCCACAACAAATGCAAGCTTATCTCTGTTGTTTCGTTATATGAAGACAATTTATTATCTTCTAAATCATAAATTAAATCTTTGAANCCAAAGGAATTTTTCTTTGAATCTAAAGATATAACTTCATAGGTTCTTCTTTTCTTATCAACAGATGNAATTGATCCTAATATTAATTTTGAATTTTTAATAAATATAGAATGGTTTTCTATATTGNTAGCCATATCATTATTTTAACGATGCCTTAACAAATTCTCTGAAAAGTGGGTGAGCTGANAAAGGTTTAGANTTAAATTCAGGATGNAATTGACATGCCAAGAACCATTTATGATTTTTTATTTCAATTGTTTCGACCAATGTTCCATCAGGGGATAAACCACTTAAAACTAAACCACTTTTCTTTAATCTTTCATGATATTTAGGATTAACTTCATAACGATGTCTGTGCCTTTCAGAAATTTTAGCTTTCTTATATGCAGAATGTGCTAAAGAAGATTTTTTAAGTTCACAAGGATATTGACCCAATCTCATTGTACCACCTTTTGATCCTACTTTCTTTTGAGATTCCATAATATCGATAATATAATTTTTTGATCTTTTCTTAGATTCTCGAGTTTGAGCATCTTTAATTGAACATACATTCCTCGCGAATTCCAGAACTGCCATCTGTAAACCTAAACATATTCCAAAAAAAGGAATATTGTTCTCACGAGCATATTGAATTGCAGAAATCTTACCTTCAAAACCCCTATCACCAAAACCACCAGGAACTAGTATTCCATCACAACCCTCTAATAATTTTTTTGGTGAAGACTGTTCTAATTCTTCAGAATCAATATATTTTATAGAAAGATTTGAATTTGCCTCATATGATGCATGGTAAAGTGCTTCATGAAGACTTTTATAAGCATCTTTCAAGTCAATATACTTTCCAACAACACCTATTGTTACATTGTTTTTTAATTTTTTAATTTTTGTTACTATATTTTCCCATTTAGATAAATCTGGCTCTTTTGTCCAAATTTTTAAAGACTCAAGAATTATGTCATCTAATCCCTCTTTATGAAAAATTAATGGAACTTCATAGATAATATCTACATCTTTTGCAGTAACAACAGACTCAACATTTAAGTTGCAGAATAAGGCTATTTTCTTTTTTAATTCATTAGATAAAAACCTGTCGGTTCTACATAATAAAATATCTGGCTGAATTCCTATTTGTAGTAAATCTTTAACACTATGTTGAGTAGGCTTTGTCTTCAATTCACCAGCCGCCGAAATATATGGAACATATGTTAAATGCACAAATAATGCATTNTCTTTCCCTAATTGAGTCCTAATCTGCCTGATTGCTTCAAGGTAAGGAAGACTCTCTATATCTCCAACCGTTCCACCGATTTCAACAATTGAAATATCTGTTTTTCCTTGTAAATCAAATACTCTGCTTATAATCTCATCAGTAATATGAGGNATCACNTGGACAGTCTGTCCTANATAATCTCCCCTTCTCTCTTTGGAAATAACTTCATTATAAACTCTACCTGTAGTTACATTATTTGATTGTGATAACTTAACATTTGTAAATCTTTCATAGTGCCCTAAATCTAGATCTGTTTCGGCACCGTCATCAGTAACAAACACTTCTCCATGTTGGTATGGATTCATTGTCCCGGGATCAACATTTATATATGGATCTAATTTCTGAATAGAAATTGAAATTCCTCTAGCTTCAAGAAGGGCACCTATACAAGCACTAGCCAATCCTTTACCCAATGAAGACATTACTCCACCTGTTACGAATATAAACTTGGTACTTCTTTTTCTCATGGATATATTTTGATAATAATTTATGTTTTTATCATTTACAATCAAAAATTTAATTTAGAGAGTAATTCTTTCATCGCAATAGCTCTATGACTTATAGTATTTTTTTCATCCTCAGATAAATNTGCAAATGTTTTATTTAATTTTTCATAATAAAAAATAGGATCATAACCAAATCCNTTTTCACCTAAGGGCTTTTCTAAAATATTCCCAAAGCATTCTCCCCTAAATATTTTTGGAAAAGAAGAGAAATCTTCCCAATAAAATGAAATAGCACATACAAATTTAGCTTTTCTATTAGATTTTCCTTCTAAATTTAATAAAACTTTATTAATATTTTCTCTATCAGTTGAATCCTCTCCTGCATATCTTGCAGAATATACACCTGGCTCATTGTTTAAAGATTCTATTTCAAGTCCTGAATCATCGCACAAAATTGCCATATTTAAATTTTTATTTCTGAGAAATTCTAATTTTAATAAGGAATTTTCTTCATATGTAGTACCAGTTTCAGCAACATTGAAATCAATACCAAGATCTGCTGGAGTTATTATATTGAAAAAATCTGAAAGAAAAAACTTATATTCTTTNAATTTNCCTTTATTATTAGTACCAATTACTATATTTTGCATCTTTTATCCTTATAGANTTAAATTTTGTAAAATGATATCTTTAACATGAGAATTTAGTTAAATGCTGNCAAAAATCAAATCACTTTTTTTTACTATAATACTACTTCTTACTTTTAACGAAGCAAATGCATCATGTGTAGATGGTGAAGTAAATTATATATCGGGAAGCCTAACTGTCTCAAATGATTGCACAGCAATATTTCTACAAGGAAAACAAGAAAAAACAATTACAATCAACTCTGGTGTAACTGTAAATGATGGTGATGGTAAAAAGCCACTTACTATAAATAAGTCAACTGAGGGAACAACTATAATAAATAATGGATCAATAATAGAGACCAGAGACAACCAGAGAGTTATTCTTATGGGAAGAAATTCAACTGCTGAATTATTAGAAAATAATGGAACTATATCAGGACCTTTGGGTATAAAATTGGTTAATAGAGAATTGGCAGGTGCGGGTTGGGGCTATATTAAAGTTTTTACTAACACTGGAACCATAAAACAGACTAGAGATATTCCAGATCCTACAGATGATAATGCAGCANTTTGGGTAAATGTATGGGGTAAAATTACAGAATTTAATAATTCAGGTTCTATTAGGTCTAGTTGGCAAACAGTAAGAAATGATGGAATAATTGAAAATTTTAATAATACCGGAACCATAACAACAGATAGAGATGGTGACGGGACTGTAGACAATGGAAAAGCAATTGTTAATGTCAGAGATGCTCAAACAGCTGCTTCATGGTATGCAGATCAAGGTTTTGAGAAAAGAAAAATAGGAACACTTATAAACTCTGGAACAATTGAGGCAACAGTAAATACAATTCATAATACTGGCTTAATAGAAACAATAAATAATTCTGGAAATATTACAGCTACAGGCAACAGAGCAATTTATAATAAAGATGAAAATGACGGAAGAAACTTTGGAGAAATATATACATTAATAAATTCGGGAACAATATCTGCAGGTAATCAAGGAATTCATAACACTGGAACCATAACAACTATTATTAACACAGGAACAATTGTATCAACTGGTAGTGGCTATTCAATAAAAAATGAGGGAATAATAACTAATTTAACAAACTCTCAAGGAGCATCAGGATCCACACTTACTTATACAGGGACAGTTCCTACAAATTATAATATAAGGGTTAATAGTGCATCTGATTTTGGAAAAATTGCATTTACTAGTATTTCTGGTTCTTTAAATTTTGATGTTGATTCAGAATCTGAACTTGCAAGTGGGACCACCTATAGTTCAATTATGACTGGAATTAGTTCAGGTTCCATAACAGGACAATCTGGAACACATATAAATACTGCTACCGGAGATAGGTTTGAATGGTCTTTAGAAAATGGAGGGGATGCTACCACATGGAATCTTGTCACAGAATCTGCTCAATCAATAACTCCTTCAACTAATTGTTCAATAAACTCTTCATTACCAGGGTGTACAAGTGACGATGAAGATATAGTTTCTACGGTTGAAGTAGGAATGAATAATCTTACTAATGTAGTTAATGTTAATTTCGCTCATATGAACACTTATGATTGTGATACTTTTGGAAAAAATGGAATGTGTATCTCTCTTGGAGCAAGAAATACCAAAATTAAAAATCCAAATTCAGAAACTAAATCTTTAGTTTTTGTTTTCGGAAAAAAATTATCTGAAAATTATAGATTCGCAGTATTCCATCATTCAAATCATGATCATGACACACCCTCAAATTTTACATTGCGCGATGAAACCCCACTCTTAGGAGTTTTAGGAGTTTGGAATGAAAACTCAGACAAATCTGGCTTACAGATAAAATTAGGTACTGCACACCAGGTAAAGCATGCAACTATAATAAGAAAACAAGTTGGAATATCTGAGCAGGCAGAAGGAAATACAACTCTTACTGCATGGAACCTAATCTCTGAATTAAAATATAATATTATGGTTACACAAAGTCTTGAACTATCTCCCTATTTTGCAGGAAGATATGCAGAGAAAATACAAGATGGATATACTGAGGAAGGAGTAAGTGTTCCTCTTACATATAATGACATTAAAGATAAAGCTGTATCTGTTGTTGGTGGGTTAAAATTTAAAAAGGATTTTGGATATAAATTTAATATATTTGGAAGCGGCGGAATTGAATATGACATCTATCATGATATTTCAAATTTAAAGCCAACAGGTATCTCTGGGATTACAAGTGTAGACTTAAGTAAAAATTTTAACAGAACTAGACCTGTCGTATCTTTAGGGTTTAACTTTAATATCACAGAGCAAAGAGTGTTAAGATTCAATGCCCAATATGAAGAACTTTCATATAAAGGAATGTCGGAAAAAAATCTTTATTTGAGCTATAACATTGGGTTCTAATATATTTTTTTGTGGAGGCGCTGGGAATCGAACCCAGGTCCGAAAATTAGCTAAATAAGGGCTTCTACACGCTTATTTTAGCTTTATTTTTTAAAAACATTCCCAAAGCTGAAAAAAAGAGAATATTTCGATCTTCTTAAATACTAGAAAAGCTCAAGAAGCCAACTTCTTTTCTAGTCTCATATTGTTTGCATTAGCTAAATCCTATGAGAAAAAAGTAGCTAATGTTGCTGCACTATTTAGGCAGCAAGTTGATTGATTGGTTCGGCACTTATAGTGCTTTTGCCAGTTTAACGAGTTAGCTCTCGACATGCTACTCTTAAATGCTTAATCATCGTCGAAACCAAATCGCCCCCAAAGACATTATTGTAGATGATTTTTTACTAATTTAAATGCTTAATTTTGATTTGAAGTCTCTACGAATCTCTCTATTAAGATCTTTTTTCTTAATATCAACTCTCTTATCATAAAGTTTCTTCCCTTTTCCTAGGCCTATTTCAATTTTTACTAAATTCTTTTTAGAGTAGACTTTAGTTGGTATTAATGCATATCCCTTTATTTTAACTTTACCAATAAGTTTTCTTATTTCAGCTTTTCTTAAAAGTAATTTTCTGTCTCGAGTTTCATCATGAGTAAAAAAAGAAGAATTAGAATATTTTGGTATATATGAATTTACAATGAATAGCTCTCCTCTTTTAAGTAATACATAACTTTCTTTGATGCTGTATTTTCCTTGTTTAATAGATTTAACTTCAGATCCTAAAAGGGAAAGACCTGCTTCAAAAAATTCTTCAAAAGCATAATTTCTAGAAGCATTGGGATTAGTTGAATAAACTGGCATATTCTAAAATAAAGTCATTACTCCAAAAGCGGCTGTAATAGTTGTAAGAGGAGCAAGGTCTTCTTGAGTTTCTACAGCATTTTTTAACTTTCTCACTGAATTTAAGGCATCATAATAAAGTCTATCGTCATTTACAAGTTTACCTAGGGTACCTTCCCCGGAATTAACTTTATCAACTAGCTGATTAAGATTGGCGGATAAATCATTAATAGAATTATAAAGAGCATCATCATTTACGAATTTCCCTAATGAACCCTCTCCGGTTGCAACTTTTTGAGTTAAATAATTTAGAGTTTTTAGTGTTTTACTTGCTTCATTATATATTTCTTCATCATTAACTAGCATCCCTAGTGTCCCTTCTCCACTGTCAATTTTCTGAGATATACTTGAAAAAAAACTTAAACTTGTCATTAGCTCATCATATAGTTGTGGATCATTAACAAGCTTTCCAATACTACCCTTCGAATTTGCAATACTAGCTACAACATTATCTAGATTAAAGAGTATTGAATTGATTTTATCGCTATAACCTGCAAACTGGTCATTAAATAACTCAACAGTTTTATCCAATTTAGACAATAAAGAATTAAAACTTGGCGATGTTACTGACTCAAGTATTCCACCTTCTTCTAATACTTTTGAATTTACTGAACCAAAAGTAATACCAATATAAGAACTTCCCAAGAGGCTTGTCATGTTAATTGAAGCAATTGAATCTTTTTTAAGTATGACATCCTTACTAATTGACAATTCAACTTCAACTCTGTTTCCTGCAAGAGAAACCTTTTCAACCTTGCCAACAGATACCCCTGATAATCTAACATCACTACCAGTTCTTAATTCTCCAACAGATTCAAAATAAGTTAAATATTTTTTATCATTTTTAATTAATGATACTCCGGAAACAACTTCGAATAGTACTAACAAAATTATTAGTCCTAATACAAAAAACATTCCCATCTGAAAATTCTTATTCATATTATCTATTATACATTAATAATTTATTTAAGAGGGTTAACGAGTGGATGATCAAGACCCTCAATCCCCTCTTTGTTAGTAGTTAATGTTATTTTTCCATCATCTAAAATTGAGAGTGTATCAGCTATAGATTTTGCAAATGCTACATCATGAGTAACTACTAATTGTGTAATCTTCTTTTCATTCTTTAAATCTAGAATAATATCAGAAATGATTTTAGTATTTATCTGATCAAGCTCAGCAGTTGGTTCATCATATAATAATATCTGTGGCTCAATCATTAAAGACCTAGCAATAGCTGCTCTTTTTCTCATACCTCCACTCAAATCAGATGGTATTTTTTCTGAGGAATCTTCTAATCCTAAGTCTTTTAGTATTTTATTAGCTTTGATAAGCCTTTCTTCTTTAGAGCCAATATTTTTCTCATCTAAGTACAGAGTGATATTCTCTATAACTGATAGTGAATTTAGTAATGCTGAGAACTGAAAAACATAGGAAATATTAAATTTATCATCTTCTTTAATACTTCTAAGATTCTTATTGTTAATTAATATTTCCCCATCATCAATCTCTATAAGGCCCATTAAAGATTTAAGTAATACAGATTTGCCCATCCCTGATTTTCCAAGGATTACATGAACTTTATTTAGCTCAAACTGATGATTAAAAGAATCTAAAACTCTTTTACCACTAAAGGACTTATTTATATTTATGAACGAAATATTTCCTTCCATATTACAAAAGACCTACCAATATTAAAAATCTAGTCAAAATATAGTCTAAAATTAAAATTGAAATAAATGATGCAACAACAGATTTGGTTACTGATAAGCCAATTTCTCTTGGTCCACCTTGGGTTATAAGACCAACCAAACAAGATGTTATCGAAATAGTTATAGCAAAGAAAATAGCCTTTATTAAACCAGAGGCAATATCTGCGAATGTGACTACCTGGCTCAAATCTTGGTAGAAAGAACTAAATGAAACTGATATTGATTGATTTAAATTTGAAACTATTGAACCACCTAGCCAACCTATTATGTCCATATAAATTACCAAAAATGGTAATGCTACTAAACATGCTACGAATCTAGGAAGCACCAAGTACTTTACTGGATCAATATCCATGGTTTTTAATGCTGCAATTTCCTCATAAACACTCATGGTTGAGATTTCAGCAGTTATTGAAGATCCAACTCTACCTGCCATGAGAATTGCTGCCATCACAGGTGCCAGCTCAGTGCATAATGATACCCCTACAATTCCACCAATCTTATCTTGAATTCCATATGAAGATAGTTGAATACCTGTCTGGAGAGCTAGTACGGCACCAATGGAAAGGGAAATAAGAGCGGCAACAGGTAATGTCCTATTAGCCATTTCAAAAAGCTGTGAAAGTATCTTATCGATTGATGATGAAAAAAATTTTAAAGAAAGAATAGTTTCCCATAATAAGCTAAGGAACTTGCCGACATTATTAAAAAAATTATAGATTCCATTCATAGTTCTATAGGAATATATAATATTCGAATTTTAGCATCCTCTCCAGTTTTAAAACCTAGAAAACCACCCAATATATTAAATTCATTTGAGTCTTTATTTGAGTAATTTGATACTAACGGAATTAAAAGATTAATACTGAATTCACTAGACTGGTTAATCTTATCTCTTTCAAACTTAATAAAATTAAATAAAAGTGAAGTAGATGATTCAGATTGATTACTCCTTACTCTTACGACCGACCATAGAGGTGACCAAATTTCTCGGATCTTAGTATTTTTAGAAAAAAAACTTTCTATTGGTGCAAAAATTCTAAAATCATATCCATCTTGGTCTGAGTCCATGGAATAAATTGGCCAGAGACTTGAAAATTCGCGAATAACTTCATCTTTCTCAATACTATAAAATTTATCTTCTTTATATAGAAAAAATAAAAAACTTTGAGTGGTAAAATATTCGGAAGCTAATATTTCATTTTTATATCTATATATTGGCCAAACAATAAAACCCTTTTCAACATGCTTATTTTTAGAATATGAATAAAGAGGGAAAAACCTTTTGCTTTTAATATTTGCCCCACTCTTGTACTGGATAATTGGCCAAGGCATATTGTAAGTTTTTTGACCCGTTAATTTATTTTCATAGACATTAAAAAAAGGCCAAAGCCAAGTTCTGGAACTATGCAACTCAGAGTTTGAAGATAGATATATTGGCCAATAATTGTTTTCTTCTAGATTAATTCCTAATGTCTGATCTTTTTTAAATGTAAAAAAAGGCCATAAATAAAATTTTGATTCTTTTACTGTAAGTAAAGTTTCATTATCTACTTTCTTTGTATATCCATACAACGGCCAAATTTTAAATCCAGTTGAATATTTTCCACTTGTTTTTGAAAAGAAAGGCCACAAAAAATGTGTATTATATGAGTTTTTCTTAATTGTCTTCATATATAAAGGAAAAATAAAATAGTTTATTTTCTCTTTACTATATTTTCCCTTTATGCTGCCAAATAACGGGAAAAGAGAAAAATAATTTTTCTCTTTGTTTCCGCCCCAAGTTGTATCTAGTATTGGGAAAATTTCAAATGTCTTTTCAACAGTACTATCATAACTAGTAAAGCTGCTGTACTTCACCAATCTAAAGAGTGCATTGAATTGGGTCTGCTGATTGTCTTTTGAATATCCAATAACAGGGTAAACAATATCTAGTGAGCTAAATTTTAGTTCATAATTTTTTTNGTAATAGAATAAAGGTCTAAATGCATAAACTTTAATNGAATCAGTTTTTTCNTACTTAAAAAATGGACCAAAAAAAGTNTTTTCTTTAGCANAANTNTCAATNGAAAAAGCCAAAAANAGAAATATTATTAANAATCTCAAGTATATATCCTCTTAACTCTTTTACTAATACCGCAAACAATATCATANGGTATTGTTTTAATCTTTTTTGCAAGCTGTGTAGCAGATTGNTTTNTATCATCAAATATTTTTACAGTATCATCAATAGAAACAGATTTAATTGTAGATACATCAATCATAGTTAAGTCCATACATACTCTTCCTAAAATCTTACACTTCTTACCATTACAATAAACATGACCAATATTGGATAAACTTCTAGGTAATCCATCTGCATAGCCGATGGGTATAACTGCGATTTTCATTTTCTTTTTGGCTTTGAAGGTTCTTCCATAACTTACACTTTCACCCTTTTCTATCATTCTTAGTTTGATTATTTTTGTCTCTAAATTCATAACAGGTTTAAGCTTCTTGTTATGAGACAAGCCATAAAGTAAAATCCCTGGCCTGACAGTATTAAAATATGATTTTTNAAAATTCAAAATACCAGAACTATTAGCCGNATGAATATATTTAATTTTTTTAAAATGGTCTTGGAATTTTTCAACTATTCTATTAAAAGATTTAAGTTGTTTTTGAGTAAATTGTGACTTTTTATTNTCGGCTTCAACCAAATGNGTAAATAACCCTTCAAATTCCAAATTAGAATTGTTTTTTAATCTCAATATTGCTTCATCAATCTCACTTTCGCTTATACCCAACCGATTCATACCTGTATCAATTTTTAAATGAAATTTTATTTTAATCTTTTTCTTTATATTTCTTATAAAATTTAATTGTCTGATATCATAAACTGTAAAAGTTATTTTTTTATCAATAGCTTCAGTTATTTCATGATTTGAAATTGAACCCAAAATTAATATNCTTTTTTTTATGCCATGATCAATTAGTTCATTGGCTTCTTGNATGTTNGCAACTCCTAAATAATCGATTTTCTTGCGGGATAAAATCTTTGAAATTTCTACTGCTCCATGACCATATGCATTAGCTTTTACGATAGCAATAATGGAAATTTTTTTTTCAAATTTATCTGTAAGATACGAGAAATTATGATATAAATTTTTTTTACTTATTATAGCTTTAGTAGGTCCCATTTCTGATAATCTAACACATATAAAGTTAATTCTCTATTTGCTAAAAATACTTAAGATTTATGATATATTTCCTATAACCCTATGTCACTAAGTAAATCTGAATTAANAGCGACTCTTGTTGTCAGCTTAATCTTTTCTATGAGACTACTGGGTCTTTTTATNCTTTTACCAGTNTTCAGTCTATATGCNTCGGAATACAATCATTCATCCGCATTTCTTGCTGGTGTAGCTATAGGTTCTTATTCTCTCGCTCAAGCAATTATGCAAATACCTATGGGCTACCTTAGCGATAAATTTGGAAGAAAAAAAATAGTTATTTTTGGACTAATATTATTTTCTACGGGTAGCTTAATTTGCTTTTATGCCAATCAAATAAATATTTTAATATTAGGCAGAGTGATTCAAGGCTTAGGAGCTATTAGTTCAGTAGGTATTGCAACACTTTCAGAAAATACATCAGAAGAGAACAGAGCTAGTGCCTTCACAATAATGGGTATTGCAGTTGGTGGGTCATTTTTCATTGGTTTTCTTGCGGGTCCATATTTTGCCTCACTTTATTCTTTTAAATCATTATTTATTCTTCTTTTANCATTTGGAATTATTGCAACCTTTATAACATTTCTNTACTATCCAAATGACTTAAAGCAAAGTAAAAAAGTATCTAAAATAAGTTTTAAATATAACAATAAACTTGTTCAAATTTATTTAGGCTCTTTCNTTTTATCATTGATATTAAGCATTATGCTNTATGTTTTTCCACTAATATGGAGAGATCTTGGCACTTTAAATGAAGATTTATTCTCAACATATTTAAAAATATTTTTGCCAGCAGCGATAATAATTTATCCTTCAATCAGATTTTTTGAAAAAATTAAAAANGTAAACATCGCAATTAATTTAGGGTGGTTTTTTTTAATAGTCGCTTTTTTAGCTTACATATTATTACCTTCAAACATTTATTCATTCTATTCTCTTGGAATCCTCTTTTTTCTNGGGAGTTCGGTTTTTCAATCATTGTTGCCNAGCCTATTATCNTTAAATGTCTCAAGCGATTTAAGAGCAACNGGAAATGGTCCATTCTACATAATGAATTTTCTAGGTCATGCAGTTGGTAGTATNTTTGCAGGAGCCATATATATGAAGGATTTTTATTTTGGTTTTGATAAAAATTTTCTTATTTGTATTATTTGTNTCTTGCTAATTGCTCTTTGGGTTTCAATTGGTTTGCCAAAATATTCAATTAAGGAAAACTCTCAATAACATATATAATATTATTATGTCTATATTAATTATTATAAATGACCAACCCTCTTCAGGAAAAACATGGAATGCATTGAGACTATCTGCTGCCCTTGTTGGTAAAGATGAAGAAGTTGAAATATTCCTTATGAATGATGGTGTATTTAANGTCATGAAAAATCAAAAAGCTCCTACTGAAATAGAAGGGCAAATGACTAGTCACAAAATAAAAGAATTAATTAGTCTTGGAGTAAAATTCTTTTACTGTTCACAATGTTTAGAAACAAGAGGAATTGAAGAAAGCCAGATTGCTGATAATGTTGAAAAATCTAATCTTCCTAAATTAGCAGATTTTATAAAAAAATCAGAAAAAGTAATAACCTTNTAAAAACTTATTTCTTCTAACCTTTTAACTCGCTCTTCCATTGGAGGATGTGAGCTGAAAAGTTTACCTAANCCACCAATAAAAGGACTTATAATATACATATGACTAGTAGCAGGGCTAGGATCAGATTTAAGCTTAGTAGTTGAATAGTATGAACTAATTTTCTTAAGGGCTGATGCCAAATGTTCAGGNTTTTTTGTAATTTGTGCGGCTGTGTAATCTGCTTTAAATTCACGAGTTCTGGAGATAGCCATCTGAATTATCAATGCGATAATTGGAGCTAATATCGCAACTAACAAATGTCCGATAGCNCTTCCNGAATCTCTATTGCCTCTGAAAGCACCAAAAATCAATCCCCATTTTAACATACTAGCTATCATGCTAATTGCCCCTGCAAATGTTGCAGCTATNGATGCTATTAAGATATCTTTATTCTCAATATGTGCAATTTCATGAGCAAGTACACCATTTATCTCCTCAGNTGTAAGTGTTTCGACNAACTTAGTTGATACTGCTACCACTGAATTTTCATAATTTCTACCNGTAGCAAAAGCATTGGGTTCTTCAGAATCATATATATAAAGCTTAGGACCAGTTATTTCAGCCGTTTTCAATAATTCTTCAAATGAGCTATGTAGACTATTATCTTTATTAATAGGTCTTGCTGAATGAAGNTTTAGAACTATTTTATCNGAATACCAATAAGAAGCTATATTCATAACTGCCGCAAATANGAAAGCTATAAACATTCCAGATTGGCCGCCAATGATTTGCCCAATAAAAAGAAAAAAGGTTGTCATAATTGCTAAAAGAAATGTAGTTTTTATAGTATTCAAATTATCCTCCACATGATGCTAGATTATTTTTNTGAATATATTTTTGATGATAATCTTCTGCTTCATAATATTCGGCTGCATCTTCCAACTGTGTAACTATTAAAGAATTGAACTTTTTCTTATTCAGTTCATCAATTACTAGTTTAGCCTCCTGTTTCTGTTCAGAATTATGAATGAATATTGAAGATCTGTATTGAGTACCCACATCTGGCCCTTGTCTGTTTAAAGTAGTAGGATCATGAATAGCAAAAAAAGCTAAACAAAGCTCTCTAAAAGAAATAATATTTGGATCAAATTTTANATTNACAACTTCNGCATGACCAGTAATTCCTGTACATACATCAAAGTAAGTTGGGTTCTTGAANCNTCCGCCCATATATCCAACAGATGTTTCCTTAACACCATCNATCTTCATNAAGCTATCTTCTACACCCCAGAAACAACCTGCTGCAAAAGTGGCTGTTGAAAGATTCTCACTCATATAAAAATTATAACCACTAAATTGCTTTTGTTAACTCTAATCTATATCCCCAGAGATGTTTTATTAATTTATTAATCTTGTTAACATTTTCTTCACTCTTATAGAATTCATAGTAATCATATTTATCAGAACANTTCTTAGCACTTTTCAAAATTTCAATATCCCTTTTCAGATCAGCAAAGTTTAATTCCCAGATNTTTCCAGATTGTTCAGTACCAACACCATAAAAAGCTCCCGGCCCCCTCATCTGTAAATCTTTTTCTGCTAATAAAAACCCATCTTTAATCTCAGCAAATGTTCTTATTCTATCCAATGAATTTTCTGATAAATCATCTACTAACATTATGCAATAAGAGTCATAGATCCCTCTTCCTATTCTGCCTCTTAATTGATGCAATTGAGCTAAACCAAATCTCTCAGGATTATTAATTATCATTAAATTTGCATTAGGAATATCTACCCCTACTTCAATAACTGTAGTCGAAATTAAGATATCAATTTCTTTATTTCTAAACTGTTCCATAATCTTTTCTTTTTCTAATGAACTCATTTTTCCATGTAAGGTTGAACTTTTAAATTTTCCTAGCGAACTCCTTGCTATGTAATCATATTGTGATTTTATATCAATTAATTTTTCGAATTCCTCAACATCAGATTTATCAATCATTGGACATAGAACAAAAGCTTGTCTACCTCTGGCTAGTTGGTCAGAAATAAAATTATATAGCTTATCTAAATTAGATTTTGACACTATTTTAGTTTCTATATTCCCTCTCTTTTTNGGTAACTCAGATATTTTAGAAATATCAAAATCAGAAAAGAAAATAGATGATAANGTTCTAGGAATAGGAGTTGCAGTCATTATNAAAAGATCTGATTTCAAACCTTTATCAATCATGTTTTTCCTTTGCTCAACACCAAAGCGNTGCTGCTCATCAATAACTATCAGTCCTAGACTATGATAATCAACATNTTCCTGAAATAACGAGTGTGTCCCTACAATAAATTTTGCATTTCCATTCTTAATCTTTTCATAAGTTTCTTTTTTTTCATTTTGTTTAAGCGAGGACTTAAGTATTACAATTTCATCATTTGGAACATATTTCTTTAANAACAAAAAATGTTGATCGGAAAGAATTTCAGTAGGAGCAATTAAAGCAGTTTGATATCCATTGTCATAACTCACAGCCATTGCAAGNANAGCTATGATAGTTTTACCNCTTCCAACATCACCCTGCAATAACCTATTCATTTGCTTATTACTACCCATATCGTTCAGAATTTCATTTAAAACATTTTTCTGTGAATCTGTAAGGTCAAAAGGGAAATTAANAAAAATTGAATCAAATAAAGAACTTTTATCTTTTTTCTGCTGCTTTATTCCCAATTTTAAATTTTTTTCGGGTCTATTGAGCTTTATACCAAGACAAAGNATTAAAAATTCCATAAAAACNAATGATTTATAACTTAATGAGTTTTGAACTGATTCAGTAGAAGATANATCAATAAAATTATTTCCTCTATCTGGTAAATGAATATCGATTAAAGAGGATGAAACTTGTTTCAACTTAAACTCTTTTATTAAATCTTTGGATAAAATATCTAATTCAGTTAAATCAACCCTATCTAATGCTTCTTTTATTAACTGTTTCAATCTTTTTAAAGTAAGTCCCTTAGTAAGTGGATATATAGATGAAATTGAAGCATATTGGTCAACATCAATATCATCTTCAAAAATATTATAATTTTCTGGTTTTGGGTTTATAAACTGAAAAATTTTTCTGTTTTTAGTTGCAGAGACTTTCCCAGAAATAACTATCCATGAATCAGGTTTAAAATTTTGTTTTAAGTAACCATAAATTGGATTAAACCAAATTATTTTAAAATGTCCTGTCCCATCATTTATTACTACTTCATATATTTTTCTTCTGGATTTTAACAGGCCTGAGCTAATAATTTTACCTTTTATTGTAACTTCATCGCCATCAGATAAATTCGATATATCTCTGACATCTCTATAGTCTTTATATGATTTAGGAGAGTAAAAAATTAAATCAATAATTTTATATATTCCTATGTAATTAAGTCTCTCTGATAATTTTGGCCCCACCCCATTCAAGGATTGAACAGAATCACTTATTCTTAGCTTGTTATTAATCGTCACTAGGAATGTATCCAACATTGGAATAATAAAATCCCAATTCCTTTAATTTAATCTTATTATATAAATTTCTACCATCAAAAATAATTGGGCTCTTCATATTTTTCTTAATCAAATCAAAATTTGGTTGCCTATATATACTCCATTCAGTATTTATTACTAAAAAATCTACATCTTTAAGTGCATCATAATTATTCTTAAAATATTTAATCTTTTTTCCAAATCTTTTTTCAAAATTATCCATTGCTACTGGATCATTAGCATTAATATTGACCTTTTCATCAATTAACTTCTGAACAATATCTACAGAAGGTGCTTCTCTTATATCATCCGTGTTAGGTTTGAAAGATAATCCCCATATTGCACAAGTTTTACCTTCAAGAGTTCCAAAAAAAGTCTTAATTTTATTAAAAAAATTAAATCTTTGACTAATATTTACTTTATCAACAGCACTACACAGGTTCATCTCTAAATTGTTTTTCTTTCCAACATCAATTATTGCTTTTACATCTTTTGGGAAACAGGAACCCCCATATCCTAAACCAGGGTATAAGAACTCTTTGCCAATCCTTTTGTCTTGAGACATTATCTTTCTAACATTTGATATATCAGCNCCTACTTTTTCACAAAGATTTGCCATCTCATTCATAAATGAAATTCTTGTAGCGAGCATAGAGTTGGAAGCATACTTTGAAACTTCTGAAGATTTAATATCTACAAATATAAGTCTATCTTCTTTTCTTAGAAATGGTTCATATAAATCTCTTAAAATTGATTCTGCTTTTAGAGAATCTACCCCAATAACTATTCTATCTGGAAACATAAAATCATTGACTGCTGAGCCTTCTTTTAAAAATTCTGGATTTGATGCAACATCAAAAGATTCATCTGTCAGTTCAGAAATAACTTCTTTAATTTTATTTGTAGTACCAACTGGTACAGTACTTTTGGTAACAATGACCTTATAACCATTAATATTTTTAGCNAGTTCTTTTGAAGCACTTAATATGTAGCTTAGATCTGCAGAACCATCTTCTTTTGGTGGGGTTGAAACGGCCAAAAAAATGATTCTAGATTTTTCAATTGCTTCTTTGTAGTTTGTGGTAAATGAAAGTCTTCCTTCTTTATAATTTCTAGTAACAATTTCCTCTAAACCTGGCTCATAAATACCAACTTCACCATTTTTAAGAGACTCTATTTTGCTTTTATCTATATCTAAACAAGTTACATCGTTTCCACTATCTGCAAGACATGAACCTGTTACTAATCCCACATAACCTGTACCTATTATACATATATTCATTTGTTATCTATTATGAACAGATGAAAAGAAATTACAAAATCTTTTATATTGACAAAATTCACACTTTGGTTTTTTATTCAAGCATATTTTTTTTCCAAAATAAGAAATTAAATTTGAACTTCTTGAATGTATATTTTGACTTATTAAACCCTTAAACCAATTCTCAATTTCTGAGTTTTTTGAATTTGATGAGATAAAATTTAATCTTTTTAATACTCTCTTGAAATGAGTATCAATTATAATTTCTTCTGCATTCAATCTAAGACTTAAATACTTTCTGGCTGATTTTACCCCTATACCAGGAATCTTCATAAGCTCATAAGTAGTATTAGGAATTTTATTATCAAGGGTATTACTTATATAAAATGCTGCTCTCTTGAGTCGAATAGCTTTTTGGTTAAAAAAACCAACAGGTCTTATTATCTCTTCTATATCATCCAGAGGTGCCATAGCTAAACTTTTATAGTCTTTATAAGAAGACACAATTAAGTTTCCTAAGAATTCTATTTTATGCTCAAGTGCACGTGGGGATAAAATTAATTTTATGATTAGTTCATAATCAGATGAGTAGGTGAAACCCTCAGTGTAAGAATTAGAATACTTATCACTGAGAGATTCAACAAATTTTTTTAAAACCAAAATCTAGCTTTTTCTTTCAGCTGGACTTAGGCCATCAAAGTCAAATTCTGTAGCTTTAGCTANAAAGGAAGCCCATTTTTCAGGAATCTCATCCTCATGATGTATAGCATCAACTGGACACGGGTCTACACAAGCCCCNCAATCTATACATTCATCTGGGTTAATTAATAGTTGATCGCCTCCGTCATAGATACAATCCACAGGACATGCTTCAACACATGATTTATCTTTTACATCTATACAAGATTCTGCAATTACATATGGCATAATTTACCCTCCTTTTAAGGTATTTAATGATTCTAACTGTAGGGTTTTTTTATACAACATCTAGACATTCTGTATCTATAATATCATTATTGGCTATTGGATATCGGAAACTTCTTCTTTTTCCTCAATTTTTTGGACACTTTCTTCTATTATAGTCTGTTTATCATATTTTAAATATATGTAACCAAGCCCTAAGCTTGTAATAAAAAAAATAACACCCAACCAAATCGTAAGCTTTTTTAAGAATGAGGAAGAGTCAGCTCCGAAAACTGATTCTGAGGAGCCTCCAAACATTGAGCCTAAATCATCAGTTTTTGACGGCTGAAAAAGTACGGATAGTACTAAAAGAATTGATACACCCGCATGAAATATTATTAATGTTTCCTTTATTGTTTCAATCATTTGAACACTCAGTCTTAATTACAATATCACAAAATTTTTCACAATCCAGACTAGCACTCCCAACCAAGACACCATCTACATTGTTTAAATTAATTATTTTTTCAATGTTATTTGAATCAACACTNCCACCATAAACAATTNTTGGTAAATGTTTTGACTTAGGATACATTTTTTTTAGCTCAAGATTAATAAAATCATGAGCTTCTTTTATATCATTTAATTCAGCAGCTTTACCCGAACCTATTACCCATATTGGTTCATACCCAATAACAATATTTGATAAATGTTTTTCATCAACCTCTCTTAATGCCCTTTTGAGTTGATCAAAAATTTTAGAAAAAGTTTTACCTTGTCTTCTTTCTTCATATGTTTCACCAAGACAACAAATAACTTTCAAACCATTTTCTGAAGCTAGCAGGACTTTTTTATTTATCATTTCATTGGTTTCAAACAAATGCTGTCTCCTTTCTGAATGGCCTATCATTACCCATGTACACCCAATATCCTTTAGCATATCAACAGAAACTTCGCCTGTATACGGTCCATTGTGTTCATAAAAAGTGTTTTGTGACGCAACACTAATTTTTGATGATAAAACCTTATTTAAAGTATCACACAAATAAACTAAGGGCGGAGCTATTACTATATCTACTTTATCCGAATTAAATTTAAGATTTAAAAGTTCTTCAAGAAATATTGCGATACTTTCTCGATCTAGATTCATTTTCCAATTTGCGAAAACTATTTTTTTTGTACTCATCAATAACAATTAAACCATATAATCTTTTATTTGTATTTCAATATATATTCTTTTAATAGCATTAAACCTTTTTGCAACTCTTCCATTGACCCAGCATAAGATATTCGAACATATTTTTTATAATTTTCTCCGAAATCAATACCAGGGGCAATAGCTAGTCCGACTTTATCAAGTAAATCCTTGCACAAATCTAAGGAGCTTTCNCAGTAATCCTCAAAATTGCATAAAATATAAAATGCTGCATCTGGAACATAATTCACTTTAATACCAATTTCATCTAAAAATCTTAAGGCAAAATCTCTTTTCTGCACATAGCTTTTCAAAATATTTTTTTGGACTTCGCTCTTAATTTCATAGGCACTAACAGCTGCATACTGAGATATAGTTGGTGCACAGATAAACATATTCTGTTGCAACTTTTGGACGCTCCTAACTTTATCACTAGGAATTACGATATAACCTAATCTCCATCCTGTCATTGCATAAAGTTTGGAGAATCCATTTACAATAAAAGCATTCTTTGATTCAAATTCAATAATTGACTTAATTTTTGAACCGAAAGAAAGACCATGATAAATTTCATCGCTAATTATATTTAAATTCATNCTNACAACTGACTCTAATACATCTGGATTCTGTGAAACACTAGTAGGATTTGAAGGTGAATTTATAATTATTGANGTTGTAGCTTGAGAGATAGTGCTTCTTAATTTATCAACATTGATTTGAAAATTGTCNTCTTCAAATGTTGGGAAAATTTTTGGTTTTCTTCCAAGTATTTTTAATATCTGGGGATAGCATGGATAATGTGGCTCAACAACAATAACCTCATCGTTAATTGAAGTAGATGCTAAAATTGCTAGAATTATCCCAGCAGAACTACCTGTCGTAATCATTATTCTATCGGTTGGTACTAAAGTGTGATGAACTTTTTCATAATATTGTGAAATTTTTTCTCTTAATGATTCAATACCAAAACTATTTGTATATTTATCCAGGTTATTGTTTAATGCATTTTGTGCAGAATTAATTATTAAATTATCAACATTTTCTGTGGGTTCACCTATTTCCAAATGAACAATATCTCTTCCTAAACTTTGAAGTTTTAAAGCTTTTTCAAGTATTTCCATTACATAAAATGGCCTAATATCCTCTAAACTACTTAAATCCATAACTACATTTTATTTAAATTTTTAT
The DNA here is from genome assembly GCA_002701605.2 of bacterium. Lineage (GTDB taxonomy): Bacteria > Desulfobacterota_D > UBA1144 > UBA1144 > UBA1144 > TMED126. The sequence continues at coordinate 27,486 of NZWF02000017.1, forward strand.
AAAAAGATACTAAAATGATTGTTTTGATTAAAGAATATGGGTAGTATAAGTACTTTAATTTGGAGTTTATTATGTCTAAAGTATGTTTTTTAACAGGGAAAAGATATATGACCGGTAATACTGTGAGTCATGCTAACAATAAAACAAAAAGAAAGTTTAATGTAAATTTAAGACCTGTTACTTTAATTAGTGATACATTAGGTGAAAAAATTAAAGTCTTAATTGCTGCTAGTACAATGAGGACTGTGAATAAACATGGAAGCCTAGATCGCTTTCTATTGGATTCGGATGATTCTAAATTATCATCTCAAGCAATTAAATTAAAAAATAAAATTTCAAAAAAACTCCGCCCTAACAAGTAGAATTCTTTTTATTTTTTGAATTCTTTATTAATTTTTTTAAAGAAAATTTCTTTTCTAATCTTTGCTAATCTGTCAGGAAATAATATTCCATCAAGATGATCTAATTCATGTTGAAAAACTATCGATTGCATACTTTCAAAAACTTTGGAATTTAAATCTCCATTTAGATCAACATATTCGACAGAAATGTTATCAAACCTAGGAATATAATCATAATATCCTGGAATGCTAAGACAACCCTCTTTTGAGCTAACTTCTCCTGATTCTTCTTTTATTTTAGGATTAATCATAACTAAAAAATCTAGCTCATCATTCTTAGAAAAATCTTGAGTTATAAATAATCTTTTAGTTACTCCTACTTGGGGTCCAGCTAGTCCAATACCTTTTTCTTTTATCATTATTTCTTTCATAGATTCAACAATTTTTACAATATCTGAGTCAATATTAGAAATTTCAGAACATACAGTCCTTAGAACCTCATCAGGATAAATTCTTAATGAAATTTTATTCATATTAAAATTTGTTTAATTTTGAAATTAAATCTTTACTCGGTCTAAATAAAGGGAGGCTTTTTTCAGGAACCATAACACTTTCTCCAGTTTTTGGATTTCTTCCTTTATAAGAACTGTAGTTTTTTTTAAAAAAACTACCAAACCCCCTGATTTCAACCCTATCATTTTCATTTATTGCAGTAGATATCGATTCAACAATTGAAAAAACAATCTTTTGGGATAGCTCTTGTTCAATTTTAAATATTATGGTCAATTTATCTTCCAATTGAGATTTAAGCATCATATTATTTTGAATTTTTATTAATTTATGTCAAGGATTAAATTCTACTTAAATATTAAGTTTTGCCCTCGCCGGGAATCGAACCCAGAACTAGGGATTAGGAATCCCTTGTTATATCCGTTTAACTACGAGGACTTCTTTTCAATAAGCATTTTACTGATTAAGGAATATAGTTTAAATTATCTCATGTAATGTTTAAATCTAAACCTTTTTTCATAACCATAACAAATAAATATACAAAACAATTTACAAAAGAATTTTTAATTGATTCAGAATCAATAGACAATGCTATTCAAAAGACCATCGCAATTGGAGGAATAGACCCTTTAAATTTTGATATAAAAGTAGAGGAAGCCTCAATGTCCCAAGCACAAGGGTGGCTTGAAGAAAAATTCCCTAATGGAGACTTTAAACATCTAGTTGTTGATGAGGAAAATGGTGTTTATGAGCTAATATATAATCCTATGGGAAATATTTATTGATTAAAGCTTGTTTCTTTTCTTTTTATAGCCTTGTCGAACTTTGAATCTTGGATCAGATTTACAAATAACATAAATCCTACCTCTTCTTTTGACTACCTGGCAATCAGGATGTCTTTTTTTCATTGAACCAATTGAACTTACAACTTTCATAGTGGATTATTTAAACTTATTAAGTATTTTATGTCAAATTATAATTATCATTATCCTCTATATTAAGAATAGTTTGATGGAAATTTAAAAGATTTTCTCTGTGCCCAACACTTATATATTGAATAGATAGTTCATCTAGAAGCTTATAAGCCATATTCTCATTATTTATATCTAAAGCACTTGTTGCTTCATCTAAAATTACCAATTTTGGGAGATTTAATATTACTCTTGTAAATGCTATTCTTTGCTGCTCCCCCACTGATAGAACCCTACCCCAATCTTTAGTAGTGTTTAGACCATGATCAGTCGCTAAATATCCGATAGATAACCGATTTAAAGCATCAAGAATTTCCTTGTGACTAAACTCATTACTTGACCTTGGATAAACAATTTGCTCTAACAAGGTTCCCAAGGACATATAAGGTTTTTGAGGTAAGAACATAATCTTATCATAAGTTGGCTTAAAAACTTTACCGCTTCCTAAAGTCCAAAGGCCAGCTATAGCTCTAAGCAATGAACTTTTACCAACTCCACTCTTTCCTTTAATTAATAAATTTTTGTTCTTTAAATTAAAACTTAAGTTTTTAATCAAACTCTTTTTATTATCTGGAGTTTTTACTTCAAGATTTCTAATTTCAATTCCATCAGATATTTCATAATTTATATTATTCGATGAAATATTTAGATCTTTATTCAACTTATTATTAAAATTCCCAAGCCTAAATATGCTCGCAGAAAATGCGGATATGTTTTCAATTTGGTTAGTAACAATAGACAAAGCCCCAAATACTTGGAAAAATGCCACCCAAGCTTGTGTAATAGTTCCAAAATCAATTTCATTAGCAAAATATAATGGGGCAACTAAAATATACACAGGAAACCTCATAAGATTGGAATATAAAAATTGAAAAAGGTCTACTATAGATTGCCAAATAATCCATAAATCAAAATTCTTTAAAGCTTTTCCTAATCTTAATAAAACATCTCCTTTCTCTCTTTCCTCGCCTTTATAGAAAGCAATAGATTCAGAGTTATCCCTAACATGTACCATGCTATATCTAAAATCAGCCTCCAATCTTAACTGATCATAATAAATTTTTATCATTTTTTTTCCTGAATAAATTGCGATTATTGTTCCAATGGCAACATAAATTATAAGTCCCATTGTTAGGACTTTTGAAATTGACCAAAGAATAGCACTAAAAGAGATTACTGTTAGAATTGCATATAATGTATCTATTAAGAAGTCTAATGTTACAGAAGTAAAATGTTTAATATCCTCAGAAATACGTTGGTCAGGGTTATCGATATCTGAGAATTCAGAGTTAGAATCCAAAACATAATAGGTCCTATTCTGAAAATACTTATTGATAAAGTTCTCTGTTAACCATTCTCTCCAATACCTTCCAAACTTGAGTCTAGTAAATCTGTAAAATGTAATTATTGGTACTGCCAATATAACGACAATCGCATATACCCATAAGAAATCCCAAAAGACATTCTCGTTTCTTGTATTTAATGCCGTATCAACGAACCTAAAGACATAGCTTAGTGAAACATTAAGTCCAGTTACTGCAAATAAAAGAAGTATTATTACAAATAATAGGGTCCAAGGTTTCAACCTTTCTTTTAGTTGATCCCTAAACCTATAAAAGGATAGACCGCATAATAAAAGAATTGATAGCGATATATAAATTAGAGTTGTGGACTTTAGACTATCAACATATACCTTAAAATTGGGAGCAAGATCAGTTATGAAAGCTGGATAGAAACTTTCAACTAGAAAACCTAAGAATATTATGAAGAAATGACTAAAAGAAATGACACCTAAAATTGCTATAATTAGCAAGTACAACAACTTTATTCCAGAATTCGGCTGACCTAATGGAAAAAAATATGGTTGTGCAGTGCTTACGAATCTATCAAATAATTCTTTATTAAAATTAAAATTTGAGTTTGGCATTTAATCATAAATTATCTATTAATTAAGCAATTAAAACAAATTTACCTTTTTCTGGCAATTAATATAAATCCTATAATGAAGCATATAAGGAGAGTTAAATACTGTGCCATATTAAAAATGCCAGTATTTAATTGAGTATTCGGTAATTTTATAAATTCAACACAAAATCTAATTAATGATACAGAAAAAAGTATTGCTATAGAAAGAAATCCTGGTTTTGATAAAAAACAAAGCCTTTCTTTCAAAACATAAAATATTAAAAAAAGAAGAAAATATGAAATACCCTCAATAATTTGGGCAGGATATCGAGGTAAATTATCATAACTTGGGAAAACTATACAAAAAAACTTAGTACAATATTTACCTAAAATTTCAGAATTAAATAAATTTCCCAACCTAATCAAAAAAATCAATATTAAGGAGTAAAAAAAAGATATATCTAATATTTTTAGAATTTCTGATTTGTTAAATTTTTTCTTACCGAAGTAAATTATAGATGCTACAAAACCTATTGCTCCGCCATGGCTTGAAAGTCCCTGATAGCCTGTAAAATATCCACTCTCAAAATTATATGGTATCAAAACTTCAAAAATATTTTGCGAGTAATAATCAAAATTATAAAAAAAACAGTGAAAAATTCTAGAAAATAATATCATCACCATAATTGATTTGAACAACAGATCTTCTAGGTACCCTTTCTTTTCTCCATAGAAATTTCTAACAACATTGAAATAAACAAAGAATATTCCTAAGCCAAATAGGACAGAATAGACTCGAATTGAAACTATATTGTTATTAATTAAGTAAGGAGATATATCCCATTTGTAAAATAAAGAATAATCCATTTTCTAAAGATTCTGCTCTAGTTCTATTTGAAACCTTTTTTCCTCTAACATTTGCCTATTCCTAATTTCTTGACCTATATTATAATTCTTTATTTCCTTTTCACTCTCTACAATTAATTCAGGAATACCAACTGGAACTCCCTCCATATTAATTGCAACAAAACAAAAATAGGCCCTAGCACAAATTACCTTTTCTTCAGTATAGCCCTCTTTAGTAACTTTAGTTTTAACTATAAGGGACCTGTTACCTGTCCATATAACTTTTGAACTTATCTCAATAATATCGCCTTTATTTATTGGCTTGTTAAACTGCATGTCCTCTATTGATGCCGTGACAGCTTTAGTGCCGGTAAATCTTCTAGCACATATACCGCCAACCATATCCATTATCTCAATTAATTTCCCACCATACATAGTCCCAAAGTCATTTGTATCATTAGGAAACACCATCATACTACTACTTGCCACGGAGGTCTTTCTTTTAAGTCTTGTCATTATTACTCCTTTTTTTTATAGNATACACTTTTTTTTTGTATTTTAATTTTTTTAATTAAAGATTAACAATTATAATACTCTTATGAAAAAATTCACAACAACCGACAATTATATAACGACTCCTGATCTAGAACTTGCTGTTAATGCATCCATATCNCTAGANAAACCGCTTCTAGTAAAAGGTGAGCCAGGTACTGGTAAAACACTTCTTGCTGANGAGATTGCTAAATGTCTGGANATGAAAATTATTAAATGGCATATAAAATCAACCACTAAAGCTCAACAAGGTCTCTATGAATACGATGCAATAACACGTCTCAGAGATTCCCAGCTTGGTGATTCNAGAGTAAAANATATATCAAATTATATTGTAAAAGGAAAATTATGGGAAGCATTTGAATCCAGTGATAAAGTTGTACTTTTGATTGATGAAATTGATAAAGCAGATATTGAATTTCCTAATGATCTATTACAAGAATTAGATAAAATGGAGTTTTATGTATATGAGACAAAGGAAAATGTTATTGCCAAAAAAAGACCAATTGTAATAATAACCAGTAACAANGAGAAAGAATTGCCAGATGCTTTTCTTAGAAGATGCATCTTNCATTATATAAATTTTCCAGATAAANAAACTATGCAAGATATCGTCAATGTTCATTTCCCAAAAATTAAGAAGAAACTTCTTAATGAAGCACTNGAGATTTTTTTTGATTTGCGTGAAGTACCTAACATTAAAAAATACCCATCAACATCAGAATTGATAGATTGGATAAAGCTTCTACTTTCTGATGATATACCTAGAGATATTCTTTTAGAAAGAGATGAAACTAAAGCAATTCCNCCATTGCATGGAGCACTTTTAAAAAACGAGCAAGATGTTCATATGNTAGAAAGACTAAGATTTATGATNCGACGAGGTAGCTAGTGTTAATNGATTTTTTTATGACAATAAAAAAATCAGGGGTCAATGTNTCTCTGAAAGAACTNCTNGATTTAATTAAAGCATTAAATAAAAATTTAATTAAAACAACTAGTCAAGATTTTTACTATCTAAGCAGATCAATAATGGTCAAGGATGAAAAATATTANGATAAATTTGACCAAGCTTATGGGATTTTTTTCGAAGGGATTGAAGACTTAGACATTGATTTTCTTAAAAATGAAATTCCTGAAGAATGGCTAAGAAAACAATTCGAAAAAACATTAACNGACGAAGAAAGAAAAAATATAAAATCTTTAGAAGACCTCGAAGAATTGATGAAAAAATTCCTAGAAACTTATGATAAACAAAGAGAAAGACATCAAGGGGGCAACAAATGGATTGGAACTGGTGGAACATCACCTTTTGGTGCATATGGAGATAATCCCTTTGGTATAAGAATAGGACAAGANGGTAANAGAAACTTTTCTGCNGCTAAAGTATGGGATGAAAGAAGATTCANAAATTTAGACGATAATGTAGAAATAGGAACCAGAAATATTAAAGTTGCATTGAAAAAATTAAGAAAATTTGCAAGAGTTTCAGGAAAAGATGAACTCGATATTGATGAAACAATTAAAAAAACTGCNGATAACGGTGGATTCATTGATATTAGAACTAGAGCTGAAAAAATAAATCAAATAAAAGTNCTAATTTTTTTTGATGTGGGTGGCTCTATGGATCCATATATTCAGATCTGTGAAGAACTTTTTTCTGCAGCAAGATATGAATTTAAAAATCTTGAATTCTTTTATTTTCACAACTTTATTTATGAGGNTGTATGGAAGGACAACCAAAGGAGAAGTGAGACNATTACAACACANGAAATTATAAATAAATATAGTTCTGACTATAAAGTTATTTTCGTTGGCGATGCTTCAATGGGTATTTATGAAGTTACTCATATTAATGGCTCANTAGAACATTACAATGAAAAGCCAGGTGAATATTATCTTAAATCATTACAAAATCATTTTAATAAAATTGTCTGGTTAAACCCATCTGATATTGAAGATTGGGACTACTCTCAATCCATAGACTACATAAGATATTTNATTGAAAATAAAATGTATCCATTAACAATTGAAGGAATAAANAAAGCAGTAAAATTCTTGACNTGATTCATATTTTTATTAACTTTAAAAATAAATATACAGATAAGAATCCTANCAAAATATTAAAAGACAAATAGCCAAATGCCCTACNAAAATCCTTATCGATGATCATTTTTGCAAACTCAAAACTAAATGTTGAGAATGTTGTCAAGGAACCAAGGTACCCAATTATAAAAAAGTCTCTTAAATTACTTTTAAAATCAATAAATGANGATGCATAATAAAAAAAACCTAACAACAAAGAACCAACCACATTAACCATTAATGTAGATAANTAAGGTTTATCGGGTNTTTGTACAGAAACAATGTTATTTGCAACAAACCTTGTAATTGCNCCNAAAGAGCCTCCAAGAGCTACTAATAAATAGGTTATTAACATAGTANAAAATTTACATCTAAATGTAGATATTACAAAACTTAATCAACCATTGTCACAGATATTTCTTTTTTTTGAGAGTTGAGTTTTACAAGATGGTCCATATGATCTTGGGTAAATCTATCTTTTATTATTTCTTGTGTAGTTNTAAGGAAAAACTTTATTTTATGTTTGCTATCAATATCTAAATTACCGGAAAACAACATTANNCTCCAATAAAGCAATGCTCTGCAGATTAATTCTGCTTCGACAATTAATCCTTCATNATCATTAATNTCCCAATCTTCTAATGTATAGAATAAATATCTAGGCTCCTTNGTTTGNAAAAAATCAATTAATGCAGGAACTTTTTTTGTGAATGGATTTGCAAGATTTGGTGGATGCAAGTCCTTATATGTTCCCCATTTATATTCTTTTCTTCCTTTTAAATCTGTACTTGGCTGAATCCTCCATCCCAAATTAAATGAACTTTTTTTATAATTTGCATCNGTACCATACCTTTTAGCATGGTCCTCTTTNTGATATTTCTCAAGCTGATCTTTCATTGATGCATTGTATAAGCGAAAAACTGTCATTTAAATACTAGTTACAACAATTTCTTTTGACTCAAAGAAATTAGGATCCTTTTCTGAATTAAATTTAAGCTCTTTATATATTGAATAAATCAACTTCCAATCTGCAATTAAATTAATTTGTGGTTCTCTTTTATGTTTTTTTAATTTGTTATGGCTCCAAGCTAAATATGANGAAACAATTAAATCTAAATTTTGAAAATTAAAACCTGTCTTTATAAAAATGTCNCTAGGTATATCATTTTTATCAAATATAGATCTAAAGATTTTAGTCCAATATTTTTCTTTAACAGACAAATTCGTTTCCCTTGAAATTTCTCTCTCATATGGCTTTAGCTTTGAGACTAAATTATTAAATTTGTCGTTAAAAATAGAAGGTGAATTTGGGTTGTAAGAAATAAAGTGAGCTTTTTTATTTCGATTTTTATATGAATTATCAGATTCAAAGTTGTAAAACTTTGCTAATCCATCCTTATAAGGCCAAAATTTTAACCTGGGCATTGAATCGTTGATGATTTTACTAGAAGCAGATATGTAGTATTTGATAATTTTTTTTTCTTCTTCGCTAACATTTCCAGTAATTAATCTTAACCTCCAATGTAATAGTGCTCTACAAGCTAGCTCCTCTTCAATTGGAAAGCTGGAATTATCATTAAAATCCCAATCTTCTAACATATAAAAAAAGAAACGGGTCTCTTTAGTTTCTACAAAATCAACAAAAGAAGGAACTTTACAAGTTAATGGATTTACAACATTTGATGGGAATAGATTTTTATTCAACCCCCATTTATATCTTTTTCTGTCTTTAGTATCAGTACGTGGTTGAAAGAAAAGCCTTTGCTGAGCATATTCACCTCTTTTCCTTTTTATTCTCTTAGCATTTTTGTCTAATTCTTTTTTTTGCTCTTGTGAAGCAATCTTGATGCCCATTATAGTCATTAAATAAGTTTAACATCAGTAATTCAATATATTAATTAAGACTTTTTAAAAGATAGAGAGGCTGAATTAATACAGTATCTCAAACCTGTAGGCTCTGGCCCATCAGAAAAAACATGTCCTAGATGAGCACCACATTTCTTACATGAAACTTCTATTCTTACCATCATATGAGAAGAATCCTCTTTGAAATCAATTTTGTCCTTATTGATACAATCAAAAAAACTTGGCCAGCCAGTTCCTGAATCGAATTTTGAATCAGAAATAAATAATTCAGAATCACAACAAATACATTTATATATTCCTTCTTCTTTGCAATCATTTAATTCACCGGAAAAAGGAGCCTCTGTACCGTGTTCTTGTGTAACATGATATTGAAGCTTTGTAAGACTTTTCTTTAAATCTTTATTGCTACTCATCTGTAATACCCAAGTGTTTTTTTAAATATAATATTATGTCTTTAGACTCATACAACCATTCAGAATTATTACTATCTCCAATCTTTAAACAAGGAACTTGAAGCTTTCCGCCACCATCAATAAGCTCCTGTGCAAAAACCTTACTTCTTCTAGCATCCTTTGTGTTTATAATAATATTATTTTTCTTCATAAACCTTCTTACTCTGACACAAAAAGGACAGGCTCTAAATTCATAAATTGTCATATTTTTGACCTTATTNTGAATAGCATCAAGTTCTGTTCTAGAAATTTTATTGGGTCGAGGTGANGTTAACCAATCTAAAAAAAGTATTATTCTTCCGAGTATAAATCTAATTATTTGCATCTCATTAACCTTGCGACCCAGGTGCAGACGATAATGCAACTCCTACATTGCTTAATAAAACCTTTGCAATTTTTGCATTTGGATCATCACTAAGAATCATNTTTCTCCAATAATTGATTACATCTGTAAAAATATTTTCGGTTAATGGGTTGCAAATATCATATGCAACTTCAGAGTTCCAAGTCTCAAGTGCAAGAAAAAAATAACCAGGCTTTTTCTTGTTATAAAATTTTGCAAGATACGGATTTTTCCTAGCAAATTCTTGCCATTCCTTTATTTCCATAGTTCTAACATTTTGCGGAAACATATCTTCGCGATCAAAAAACTCATATTTTTTCATATAAGTTTCTGCATCGCTTTCGTTTATCATGGTTCTTCCGATAACTGCAACAGAAGAACTACTAGTACCTTCTCGACTCATAATATTTATACTGTATTATAACTAGATATATGATACAAGATACAATATTTTACTACTTTGTGATAACATGCCTGGCAATGGTATTGATATTAATTTATTTAATCAAAAAATAGAAAATGTGGAAATGTAAACATACCTGGAAAAAGTCATCTATAAATACATTGTGGTGTCTAATAGGTTGCTCTATTGGTGACTTAGGTGCAATATTTTACTTTCAAACCATTGATCATAATTTAACTGTTATGACAATAATGCTAATTGCCATTATCTGCGGTCTGACAACAAGTATTTTTTTGGAAACAATAATCCTTTTTAAAGACTTAGGATTAAAAAAAGCTTTTAGGACAGCTTTAGGGATGAGCTTAATTAGCATGATTGGTATGGAGATAACAATGAACAGTGTTGACTTTATTTTAAATGGAGAACCAGTAATAAATATTCAAACAATAGTACCTGTACTGTTGGCAGGGTTTGTTGCACCATTACCATATAATTATTGGAGACTGAAAAAATATGGGATTTCTTGCCACTAATTATTAGGCACTTTTCATTTCTCTATACTTTCTTTCTTCTTCAGTAAATGCACCGTCTGCAACAGGAATTATCGATGGTATGAGAGCACCACCAATCCTAAGAAAGCATTGCTCTAGATATTTCTGAGCATCACTTGCAAAAAAAGAATTCCTTTTGAATGTTAAGAATGATCTCCAATAGTTAATAGTCGACCATACAACTGTAGGTGGAGTAACATTATCAAGTAATTCATTATATGTTCCGATATGAGCCATATTTAGGATAGTTAAATCAAGAATTTCATCACCAACCATAGATTCAGGATCCCAAGCTTCAGCATCTTCTATAACATTTCCATGCATTAAAGTATAATCATGCATAATAGCTTCAATAAGCTTGTTAGGATCTTTAGTTTCTAAATATTCTTCTAAACAATCATAAGCAACTAGTTTAAAAGGATTATGACTATGATAACCTTCACCTTTTTCGCTAGTTAGCTGAACATTTCCTTTTATTTGAGGTCTAAAAAGCTTCTTTTTCAAAAGTCCATCAGGAAAAATAGATTCAATAATTGTTTCTTCTGCTTTTTTTTCTTTAAAATCAATACCTTGCATGAGGTAATTATTACTAACTTTCAATTTAATGCAACACTATTAATTTTTTTATTTATAATATCTATATGGGTAAGAAATTCTTTTCCTTCGTTTTTTTAGGTGTTTTTGTAGTGATGATGTACTTTTTGTTCAAAATGGTCTAATTTTTACCGGCCCAAAAAAGCTTCATCTTTAAAATCAATTCTTTTCTGCCTGATTTGGTTTTCAAAAGATTTAAACATTCTACAAAAATCGTAAAGTAATTCTTAAGTTTCTCCCTGCCTTCTGGAAAAGTATACAAATAGATTCCATAAATTATAAAAAAAGGTGCTAGTAAAGGAATACCGAATGGCATTGCTAAAATAAATAAAAAAATCCTATTTATTACTTTCTTAAACTTGTTATTCATGGCCCTAAAGTTCAAATTCTAATTGATCATTTTTGTCTAAAATAATTTTATTATTATTTTTAGGAAGACTGCCAACATCATTCTTAAACATTTGTATTATATGTGAATTATTATTGATCCAATTATCATATTTCATATATTCTGGCATCATCACTTCCACTTGTGTCCAGTAATCTTTAGAATGATTAGGATGGATTATATGTGCTAATTCGTGAACAACCAAATATGAAATTACTTCATGTGGAACCAATATTGCTCTCCAACTAAAACTCAAGATTCCTTTTCCAGAACACGATCCCCATTGTGAATGAGATTCTTTAATCAAAATCCTCTCATATGAAATATTGAACAGTTTTGAATACCTAAGACACAATTCCGATAATTTTTCAGCAGCTCTTTCTTTATACCAATCTACAAAAACTTTATTAGCTAATTTCAAAAAAGCATTTGAAAGATAAAAAGTTCCATTTTCATATTTTAAGGGTATTGATTTGTTTGTTACAATTTTAAGTGGTCTCTCTTTTCCAAGGTAAAGAAAATTTTCACCTTCTTCATATTTTTTATGAAGNTCATTTAAATACTTAGTCTTATTTATTTGTTGATTTCTTAATAAGTAAAATTTCTTCTCATTTAAAAAATCTTCAATAATTTCTGAAGCAGCATTTAAAGGAGCTCTAACTATTATATATCCCTCAATTGTTACTTCAGCCGAGATAGTTTTCCTATCAGATCGTATGATTTGATCAATCTTTAGACTCATTTGAGGCTACTATAACACAAATAAAATTAAAAATTAACAATAATTTAAGATATTTAAGATAATAATATAAAAATAACAGTAAGTAGTGAACCAAAAACTGTTCCAACAATTGTGGCTATCAATACCTCTTTTTGTCCTTTTGAAAGAGCTGGTGGTTTCGGAAAAGAATCAGTATGTAAAAACTCAAATAATCCAATGTGAGCAAATATGATTTTAGCAGGGATTGCAAAAGCTACAGACAGAATGATGATTTGACCATAAGTTGGTATAGTTTCATAAAAACTTGGCTCGGTCGCATTTGCATAACAAGTAAATAAAAAAAATATAGNAATTGAATTATTGAGTAAATTATTCATACAACACATTGAATTATAATAACAAATATAGGAAAATCAATATATGCCTAGTTGTTATTTGCAAGTTTATGAAAATATTAAAAACACTGGTGTTGATCAAAAATACTGGGAAGAATATACATCTTTTTATGAGCAGTTTTGGGGGGGACCAACATCTCCATATGGATTATGGTTTGGCAATGAGTACTCTGCATTTGAGGAATCACTATGTGACCATATGCAAATTCAAAAGAAGGATATCAAACAATGTCTATTCATAAAAGAAAATGATGAATACTATATCTGTCCATCTGAAGAAAATTCAAAAAATAAGCTATATTCATTTTTAGTCAACAATGTTGTTCCACTACATTGGCTCCTATTATTTACCGAAGAACAAAAAAAAGTTTTCAAAACACATTGGGGTTTTGGAGCAATTCATTATGCTTCAACGGTTAAGGGTGGATTAGAAATGATAAAAGATGGGGATGACTTGAAGGCTTTGATAAATGATATGGAAAATCCTGCCAAGCAAACTTTTGTGAAAATCTTCGATGAACTTTCAATAACAGCAAACTGGTTATCAGGGTTCAAAACTGATAGTATTCTCATACTTAATTATGGTGACCTTCTAGCAAATCTTCCTCCAGCTTCATTAGATAAAGAAGATTCGGTAAGTATACTGTCCGATATTAAAATTTTAATTAGAGAAAAATCATTTTCTGACTCCGAAAAACTTTTAAATTTTTTAATCGAGAGATGGTTAAAAATTGAATTTTCAAATAAAAAAAGTGAGAGTTTATCTGCTAATTAATTTTTGAATCCATTTTATAGGTATTAACTTTGGTGGAACAAGCAATTGATCTTCATTTTTAACAAAATCATTTTTGTATTCTAAACTCCATTTATAACTAAGGAAATATTGAGTAATCTTTAGTGCTAATTCTTTTAAATTTTTTATTTTTGACCATTCATCTATTTTTTGTTCCATAGGAATAATTTTAGCCTTTGATGGATTAAATAGTGTCCTAAGTGCAAAATTTCTTTCTTCATCATTAGAGGGTTTTAACTCTTTTTTCATGTCCGACAACATACGGTAAATATACTTATAGGTTCCAATCACATGATCATTACTAAACGGTAATTTTCTTCTTTTTTTATTTGGATAGTCATGACCACTTAATCCCTCTGCGAATTTAATTATATTCAACTTGTCTTCAGGGTACGGATATTTTGCTTGTAAAGACCAAGCAATAATTTGATACCTTATAGTTGGATGATCTAATACAATGGGATGTTCTTTTATTGCTAGTGCTAAATGTATTGGATTCTTAGTTTTTTGAAAATCTCTAAAATATTTACAAAAAAATAGCCACGACAATATTCCTGTCTTTCCCTCATGAACTCTTTCGACAAAATTCTTAATTTCTTTAAAAAATTCGTCACTTAATATAGCTGAATCAATCCATGCATCATCTTTAATTTTTGGCATAAATAAATATTAACATTCAAACTAAGATTTACATTAAATAAGTTTCATTCTCATTGAAATCGATTGATAAGTTGTTCGATATTTATTTGCAAGAATATGCATTACAATTTTATCAATAGAATTAACTTCATGGAAATCTTTAGATGCTATTACTCCTGAATATGGTGCTAATGATTTCTGATAAATAATTGCAAAATTGCAGAGTGCTTCATCAATCAAGATAGTGTTTATATGCTCTGACAACATAATAGAGCCTTTTACTCCTTTTTTTGATGATTCTAAAAAGAAAGGATAATATTTCTTTAAAAATTTTTCTATTTTATTCTTTAATGAATTGAATTCAGAAAGAAGCTTTTTATCAGTTGGGGATCTGTCTGCATCAGGACCATAATAAACAAGCTTTGATAAAGAGCCAGAGGAAGCAGCAGAAAATATAGCCTTTAACCAATTCTTCGCTTCAGACCATCTATCAAAATTCTTTTTAGAAGATAATAAAGTATGGGCTGTTTCAAGTTCATTGAGAACTGACTGAAGAAGATTAATTACAATTTTAACAAGGGACTCTCTCTCAAGTGTTAATTCGTCCTTCCAACCCTTTACATAGCTTTCGTCATATAAGATNCTNGGCTCTAATTTAATCTGTTCTACTATACTCTCTAGCAACTCAACTTCCTTTAGAATATCCGGATAGTANTTTTCTTTGAAGTACTCNACACTTAANGANATATCATCTATATTNCTTACTTTAGTTAATAACTTATTCTTCATAAACTAGGCTTCACCATTGANTTAGGATTTAANANCNTATTAGATTCTTTGATATCTAATATTTTGTCNTCATTAACAATTTCCCTTACGGTTTTATTNTTACTATATGCTTTCTTGGCAACATTAGCTGCATTGTTGTAGCCGATAATTGGAGCNAAACTTGTACACATAGCAAGACTATCTTCAATNTACCCTTCACATTTATCTTTATCAGCTTTTATGCCTTTTATACAATCCAGTGCAAAAACTTTGGTANATGTTGATAGTATTTGGATTGATTCAATAATATTATGAGCCATTACTGGCATCATCACATTTAGTTCAAAGTTCCCAGATTGGCCAGCTATGGAAACTGTAGTATCATTCCCAATAACTTGAGCACAAACTTGAGTTAATGATTCTGCTAAAACAGGATTTACTTTACCTGGCATTATCGAAGAACCAGGCTGTATAGCTGGAAGAATTATCTCTCCAAATCCACATCTAGGNCCACTACCCAACCATCGAATATCGTTACCAATCTTCATCAATGAAGTTGCTGCTGTTTTTAATGTGCCGCTTAAATGAACGAGGGCATCTTTTGATGATTGTGATTCAAAATGATTTCTGGCTTCATTAAATTTTAAACCTACTTTTCTTGAAATTTCTTTTGATATTAATGTNCCGAATTTAGGATGAGAATTTATACCAGTACCTACAGCNGTTCCACCTTGAGCTAATGATTTTAGGTGCATNTTNGCNGAATTTATAAAGACAATAGAATTCTCAACCATTTCAGAAAATCCACTAAATTCTTGTCCCAAGGTTATCGGTGTCGCATCTTGNAGATGAGTTCTGCCAATTTTAAATATTTTATCAAATGCTTTAGCTTTCTTTGATAATTCTTTTTTTAAAATTTTCAAACTTGGTATTAATTCATTAATTACTAGACTGTGTGCCGAAATATGCATTGCCGTTGGAATNACATCGTTACTAGATTGGCAGAGATTCACATGGTCATTTGGATGAATTTTAACTTTTCCTTTAATAAACTTNCTGGCTAAAGTAGATATGACTTCATTTGCATTCATATTAGAAGAAGTACCCGATCCTGTTTGAAAAATATCTACAATGAACTCATCATCATGCTTACCATCTATTACTTCCTGTGATGCTTTCATTATACTTTTTGATATATTCTTAGGAATCAATTTTAAATCGCCATTAACTTTAGCTGCNGAATATTTAATTATTCCNAGTGCTTCAATAAATGGCCTTTTAAATNTTANATCACTTATTGGGAAATTTTGAACTGCCCTAGCAGTTTGAGCAGCATATAGTGCATTTTTTGGAACTTTCATNGTTCCCATTGAATCAGACTCAATTCTATAGCTTTCTTTAGACATTTAGACACTCCTAAGGTATTTAAAGTATAATTTTAACTCAAAGATAAGGACTTTGATAATTTATTTTTTACAATTACAATTATTTTATTAAAGGAGTTANTAATGAGTGAAGTTATTGAAAGTAGCGATTTAAATTTTGAAGATGATGTTATCAAATCAGACATACCTGTTATTGTAGATTTTTGGGCACCATGGTGCGGTCCATGTAAAGCACTTGCTCCTACTTTAGAAGAAATTTCAGTTGAACAAAAAGATAAGGTTAAAATTGTAAAAATTAATGTTGATGATCACACGGAGAATGCAGGNAAATTTGGTATCAGAAGNATTCCTACTTTATTAATATTCAATAAAGGTGAATTAAAGAATCAGATAGTTGGTGCTCTACCTAAAAATGAAATNGAAAAATTAATTATGGCGGAAATCTAATGCAAAAATTTATAATGCTAAGCAAGCTTACAGATGAAGGNCGAAAGACAGTAAAGATGCGTCCAGAAAGAATAAANGAAGTAAACGACGAAATNGAAAAAATGGGTGCAAAAGTTGTTGAGCAATANGCGGTTCTTGGTGANTACGATTTTATTAATATATTAGAAGCACCTGATAATGAAACTATATCTAAAGTTTCAATTGAACTTGGTGCAAGAGGCACAATCCAACTTGTTACATTAGCTGCAATTTCAATTGAGGAACTTGCATCAACCTTAACAGCTGGCTCAATATACTAATCTTCACTTATCATTTCTCGAGCTCTTTTCTTCCAAGTGAATGCTTCGGCTTTCTTAAGTGCATTATTTGACAATCTATTATATTTTTCAGTATCTGAGAACAAATTATTAATCTCTAAAGCAAAAGAAGGCGAGCCTAGAGATTTAACTAGAATTGCATTTATATCGTTACTCAGAATTCTAGAAATCGATGGTAAATCAGATGCAATAATAGGTTTTGATGAAGCTAAATGTTCAAAAATCTTTATTGGTGAAGAGAATTCTTGAGCATTAGTATTGCCCTTGATCGTAAAATCTTTTTGATAAGGAACAATTAATAAATCAGTTATTGAATAGTAACTGGGTACTGTCTTGCTGGTTACATGCCCTGTAAAAATAATATTTCTAATAGAATCATTTAATAAATTTTTATAATAATCATTATCAGCATCTTCTCCTCCTACTATCAGAAAGAAAATATTAGGAAATTTTTCCGCTAAATTGATTATTACTTCAATTCCTCTACCCTTATAAGTATTGCCGATATAAGAAACAACTTTTGAATTCTCAGGTATTAATAATGATTTTTTAATCTCTGCTGAGTCATATTCTTTCTTGAAATCCTCTAATCTGACACCATTATGAAGAACTTTAATTTTTTCATTGGAATGAGTTTCTTTTAAAATTGAGAACATTGTTCCTTCTGAGTTACAAATAATTTTTTTTATGTTTGTAGAACTCAGAAATCTATTTATAGCAATTCTAGAAATAAAATTAATTGGGGGATGATGGATATCGATAACAATATTTTTCATAAAAAAAGATGCTAGATAAGCAAATGGTATATTTCTTGTTACAATAAAATCATATTTAGCTTTTTTTTTGATAAGAGCATTAATACCATGAACTAGATGACGAAACTTTCCTTTTTTTATACCAAAACATGGAATTATATTGAAAATTTGTTTTACATCATAGAATTCATAGAAATAATTAATTTGATTTTTTTCAATGGGTAATAATAAATCAACCTTATTCCCATTCTCAGCAAATGCTTCACAAATTCTAGAAACATGTATGCTACTTGCTCCAGAACCGAAAAGCTCAGGGCTTCCTACATATAATATGTTCACACATATATATTATTGATTAATTGATTAATAAACAATATTTAATTAAGATTTTCAGATAGCTTATGAAACTTATAAAAGGATTCAGAGATATTTTTCCAGATGCAGAAAATGATATAAATAATTCTGCGTTATGGAATTATATAATTGAATCAATCAAACAGAGTTTATATAAATTTAATTTTTCAGAAATAATAACTCCACCAATGGAATATGACAGTACTTTTAAATCAGGGATAGGAGATGATTCTGACATAGTTTCGAAAGAAATGTATGAGTTTCTTCTAAAAAAAGAGGATGAAATAATTAAAAATGANACTNTTTGTTTAAGGCCAGAGGGAACAGCATCTGTAGTAAGAAGTTATTTAGAGCATTCATTGGGTAAGAAAAAGAAAGTTAACAAACTATTTTATTGTGGTTCTATGTTTCGCTATGAAAGATCNCAAAGAGGAAGGTATCGCCAATTTCATCAAATTGGTGCTGAAATTTTAGGTTCNAAAAATATTTATTATGAAGTTGAACTNATAGGTTTGGCTNTAGATATTTTAAAAAATCTTCAAATAACGGATTTTATACTAGAGATTAATAACATAGGTGATAAGATATCGCTTCAACAACTAGGTCAAAAAGTATTTGAATTTGCAAATGATAACAAAGATAAAATCAATCCAGAAGATTTTAAAATAGTAGAGAAAAATCCACTTAGATTTTTAGATAAAGCAATTCATAAATATGAATTTTCTGATATTCCATCNTCAAAAGAATTTCTTAATAACGAATCAAATGAAAGATTTAATGANCTNAAAGAGCTTCTTNATAAAAACTCAATAAAATTTAAAATTAATGAGCAACTTGTAAGAGGTATAGACTATTANAACGATACAGTATTTGAAATTAAATCATCAGAACTAGGATCTCAAGATACAATTCTGGCTGGGGGAAGATATGATAACCTAGTTGAAAAATTTGGTGGNCCTCCAACAGACTGNATAGGATTTGCAGCTGGAATAGAGAGATTAATTTTACTTTTAAATAATAATGTTAAAAAAGCCTCAAACATTAAAATTGATTTTTATGTAATATATCAATCTGATNATGTAAAAAGTTATGCATACAATGTATTAGATAANATTAGAAATATTGGATTTAGATCTGAAATGGATCTCGATGGTAAGTCTTTTATAAAACAATTAAAATCTGCCAGTAAAAACAATTCATTATTTACAGCTGTAATAGGTGAAGAAGAAAAAGTAAATAATTTTGTAAAAATAAAAGAACTATCTAGTGGTGACGAGTTCACAATAAAATTTGACAATCAATTTCAAGAGAAGATAATTGACCTAGTTAAAAAATGAAAAAAAATAAGATATTTTATGGTTGGTTCATAATTTTAGGNGCTTTTCTATTAATTTTCCTAGATGGTCTACTTTTATATTCCTTTGGNGTTTTGNTNCCATCAATAGAGACTAAATATGGACTTTCAAATGCATCTGTAGCTTCTATTTTTTCTGTAAGATGTTTAGTATTTGCTTTCTCAATGATACTTTTTGGCAAATTAACAGATAAATATAAACCTCAAAAAGTTATTTTTTTTGGGGGGCTCTTATCGGCTTTGGGTATTTTTTTAACCGCTTTCTCAACTAGTAAAATAGCACTTTTTTTTAATTATGGAGTATTAACAGGATTAGGTGATGGTGCATTCTATGTTCCNGCCATAGTAATTGCTCAAAGATGGTTTAATAAGAGAAGGGATTTNGCGGTTGGNTTGGCAACTACNGGTGTGCCAATAAGCGGANTAGTTGTTAACCCTTTATCAGCTTACATACTCAAAGAAACTAATNTAGAAACAACACTNATAGTTCTTTCAATAATAACATTGCTCTTTTTGTTTGGTGCCTTTCTTATGAAAGAATCTCCTGAAGAAATGAATTTAGAACCCTATGGTGGCAAATTTCCTAAAGAAGAGGATGACATTGAAAACAGTTGGAGCAGTTCNTCGGCAATAAAAACATTATCATTTAATATATTATATTTACAACTAGTCTTAGGAATGCTTTCCTTCTTAATTGTTGTCACATTCCAATATGATCTAGCCCTAGAAAGGGGGTTTAATATTTTGACATCATCATTAGCTCCAGCTTCGATAGCTGCNGGAAGCTTTTTTGGAAGATTGGTTGCTGGATTTTTAAGTGATTATGTGGACAGAAATAAAATTTTGTTTTCAGTTTTCCTTGGCCAAGCTTTATCAGTTTTTATAATTCTTAATAGCAGTACGATATACGGTTTTATTCTATTTGGGATAACTTTTGGTTTCTGCTATGCAGGATGGATTCCAATCTTTCCTAGCAAACTAAAAGACTTTTNNGGGAAAGCAAATTCAGGTGTGATTTATGGAATTTTTGGAACTGGTTTTTCGATATCAGCAATTTTTGGTCCGCCCTTAGGTGGTTACTTGATAGATAAATTTGGTACATATGAATATGGTTTATATTTTTGCATAGTAGTTTGTCTGATTGCAGCTTTTCTGTCTTTANTAATTAAGAAACCAACAAAAATTTAAATCTGATATAATTTGAGTATGTTCGGTTTAGGTTTTTCAGAAATTATACTTGTAGTGGTTATTTTTATAATATTATTTGGCCCTGATGAAGTCCCCAAGATTGCAAAGAGCTTATCAAAACTTTATAGAAATATTGTGAATATGAAAGATGATTTAAATGAATCTGTCACCAAGGAAGTTAATGATTTAAAAACTATAAAAAAAGATCTTGAGAAAAAAGATTAAATATCTAAATTAGTTACATATAATGCATTTTCTTCTATAATTCGCTTTCTAGGTTCAACCTGATCACCCATTAACTCTTCAAATAAAAGACTTTCTTTTCCATCTTTATCTAAATCTTCGATATCTGCTATGTTAACCTCTCGAAGAACTCTTGTTTCAGGATCAAGAGTTGTCTCCCAAAGTTGATCGGGATTCATTTCACCTAATCCTTTATATCGTTGCACTGAAAACCCTTTTTTTCCAATATCTAATAAGATTGTATGTAAATCATTTAATGTTAAACAATTCGTTTCATCATCATTTTTGGTTTTCAAATTTATAGGGAATGTTAATCCATTAACACTTTCTGAATACTCTTCTAAACATCTTGTAAATAATGAGGACTCAACAATATCTTTGGTAATAAGAGAATTGGACTCCCTACCCTTGTCTTGAATAACAAAAGAAGCATTATCTTTAGAATCAAACTGATAATTAATTTTTTCAGATGTTTCTGATTGTTTTTTCTTGATCTCGTTGTCTAAGATAGAAATAAACTTTTTATCACCAAAACTATGGCCTTGAGAAAGAATCGGAATTAAAATCTCTAAAATGCGCAAGTCAATATTTGTCCTACTTAAGTTTTCAACTAAGTTTTTGTATCTTATAAAATGAGAAATATTATTAAGAAGTTTATCTCTTGTTAATTTCATAGTCTTAAAAGTATCATCACTTAAAATTTCATTTATTGAATTTTCTAATAAAAAATTATCTAAGGCTAGCTCATCCTGTAGATATGTTTCTTTGTTTCCTCTTTTAACTTTAAATAATGGAGGCTGAGCAATATACAGCTTCTTCTTTCTTAATAATTCTTTGTAATGATTATAGTAAAAAGTTAACAATAAAGTTCTAATGTGTGAGCCATCAATATCAGCATCAGTCATGAGAATTATTTTTCCATATCTTAATTTTGAAATATCAATATCCTCATCTTGATTAACTGCTACTTTTGGGGCACCAAGTCCCATTGCAGTAATCAAAGTGCCAATTTCATCATTACTTAAAACTTTATCTAGTCTTGCCTTTTGTACATTTATAACTTTTCCCTTTAGTGGTAACACTGCCTGAGTTTTTCTATCTCTACCTTGTTTTGCGGAACCTCCAGCTGACTCTCCCTCTACAATAAAAAGTTCACATTTATCAGGATCTTTTTCTTGGCAATCAGCAAGTTTTCCTGGAAGAGATCCAATATCCAAAGCACTCTTTCTTCTTGTTAAATCTCTAGCTTTTTTCGCTGCTTCCCTAGCTTTCGCTGCATCAAGAGATTTGTTTACAATTTTTTTTGCTTGTGAAGGATTCTTTTCAAAAAAATCTCCTAAGGAATCATTCAATAAGGATTCAACTATTCCAGCGGTTTCGGAATTTCCTAACTTCGTTTTAGTTTGTCCTTCAAATTTAGGCTCTGGAACCTTTATGCTAACAACGGCAGTTAGACCTTCTCTAGTATCATCTCCTGTTATTTGTACATTCTGATTTTTTAATAAATTTTGATCCTTAGCATACTTATTAATAGATCTGGTCAAGGCACTTCTGAACCCACTCAAATGAGTTCCACCTTCAATTGTATTTATATTGTTAACATATGAATAGATAGTTTCAGAATAACCTTCATTATATTGTATTGATATCTCAACAATAGTGTCATCTTTTTTACCTGAAACAAAAATTGGCTTATTATTAACAGTTTTTTTATTGGCATTTAAATGTTCAACATAAGAAATTATGCCACCCTTGTAATAAAAAGTATCATTGCTTGCTGTTCTATCATCCAAAATTGAAATTTTTAAACCACTATTAAGAAANGCTAGTTCTCTTAATCTATTACATAGGTATTGATAATCGAATTTAGGTTCAAAATCATATCTGCCAGATGTATTTATAACAGGTTTAAATATTTCGATATCAGGCTTAAAAGTTATTTTGGTTCCATTCTTCTTGGTTTTTCCTGTTGATTTTAATTTGCTGACGACTTTTCCATATTCATATCTCTGATTCCACTTAGATCCATCCCTTGATATATCTACTTCTAGAAATTCTGATAAAAAATTTACTACGGTAACACCTACACCATGAAGACCTCCAGAGACAGCATATGTTTTAGAATCAAATTTTCCACCAGCATGTAATGTCGTCAAAATAACCTCTACAGCAGGTTTCTTTTTTATGGGATGCTTGTCGACTGGTATACCTCTTCCATTATCTTCCAAAGATATGCTTTCATCTTTGTTTATAACTACACTTATAGTGTCACAGTGCCCTGCAAGAGCTTCATCAACAGAATTATCTAGAACTTCATATACTAAATGATGGAATCCTCTTTTTACAACATCGCCTATATACATTCCAGGTCTTTTACGGACTGCTTCAAGACCCTCTAGGGCTTGTATGTTTTTTGCACTATATTGATTATTTATGGTTTTTTTTACCATCGAGTTCCTTTAATTTTAACATTCAAAAAGGTTTATTCAAAACTAATCTTTCATTCTAGGAAGTGTTATTCCAGTCTGTTTTTGATATTTACCTTTTTTATCTGCATATGTAACATCACACTGCTCATCACCTTCAAAAAATAATACTTGAGCTATNCCCTCATTTGCATAAATTTTTGCTGGTAAAGGTGTTGTATTAGAAATTTCTAGAGTAACATGTCCTTCCCACTCTGGTTCAAAAGGGGTTACATTAACAATGATTCCACATCGTGCATAAGTAGATTTTCCAAGGCAAACTGTTATTACATTTTTCGGGATTCGGAAATACTCAACTGTTCTTGCAAGTGCAAATGAATTTGGTGGAATAATACATTCATCAGTAATCATAGTAACAAAAGATTTTTCATTAAAATCTTTTGGATCTACAACGGTATTAAATACATCAGTAAAGACCTTAAATTCGTCGGTAACCCTAATATCATAGCCATATGATGAAACACCATATGATATAGCACCCTCAGTTGTTTGCTTATCGGTAAATGGCTCAATCATTTTGTTCTCTAAAGCCATTTTTTTTATCCAATTATCAGATTTTATACCCATTTGTTACTCCTTAAAATTGTTTTAAAAACTTTAAATCATTTTGATAAAAATATCTAATATCAGTTACTCCCAATTTAATCATAGCAAGTCTTTCTATTCCCATTCCAAAAGCAAAACCTGATACTTCATCTAAATCATATTTAGCAAATTCAAAAACTTTTGGATTAACAATTCCACAACCTAANACTTCCATCCATCTTTTCTCNCCAGATTTGTCCACCCATTCTATATCTAATTCGGCACTNGGCTCTGTAAATGGAAAATAGCTTGGTCTGAATCTTGTTTTNATCTTTTTTCCAAAGAAATCAGAGCAAAAACTACTTAGAATACTCTTTAAATTTGAAAAGCTGACATCATGATTAACTAATAGTCCTTCAACTTGGTGAAACATTGGAGTATGTGTTACATCACTATCGCACCTATAGACTTTTCCTGGTGAAATAATTTTTATTGGTGGNAGATTGTTNTCCATAATTCTAACTTGCATTGGTGATGTATGGGTTCTCAAAACTTTTTCGTCNTCAAGATAAAATGTATCTTGCATATCTCTTGCTGGGTGATCTTTAGGTATATTTAAGGCTTCGAAATTATAATAATCATTTTCAATTTCGGGACCTTCAACTATCTGAAAACCATAGCCCTCAAATATGTCTAAAACCTCATCTAATATCTGAGTTATNGGATGAATTGAACCTAGGTTTGATTCTNTTTGGGGCAATGTAATGTCAATNTTTTCACTCTCTAACTTCTTGTTAATTATTTCATTCTTTAAAAACTTAAACTTTTCAGAAATTAAAAGCTCTGCTTCTTTTTTTAATAAATTCAATTTTGAACCAACTTCTTTTTTTTCTTCAACACTTANATTTTTAATGTTAGCTGCCAACTTNGTTATTTCACCTTTTTTCCCCAAATAATTNGACTTTAAATTCATTAAGTCATTTTCTGAATTTACTTGNCTCAATTCAANCTTAAGATTGTCAATTAAATTATTCGACATTTTTTGTTAACTTCCCTTTTGAAATTAAAAACATAATATATGGTGCAAAAAATATTGATGAGTAAGTTCCAATTGCTACACCTATTATCATAATCAATGAAAAATCTTCAATTTGCGGACCACCATAAAAGAATAGAGGTAACAATACAATTAAAACTGTTACTACTGTTAAGATGGTTCTTGATAAAGTNTGTTTTATACTTGTATTTATTATNTCACTAGGGGATTCTTTGACTATTTTTAGATTTTCTCTAACCCTATCAAAAATAACGATTGTATCGTTAACGGAATAGCCTATAACNGTTAGAATAGCTGCTATTGTAGATAAAGTTATTTCAATNTCAAAGAAAGCTATGAAAAANAATGCAATTATAAAATCATGGAACAANGCTGAAATTGCTGCAAANGCAAATCCAAAATTAAATCTGATAAAAACATATATCAAAATGGCAATAGANCCATATAATATTGCCAATAAACCATTATTAACGAGCTCTTGTCCCACTTTTGGACCAATATAGTCAATCTGTTTTATTAAAGGGTTAACTCCTGAGTAATATTTGTCTAGCAATAGACTTATAGCATTCTTAATTTGGTTATTATCAAAACTTTCCTTTTCATTAAAGGGAATTTTAATAATATAGTCTTCTTCATCATATGATTGAACGGTTATTTTTCCTATATTTAACGATGAAAGTCTTTTCCTAAAGTTTTCTAATTCTAGATCTCCTTCAAACCCAACAACCAATTCAGTGCCTCCGGAGAATTCCAATCCATACTTCAAATCAGTTTTAGAAATATAATAGACAGATAATATTAGAAAAAGAGATGATATTAAAACTGTTATTTTCATTGTTTTAAAGAAATTCATACTACTTTATGTCCCCTTTAGGCATAATGAAAAAACTTGTTAATACTCTAGTGAAAATCACATTAGAAAATATTGTAGAGAAAATTCCTATGGAGAGAGTTAATGCAAAGCCTTTTATAGGACCATCTCCCAGAAGAAATAAGCAAAAAGAAGCAATTAGAGTTGTTATATTTGCATCCAAAATTGTTGAGAGAGATTTTTCAAAACCTACATCAATTGCAATTAATCTTTCTTTTCCTTTTTCCATCTCTTCACGAATTCTCTCATAAATTATTATGTTTCCATCGACAGCCATTCCTAAAGTTAAAACTAAACCTGCAATTCCTGGAAAAGTAAGTGTGACTCCAAACAATGAAAGTAATCCAAAGATTGAAAAAATATTAAATATCAATGCCAAATCACAAACAACACCNANTTTTCTGTAATATAAAATCATAAAAATAAATATGAGTATTGANGCAANAATCATAGAGATTTTGCCTCTATCGATGGAATCTTGACCTAAAGANGGGCCAATAGTCTTTTCCTGAAGTATGCTAATTGGNATTGGTAANGANCCAGACTTTAATACAATTGCAAGATCATTTGCCTCTTCAAAAGTATAATTTCCTGTTATGGAACCTCTGCCAAAAATCTGTTCTTGGACAACAGGGGCAGACTTAATTTTACCGTCAAGTATTATAGCAATCTTGTTACCAATATTTTTCTTAGTCATATTTGAGAAAATATCAGATCCCTTAGAATCAAAAGCAAATGCTATGTAGGGCCTATTTAATTCATCATAAGCTACAAAGGCATCATCAATTGATGTACCTTTTAATTCAGCATTAGATGTTGTNATTATAAATTTTTTAACTTCATCAGCTCTTGCTGGTGACTCGTAAATCTGAAGATCATTGCCAATCCTATCTTGGCCAAACTTTGAAATTAATAGTTCCTTAGTAGTTGATTCTTGAATTACGGGTTTAAATTCGAGTAAAGCNGTTTTAGAAATTATATTTATTATCCTATCTCTTTGACTTTCACCNACTCCTGGTATCTGNACAATAATCCTATCACCTGAAGCTACTTGAATTGACGACTCAATAACTCCAAATTGATCAATTCTATTNTTTAAAATNTCTTTTACTTGCTTCAAAAGAATATCTTTGTTTTCAGCAAATAAATTATCCTTGGGTAGAATTCTAATTTCTAGCAATGACTCTTCATTGATTATTTCAAAATCGCTGGTTAATAAATCATTAGCTGCTTTAAGGTTATTTCTNTCAAAAAAAGAAACTACTATATTGTTTTGCCTAATATTTACAGATCTAATTAATATATCTTTAGCAATTAGATTATCTTTTATCCTTCTTTTTTCTTCTTTTAAAATAATAGGGTTAATTTTTGCTTCATCAACACCCAATACAATAAAGATTCCNCCTTTCAAATCTAAACCTAAGTTTATTGAATTTTGAGGGAAAAAATATCTCCACCATTCAGGTAGTTTTTTCTCAAAATTTGGATATATAAAAATTGTTGATAATATTAATAAAATTAAACTTAAATATTTAAATAATTTAATTCTTTTCATTTATTTTTCATCTAATATCAAGGAATTAATAAATTCTCTTTTAATTTTAATTTGAACTCCTTTTGAGATTTCGATAACCAAAATATCCTTTTCAAGAACATCTAAAACTTTACCAATTATACCACCATTAGTAATTACATTATCTCCTTTTTTAAGTGCTTTAAGCATATTGTCNCTTTCTCTTTGCTGCTTNTTCTGAGGACGAATAATTAAGAAGTAGAATAAAATTATAATAAGACCAAATGGAAGAAATGGNCCAACGGATGCTAAAAAGCTTCCATCACTGCCNGGTGGTGGTGCACATGAAACTATAGTTAATGTNATTAAAATTATAATAATATTGTTTTTTTTAANACTCATTTAAATACCTCTNTAAAAAATTTTTTTTAAACTCTATAAAGTTACCATTATCAATCGAAAACCTTATAGAATCAATTAGTTTATTATAAAAAAACAAATTNTGCTCTGTCATCATTTGTATCGAGCTTATTTCCCCTGATCTAAATAAATGGGAAATATAGGACAAACTATAATTTCTACATATGGAACATTCACAATTTGAATCAATAGGTTNATNTGAATCTCTATATTTTGCATTTTTNATATTTAGTTTTCCATTAAANGAGAATAAGGTTCCATTTCTCGCATTTCTTGTAGGAACTACACAATCAAATATATCTATCCCATGCTCAACAGATTCTANAATATCCTCGGGCTTTCCAATGCCCATTGAATATCTTGGTTTATTTGTAGGCANTATCTTATCAAGATTTCTGGTTATTTCATAAGTNTTGCTTTGACCCTCTCCNAAACCTAGACCGCCTATAGCATAGCCGTCAAAACCTATTTCAGTCATATGTGTTGCAGATAATTCTCTTAAATCATCATAAATTCCACCCTGCACTATCCCAAACAAAAGNTTCTTAGTTTTCTTGGCATCTTTACATCGTCTAGCCCACTCTTTGGTTCTATTGATAGATTTCAATAATAATGAATATTCAGAGTCAGGATTTGGGCAATCATCGAAAATCATCATTATATCAGAATTTAATTCTTCTTGAGTTTGTATTGAAAGTTCTGGAGTTATATCATTTAAGGAACCATCAANATGAGATTTGATCAAAACTCCATCATCATGAATCTTAACCGAAGAACCTAAGCTCCAAACTTGAAAGCCNCCACTATCAGTTAATATTGCATTGTCCCAANTGCTAAATTCATGCAAGCTATTAAACTTGTCTTTTATATANGAACTACCTGGCCTCAAGAATAAATGGTAAGCATTGCAAACTA
The DNA here is from genome assembly GCA_002701605.2 of bacterium. Taxonomy (GTDB): domain Bacteria; phylum Desulfobacterota_D; class UBA1144; order UBA1144; family UBA1144; genus TMED126. The sequence goes on from NZWF02000017.1 coordinate 56,439, forward strand.
CCATCTCAAACCCNATTTCCTTTAATTTTATGAAATCCAATGCTTTTGGCGTTGCATTTGTACAAACCGGCATGAANAATGGTGTAGTTAAATTCATTCTANTTAATTTCAATACTCCACATCTTGCACTTGAATTGGAATCTTGAGCTGTGATTTGAAATGACATTTTTTTATTAGAGTAAATCTAAGACTGAATAAAAGCCAGGTCTTTTTTTAATTAATTTAAGTCCCAACTCAACTGCTCCTTTTGCAAATACAGAACGATCAAGTGCTTCATGAGTTAATGTTACATTTTCATAGTCTGAATATGAAACCAAAGAGTGTTCACCAACAGTATTGCCACCTCTAATAACTGATATTCCAACCTCATTTTTTTTACGCTTTAAATTGTTGGACTTTTTNCTNTAGTTTACGAAAGAATCTGATTTCTTACCTCTTGTTTCACCTATAGTNNTAGCTAGTAGCAANGCTGTCCCACTNGGAGAATCAATTTTTTGATTATGATGCTTTTCAATAATCTCGAGATCAGTGTGATTAAAATATTCTGAATTCTCTTTAATTATTTTTAGGATCAAATTTATACCTAAACTCATATTATATGATTGAAGAACTGGGGTCTTCTTTGATATTTTCTTTAATTCTAAAATTTGATTTGAACTAAAACCCGTAGTTCCAGTGACAAAAGGAGTTTTAAATTTTGCAGCAAGTTTGGCTAGAGCTATTGCAGAATTTGGTTCACTAAAGTCTATAATGTAATCAACACTAAAACTCTTAGGCAAAACATCTACTACTGGATTATTTCTACTGCTTGAAGAATAAAGGGTATCTCCAATTTTTTTATGGCCTTTCCATTCTGAAGCAATTGATATGTAGGTTTGACTATGCATTTTAACATAATTAGATATTGCATTTCCCATTCGGCCTAAGCAACCATTTAAAAGAAGTGATTTTTTGTTTTTACTCATAAATAAAGGATAATACTCGTAATAGAGATTATTTCAAAGCTTAGGGAAATATTATGATAACAAAAAGTATGACTGGCTTCTCAGAACAGAATTTTATTTTCAAAAATATTAAATATTCTATACAAATTAAATCTGAGAATAGCAGAAATTTGGAGATATCAATTTCTGATGAATTAAATGACTATTATTTGAACGATTACTTAAAAAAAGAAATTTCTAAATTTTTTTCTAGAGGGAAAATCAGAATTTTTATAAGTACAGATTACCTTAACAATAATCTAATAAATTTTAAGGAAGTTGATAATATAATTAATCAATATTCTAAAATTTTATCTAAGAAAGATATTGTTCTGAATATATCTCTAACTGAAATTAATAACTTATTTGAAAGGTATAAGGCTAAGTTGAGTAAAAACAAATCTTTTAGGTTAATGATGAAGAAGAATGTTAAGAAATGCTGTATGAATTTAGCTGAAAAACAAATTAAGGAAGGAAATAGAACTATAAATTTAATAAGCAAAAAATTATTAAATATTAAGAAACTAAAAAATAATTTTCATACTAGATTCAAAAAATATTCAAGATCTTTAGAGAGTAAATACATTAGCGAATTAAAAAAATTAGATGGTCTCGAGCCAATAATAATAAAAAAAGAAGTATCTTCTTATTTAGATAAAATTGACATTGAGGAAGAGATAACAAGACTTGATTCTCATATTAAAATGCTAGATTCCATAATTAAAAAATCTAAAAAAAATGAAATAGGCATGACTATAGATTTCTATATGCAAGAAATAAATAGAGAAGCGAATACTCTTTCATCTAAAAGTAAAGACCCTCTTTTGTCAAATAATGCTATCAGCATTAAAGGTTTAGTTAATCAAATTAGAGAGCTATCAGCAAACATTACTTAAGATTTTTTATCTCAAAAACAGCTAGCTTTCTGTTTATCTTCTTTTCTTGATAACTATATTCAGTAATCTTTCCACTAATTTCAAATCTAACATCAATTGTTTTTTTTATATTTTTGCTTGATTGATAAAATTTTACAATTCTATTCTCAGGTATTATAAAATTCGGCCCTGCATAATATACGAAAATTGCATCCTCTATTTTATTTTTAAATAAAAAACTCATAATATTAGATAAGATCTTATTTATCTCTCCAACAGCTCTTCCGACCAATATAAGCTTTGAGCTTAAATCGGTTGAGTTAAAATTCTCTAATCTAGAATGCAAAGTCATGATTTTCTGATTATTTTTGAATTTTAAATTTTGAAATAATATATTTAAAAAATTGATTTTTTTACTATTAGAATCTATAAAAATTATTTTGTTTAACTTTCCTATAGATTGGTTGTAAATTTTATAGGGAACAAGTGGGAATCCTGCACCACAACCAAAATCTATTATATCGAACTTATAAAGTTCATTCTTTTTGCTAGTTTCTTCGAATAATTTAAGACCCATTATTGAATCTAAAAAATGCTTTAAAATTATGGATTTTAAATCTTTTATTGAGGTTAAATTATATTTTTCATTTTCCTCGGAAAGAATTTTATAATATTCAAAAAAATTTTGAACCTGTGAGTCATCAAGTTCAATATTATTAATTTTTAATATTTTTTTTAATTGAAGCTCAAATTCACTCTGATTCATCCTTCCCTCTCTTTCGATAGAATATATATAGCAATAATTAAAATGAACAATGAACAAGCTTGGAAGCCAACACTGAACCCAAATACATGAATAAGGTACCCAAATATAAAAGTCATCATATGNACACCAAGTCCAAATGTAGCATTTAGTGCACCAAATAACCTACCCGAGNTTTCAATCGAATCCTCTTTAATTAATAATGAGGATAAAAATGGATAGATTAAAGCATATGTTGAAGAAAATAAAAAAGAAAAAATAATTATTCCTTCAATAGAGTTGATCATTGGGAATATGAATATTAATGAACTAAATGCTATNAACATAATTAAAACTTTACTAAATAAATTTTTCTCANTTATATAACTTGATAGAAAAAGCCTNAAGAAAGTTACGGTACAGCTATACACCAGNAAGAAAAGTCCNGACTTTAAACCCTTTTCCTTTAAAAAAATTGCAATGAAATTCATTATTATTCCAAAACCAGATGAAGACAAAAAATTGGTCAACAAATACTTTCGTGAATCTTCATCACTAATTATTTTAAAGAAGTCAGAAAAGTTAATATCATCTTTATTTATTTTAGAGGTTTGTAAGTTACTAACACCAAATATAATTATTAGAGCTATTACTGAAAATGATGATGAAAAAATAAAGAAATAAATAAAGCCATAGTTAATTATTACTATCTCACCAAAGAAGGGCCCGATAAAGTAAGGGAAAATTGTCGATGCAAAATAAATAGAAAGACCTTGCTTTCTATTTCCTTTATCGAGATTATCTGAGGCTAATGCAGAAGTAGAATTAAAAAAAACAGAAAATGATGCGCCTTGAATAATTCTTAGAGTAAAAAGAAAATAAAAATTAGTAGTAATACAGTATGCAGAAGAGGATAATATCATTAAAACTAATGCAACAATTCCTGATAATTTTTTTCCATATTTGTCTATCAATGTTGATGTTATAGGGGTTAAAAGTATTGATGAGATACCAAAAGAACCCATCAAAACACCGATTTGAAACTTGTCATATTGTAAATTATCAAGAAAAAGCGGTAGCAAAAAGAAAGAGGAAAAATTTATGAAGAAAAAACAATTCGCTATTGTTGCAAAAATGAAATCTCTATTTAGTCTAAACATAGTTATATGTAATGATTGTAAACTAACTTTGACAAAAAGGGTCATCATGATATATTCAACCCATTAAAGTGAGGGCCGTTAGCTCAGTTGGTAGAGCAACTCCCTTTTAAGGAGTGGGTCGCAGATTCGAGTTCTGCACGGCTCAAACGATGGTCCCCATCGTCTAGTCTGGCCTAGGACGCCGGGTTTTCATCCCGGTAACAGGGGTTCGAATCCCCTTGGGGACGAATTTATAGGAGGGCAAGTATATGCCGAACGGAAAAGTAAAATGGTTTAATGCAAAGAAAGGATATGGTTTCATTGAACCCGAAGATGGAAGCAAAGATGTTTTTGTTCACATCACCGCTCTTGAAGCAGCTGGTATTGATAACCTTAATGAAGGTGATTCAGTATCATTCGAAGTTGTTAGCGAGAGAGGAAAAGAAAAAGCTAGTGATCTAAAAACTTTATAAATCAAGTAATTTCACAGAATTTTCACTAATATCATTAAAAACCCTAGTTCAAACTAGGGTTTTTTTATTGACATGAAAGTTTTCATTACTAAATTAAACTAATGAATCAAATTAACAAAAAAACTATCAAATCAACTAAATACATATATTCAAAGAAACTTACAAAAGCTTTGAAATATCTAAAGAATATTAGCAAAAAGATTAAAACAGTAAATTAAGCTACTTTCATAATGCTAGACTTAATGTCTTCTAATGTATTTGGCAGACTAAATAAATCATAGACCTGATGTGAGAAAATTTTATCAAAATGAGTTGAATAAACTGAAGATTTTTTACCGTTAATTACTATTTCGAAGCCATTTCCTAATCCTTTCCTAATTTTTTTCATTTCGTCGATTACTATAGGATCATCCAAGGGGAAAAGGATACTAGATATTAATGCAACACATTTAGAGCTTTTGGCAGCTTCGACTATATCAGCTGAATCAAGATCAACACCAAGATAAATCGGGTTCCAACCTGTAGAAACGGCAATACATGCATTTACTAAGCAGCCAAGCTCAGCTTTTTGTCCCTTGGGTGTTGCAACTAATATTGAAGGACTATCAGGATTATGGCTCTTGAATGAAGACCTGTAGTTTTCTAAATAATTTCTAATAACTGCGTTAGCAAATCTTTCTTGGGATTTGGAAATTTTGTTATTTTTCCATAATCTACCAATGTGCTTTATAAACGGAACCATAAACTTATGGATTACATAAACTGCACCCAGCTCTAAAGCAACATCATATATGGCTTTTTCTAACTTTCTTAAATTATATTCTTCAAGTGCATCTAGACAAGAATTAAAATATGGTCTTGTTGAAGAAGTTAGCTGATCTAATTCGGGATAGATAACCTTATTCTTTTTTGTTCCTATGTCGTTTAATAATTTTTTCAAATCAACCACATTGTAATTACCAATTTCTTGAAGAGTAAAGCCAATTTTTTTTGCCTCAACCATTAATTGNAATACTTCAAGGTCTCTATCATTAAACCTTCTGCTTCCCCTATCTGACCTAGATATTTTTAAAATTGGGTAGCGTTCTTCCCATTTTCTGATNTGATCTGATGTCAAACCAGTAATNTTACTCACTACTCTAATTGGATATTCTTTCATATTTAATTACCTTGTTTATTAATATCACATAGTTATGTCGAATGTCAACCTTTATCTGTCCAAGTTTTTCTAAGAATTAAGAAAAAAAACTGGACAAAACTTTTGACATTAGCTAATATAATTATTGAGGTGATTAATTATGAAAAATATATCTTCTTCTTCAAAAAGTAATTTTCTAAATTCTAAAAACTCATATCTTGTTGGTAACTCCCAGAAATCAGAATATGAAAGTGTTAAAGAATATTATTCACAAGCCCTGGTCTCTCCTTTATTATCAGCATCCGAAGAAAAAACATTAGCTTCGAAAATAAAAAACTGTAAAGAAAAAATTGATTCANTAAGNAAAGAACTTGAGAAAAAAACGGAAAATGTAAAGCTCAAATCTTTTATTAAGGTCTTTGAGCAGAAAAAATCTCAATTAGTCCAGTCATTTACACAATCTAATTTAAGGTTAGTTGTAAGCATAGCTAANCGATATACTGGTAAAGGGATTCCTTTATTGGATTTAATTCAAGAAGGAAATGTTGGNCTAATTAGAGCAGTAGAAAAATTTGATCATACNAAAGGCTTTAAGTTTTCTACCTACGGTGCATGGTGGATACATCAAGCAATAACAAGAAGTATTATGGATCAATCCAGAACCATTAAGGTCCCGGTATATATTCTTGAAAAATCCTCCAAAGTATTTAGAAGCCATAAAGCCTTGGAAGAGAAATTAAAAAGAAAACCNACATATTCTGAAATAGCTGAAGATGTTGATTTNCCTGTCGAAGCTGTAAGTCAGATTTTAGACTCAGGGACTGACACTTTTTCATTAGATGCTCCAATTTCTGGTGATGAAAATGCNACATTTGGTGAATTTCTTGAAGATACCCAAGATAAACCTGATGAGTTAAGTGCGAAAATTTCATTATATCAAAATATTAAATCTGCATTAGATATTCTCGATGAAAGAGAGAAAGAAATAGTTGAAATGAGATTTGGCATAAATGGTTCGTCAACTTTCACCTTAGATGAGATTGGATCAAAATATAATCTTACTAGAGAAAGAATCAGGCAAATTGAAAAAAATGCATTAAAAAAAATAAAAAAAATAAACGGTCAAACTTTAAAAGGATTTTTAAATTAGGAGAATAATTATGACAATCTTACACAACAGAGAATTTAAAACAAAGAAATCATCTAAAGGAATTAAGTTACAAAAAAAACTTGTAAATAAAAAATCAAAGGTTATTAAAAACAATACTATTAGTACTTCNGTTAGAACTTTGTTAATGTACTAGTAACTGTATGTATGAATTTAAATATTCCTCTATTATTGAAAATGATGTAAATACTGTTTTTGATTGGCACAAAAAACCGATGCTTCTTCAAAGGCTAACTCCACCTTGGGAAAATATCTCAATAAGATCAATANAAATTCCCAATAATTCCTTTCTATTAAAAAATGGTCAAGTTTCTCTTTGCCAAAAAATCGCACCTTTTCTTAAAATTCCTTGGAAAGTTAAACATAAAAATTACAAGGAAAACCAATTNTTNGAAGATGAAATGATATATGGTCCTTTTAAATATTGGAACCATAAACATATTTTTGAAAAACTTCCAAATAATCGTACACGGGTAACAGATTTAATTCATTATGAACCATTTATTAAAATAAAAAGAATTGATTCATATATTAAGAATAAATTAACATTATCATTTAATTATAGGCATAAAATTACAAAAAATGATTTAGAGCATCCTTTATATAATGCAAAGCAAGAGACNATCATGGTTGCCGGCTCTACTGGTCTCATTGGTTCACATCTAATACCGATTCTGAGTTCTTTTGGGTTNAAAATTATTAGACTNAGATATAACAAAAAGAATAAAACAACTTTCAAAGAATCAAAAGAAGGAGTTATAGATATAAGCTGGAATCCTTANANTAATAAAAAATTGATATTTGATGAACTAAAGAACCAAAACATAAAGTATTTGATAAACTTAGCAGGAGAAAATATTCTAGGATATCCTAGTNTAAGAAAGAAAAAAGCTATTATNCATAGTAGNGTTACTAGCACTCAATCTTTGCTTAATATAATCAGAAATAACAAAATCAATATTGATTGTGCGTTGCATGCATCTGCTACGGGAATATATAAAGAAAATAATGGATCAACAATTACTGAAAGCTCTCCTAAAGGGGATGGTTTCCTTGCTAGAACAACTATTGAATGGGAGAATGAGCAAAATAAATTTGAAAATATCGTGAACCGAAATGTTAATATGAGAATTGGTGCAGTTTTGTCCCTTAAAGGGGGCATGCTGAAAAACCTTATNATTCCCTATAAATTTAAAATAGGCACTAAAATGGATTATGCATCCAATTATCTTAGTTCCATTTCTATTGAAGATTTATGTAGAGCTATAATTTTTATNATTAATAATAAAAATATATCTGGTCCAGTTAATATGGTATCTCCAGAATCAACAAAACTGAATAATATATTTGATTTGCTTAATGAGCAGTTAAATCCAATATTAAAAATATCCGCACCAAAAAAAATATTAAGTTCCTTAGGTAAAGAAATAGTAGATGAGATGTTGTTTTCAAATCATAACATTGTCCCTGATGTGCTAAATAAAAATTTATTTAAATTTAGAGATGAAAATTTTAAAGTATCAATTCAAGGCATGATATTCTAATTATATGAATATAGGTAACACAAGAAAAAACTATAAGAACCAGGAGTCTATATTTGACGACATTAAAGATCCATTAATAAAATTTCATCAGTGGTATATGCATGCATGTAAAGAAGTATCTGAGCCAAATGCATTTGCTCTTTCTACTTTAAACAAAAATGTTCCATCATCAAGAATGATGCTCCTAAAAGAATATAATGACAGATTTCTATTTTACACAAATAGCTCAAGTAAAAAAGGAGCTGATATATCTCAAAATAAAAATGCTTCAATGTTATTTTGGTGGAAAGAGATTCACAGACAAATTAGAATTAACGGTAATTTAAAAAAAATTGATAAAAAAAGAGTAGAAAAATATTTTTACTCAAGACCTATCGAAAGCCAGGTAGGTGCATTAATTTCAAATCAAAGCAACCCTATAAAATCTTATGATCTACTTATTGATAAATATCATGAGACGATTAAAAAATATAAAAATAAAAAAATTCCTTTTCCAAAGAATTGGATAGGAATTGAACTCATACCAAAGAAAATTGAATTCTGGCAAGGCGGAGAGTTTAGAATTCATCAAAGATTAGAATTCAATAAAAGAGGTGAAAAATGGCATCAAAAGATACTCTCACCGTGAATATAAATTATAGGTTTTTTGTTGACAAATTTTGCAACTGGTTTCAAGATGGAAAGCCGATTACTCACAGGGGAATATATGCTTATAATTACAAACATTTAAAAATTGATAAAAATAAAAATTTTTATATTCAAGAAGGTGAAAGTAAAGCTTTTGTAAAATTTGATGACAAACCTTTTCTTGTTCAAAGTGTTGAAATAACTNAAGAAAATATTANTTTAACTCTTAATGACTTTTCAGCTGANAATTTAGATTTAAAGACATTATATTTCTTAAACAATATTCCTTATTGNTCNGTTAAGAATAATGAATTTGAGGCTAGATTTTCAAGACCAGCCCTATTCCAGATATCAAAAATTATTGANGTAAAAAACGATGATTTCTTTATTAAAAATGAACGAATTAAGNTCATAANCCTTTAAGATTATTAATTATATTGTCTAAAACTTTATTNCTTAACTGCCTACCTTTACAAGTTAGCCTAAGATAATTNTTTTTAAATTCAATCAAATTTAANTTTAATAATTTTGAAATTTCNGATTTATCAAATTCAAAATCTTTAACNGCTTTTAATTTTTGAATGTTTACNCCATTATTCNGCCTCAAGCCCATCATNATTGAATCTTTNATNTACATNTTTATATCAAATACNTCTTGCGAATTAAATCTATTCTGATTACTGGAAGCAAGACCAATATATTTCTTTACATCACGATAGTTTTCCCATCTTTTATAAATTTTTTTTTCATGGTCAACAAAATGAGAATGGGCTCCCGGNCCAATNCCCAAATAAGAACAATTATTCCAATACAATAGATTGTGTTTTGATTCAAACGAATCCTTTGCGTAATTTGAAATTTCATATTGATTAAAATTATTGGTTTTTAAAACATTCTCAATTAATTCAATTTTATCAATAACTTCATCATCAGTATTTTCATGAAANTTATTTTTTCCNACNAAATTAAAGAATGGAGTGTCTTCTTCAATAGTTAATAAATAAGTTGAAATATGCTTGGGTTCTAATTCAATACTTTTATTTAAATCATCNTCTAGGCTGGCAAGAGTCTCACCAGGAACTCCGAAAATTAAATCATANTTAATATTTAAAATTTTAGATTTATTTAATTGTTNACAAATTTCAATATTCTTTTGTTCATTTGATTGCCTNCCTAATTTTTTTAATTTTNTATTATCAAAAGACTGNATACCAACACTAACTCTATTGATTCCAATATTATGATAATTCTCAAAATCCTCCAGTTCNAACTTATATGGGTTTATTTCTATACAAATCTCAACTTNATGATCTGGTTTAAAAATCCTATATATTTCACTAATTATTTTTTCTAAATTTTCTACTTTTAANAGTGATGGTGTTCCCCCTCCAATATGAATAGACTTTAAAGTATTTCNTTNAAATATATGNGACATATATAATATNTCGTCCANTATTGAAGNAATTAATGCAAGATGGTCATTTTTATTATCAATNTAAACATTAAAATTGCAAAAAGGACATATTGATGAACAAAAAGGTATATGAATATATATGCCAAATTCTTTCTTCATGATATAATTTTTTCCAGATGTTACATAAAAAACTACTATCAATATTAGTTTTTTTTTCTTTTTTTGTCACTACTTCGGTGCACTCTTATGAAAATGAGCTAAATTTAAATTTAGATAAAGCTCTTGAAATAGCTGAGTCAAACAACTTAGAATTAAAATATTACTTTAAAGAATTGGAATCCAAGTCATTTCTAAAAACACAATACTCTTCTGCATATCTACCGCAAGTTGACATGACACTGGTATATCCGTTCGTTGGTCGTTCATCATCTGTGAATTTTACTCAAATTTTNTATGATTTTGGCAAATTAAATAAGAGAGTCGTGGCTGGTGGGTATNCTATAAAGGCATTCGAATATAATATAGCTACAAGAAAAAAAGAATTATTTAATTCTATAGCTGAAAACTATTATGAGATTTTAAAAGTTAAGAATGAAATCCTNAGAGNGAATAAAGATATTGAAACCAGAAAAGATGTTCTTGCTAAAACAGAAGCATTTCTNCAAGCAGGNAGGGCATCAAGAATTGATGTTACAGAGAAGAATATTNATCTAAGTGAATCTGAGTTAGAGATTATTCAACTACAAGGTGATTTGCTAAAGTTAGAAGAAGACTTATTTAACCTTTTAGGAATAGAGAAACCTTATTTGGTAACATATGAAAGTAGTCTTAATTATAGAAGAATCAATGTAGACGAATCACAAATACTAGAGAGCAAGTCTTTTAATGATCCTGCAGTTAAAGAAATTGAAATGGCAATATTATCCCAAAAAGCCTTAATAAGTGCTTATAAGAGGGATTTCTTGCCTAGCTTAATTGCTGGAGGTGCATACAGATTTGAAGGTAAAGGTGTAGCAGAAGAAGANAAGAAATATGANTTTATTATTGGACTAGGTATGAGATGGGAAATATTTTCAGGTGGAANAACTATGGGTCAGATAAAAGAAGCAGAATCAAGGATAAGTGCTCTTGAAGCGAAATTAAAGTTTACAAAAAGACAAATGAAATCTACTATAAAATATGGGATAATTGATTTGGATACTGCATTTTATAAGATAGATGTTTATAAAAAATCTCTTAAATCTGCACAAATAAATTATGATTTCAATAAAACAAAATATGAAACTGGGGAAGCATCTAGGGTCGATTTAGAGGAAGCTGAAAGGTTNTTGCAAGAGCAAAAAGTAAATTATGAAAATGCANTCTTCAGCTATCTAATAAAGACTGCAAGATTTGAAAAGTTATTAGGGTTAACATTAAATGAAAAAAATTAAGCCAAATATTCTCATTGCAATTATTTTATCTATTTTTTTAATCATTAAAATTGCAACAAAAGAGTCTAAGCCAGAGTTTAAGTTTTCAACGACCAAAATCACATCAGGTGAAATAGTAGAATCAGTTGTAAGCTCAGGGAAAATAATCCCTGGTGAAGAACTAAAAGTATTCTCGAGGTTAAGTGAAGATGTATATAAAGCATATGCTGTATATGGAGATATCGTAAAAAAGGGTCAGATATTACTTGAGCTAGATTCAACTAGATTTCAAAAGGAACTTTCAACAAAATTAAAAAATCTAGAAATTTTAAAAATAGAGCTAGAACAAAAAAAGAAAAAAGCTGAGAATGATAAAGTTTTACTAGAGAAAGGCTACATNGCATCTATTGAACTGGATGAAAGTGAAAATGAATACAAAATTAAATCCCTNGAAATTGAAGAACTTAAAGCNGAAATACAAAAATTAGAACAAAATATCATTGATACCCAAATTACTTCTCCAATNGAGGGAAGAGTTGATTATATCAATGAAGAAGCAATAAAAGAAGGGAAGATATTTGCCAATGTTTGGCTTTATACAATATCCTCGGGCCACAAAGAGTTAAACCTTAGTTTAAGTATTGATGGAAGAGAAATAACNAAAATTAATGTTGGTCAAGAAGTAACTTTTTCAGTTGAGACAGACTTGAACACTAAGCATTTAGGAAGAATTATTAAGATAGTTGAGCCAATTGGTTTGAAGCCAAATATAAATAAAAGTCCTGTTTTTTATGAAGTTATTGTAGAAATTATTAATTCAAATGATTTATTGAAAACCGGATTGAGTGTTGATGCCACGATAAATATACAGACAAAGAATAACATTTATAAAGTAAAAAGATCTGCCTTGAGATTTGTACCTCCAGAAGGTATAGAAATAAGAAAAGCATCTAATGATGATTCTACAGCTGGAGTAATTTGGGTGTTAAATAAAGATAATAGTATTTCAGCATTTTCAATTACTCCGGGAATTAAAGACTCAGAATTTGTNGAGATTTCAGATTTTAAAAAAATTCCAGAAGGTGCAGATATTATTACAAATGTAGAAATTATAAATAAATCAAAAAATAACGGTTTCTCTTTGCCTCAACCAAAAAGGTATTAATATGTCATCATCTCCTTCTTTAGAGTTATCAGGAATAAATAAAATCTATAAAATGGGGCANATTGATTTGCAAGTTTTNTTTGATGTTAACTTGCATATTTATCCAGGAGATTTTGTTTCTATAATCGGACCTTCTGGTTCAGGGAAGACTACATTGCTAAATATTTTAGCATGTTTAGATAGACCAACTAGCGGTGTATATAATTTTTTTGGTGAAGATGTTTCATCTAAGACTAATGATCAAATGTCTGAAATAAGAAACCTACGAATTGGTTTTATTTTCCAAAGCTTTAATCTTATACCAAGGCATACTGCTTTAGAAAATGTTATGATGCCTCTTCATTATTCAGATAGACATAAAAGTTCAAACTTTAAAGAAATGGGNCTNAATGCTTTAGATTTGGTTGGGTTATCTGACAGNACTGGGCATTACCCTAATGAATTATCTGGTGGTCAACAACAAAGAGTTGCAATAGCTAGAGCATTAGTAACTAATCCTGAAATTATTTTGGCAGACGAGCCAACTGGAAATCTAGACTCAAAGACCAGCGATGATATTATGTCATTGTTAAAAAATTTAAATTCGAANGGTAAAACTGTAATAACAATTACTCATGACAATGAAATAGCTTCACAGGCTTCTGAAATTATAAAAATTAAAGACGGTAGGGTTCTATAGGTTGATTCCAAAATATATACTATCAAATTTATTTGAGGCACGAATAAATCTATTTAGAAACAAAACAAGAACACTTCTAACATCATTAGGGATAATAATAGGTATAACATCTGTAATTATACTGATAGCAATAACAAATGGTGCCAAATCAGTAATAGAGACACAACTTACTAGTCTTGGTGCTAAAACAATAATGTTGAAACCCTTTGTAAGAACAGGAAGCGGATTTAGCACTGCTAGAGGACAAGACTTTAATGAAAAAGAACTAAATTTAATAAAAAGCTTGGACTCGGTTTCTTATCTTGCTCCAATTGTTAAGGATTCAAAAACTGTTAATTACAGATCTGTATCNCAAATTGTAGCATTAGTTGGTTCAAATTCAGATTTTGCCGATATCAATGATTGGAGAAATACAAGCGGGAGTTTTATTACTCCACAAGATGTTAAAGATGGAACTAAAGTTTGTGTTCTTGGNGCAACAAATTCAAAAAGATTTTTTGGTGCAGAAAACCCTATTGGTAAAATAATTAGAATTAANGGAATACCTCATCAAGTTATAGGTGTTTTAGAGCCTAAAGGTTTAACTCCTGGTGGTAGAGATCAGGATGATTTCATCTTACTTCCTTATTCATCATTAAATCGATTACTTTTTAGACCTGATATGGATTCAATAGTTACAGTNCTGATGGCAGCTAAATCATCTGATGACCTAGAATATGCAAAATTTTCNATTAAAAAAATTCTAAGAGAAACCAGAAATATAGATGGAAATAATGATAATTTCAGTATTTCATCTTATGAAAATGTTACCAAGAAAATTCTCAATACTACAAAAATACTAAGAATACTTTTAACATCGATTGCTTCTATATCTCTTATAGTTGGAGGNATTGGNATTATGAATATAATGCTAGTTTCTGTTACAGAAAGAACCAAAGAGATTGGTATTAGAATTACAATCGGTGCAAAAAGNAGGGATATAGTATTTCAATTTCTTTGTGAATCTGCACTATTATCACTCACTGGTGGTATAGTAGGTGTAATACTTGGATATATTATTAGTCAAATAGCTTCTACAATTATTGGATGGCCAGCAGTTGTTTCTGTAACATCAGTGTTAATTGCTTTTTTCTTCTCTGGGGGAATAGGTGTTTTTTTTGGAATTTACCCGGCATTCAAGGCTTCAAAATTAGACCCAATTAAGGCTATAAGGAATGAATAAATATGTTTAATGGATTTAATTTTTTAATNAATAATTTNATAAAATTACCTATTATCAGATCTATCCCACTAATACTACTAACGATATTCATATATCCTTTAAGTGTAGTAATATTGTTGCTCTTGAAAATTTTTACTNTGATTACAATTTTATTAAAAAAGGCTTTTAGAAATGCTTAANACATTAAACCATATAGCAATAATAATGGATGGAAATAGAAGATGGGCAAANAAAAATGAATTGNATCAAATTGAAGGTCATAGGAAGGGAATAGANACAGCTAAGTTTATTGCTAAATATTGCGGNAATCAAAATATTAAAGAATTAACACTTTATGCNTTTTCCATGCAAAANTGGAAAAGGTCAAAAGTAGANATCAAATCCTTATTAAAATTGTTTTCAACNTTATTNGAAGATAAATCTCATTTCTTTATAAAAAATAATTTTAAATTTAATCCAATTGGAAGGATTGATGAGCTCAACGAANCTGTAAGAAAGAAGATAAATTCATTGAAGGATAAAACTAAATCTAACAACGGAATGACTATAAATGTTGCAATAAATTATGGTGGAATCGAAGAAATAATTGACACTTATGAAAGAATCACATTNAATGGTGAAAANAATATTGATGAAAAAATTCTAAAAAAATATTCTTATTTACCTGAAAGNAATGAAGTTGATCTAATTATAAGGACGGGAGGATATAGCNGGATATCAAATTTNTTAAATCTTCACAATTCATATTCGGAAATAGAAATAAGCAATATACTTTGGCCNGACTTTGGGCAAGAGGATTTTGANAAAATCCTNTNNAAATACANAAAAATAGAAAGGAATTATGGTAAATAAAAAAAGAGTTTCTATTATAGGATCAACNGGCTTTATTGGTAAACAAACTCTTAATGTTGTNGANAAACAGCCATGGTTTAAAATTGAGTTGTTATCATGNTNTAGAAATATNAAAGAATTAAAGAAACAAATATCAAAATATAAACCATCAAATATTTATATAGAATGNAAGAAAGCNAGAGAAAAGTTTAAACANTATAATATTAAATATAAATTTAATATTATTGAAAAAAAATCAGAATTGAATGATTTTNTTTCATCTGATNNNAACGATATTCTNNTAGCCTCATCATCTGGAATTAATTCNATTGATACAGTTATAGCAGCNCTAAAGAAGAAGAAAAAAATTTGTGTAGCAAGTAAAGAGATCTTNCTTTTATATGGAAAAGAAATTATGAAGATTTCAAAAAAATTNAACAATAAAATAATACCTATTGATAGTGAACACTCAGGGGTCTTTCAACTGCTAGAAAGTAATAGGGCAGAAGATGTTAAAAAAGTTTATATTACTGCCTCAGGAGGTCCTTTTTATGGAAGAAAAATAAAAGATTTATCAAAAATTAAAAAGGAAGATGCACTAAATCATCCAACTTGGAAAATGGGGGATAAAATTACAATTGACTCAGCTACTCTTATGAATAAGGGTATTGAGATAATTGAAGCAGCAACAATTTTTAATATACCCAGTGATAAGATTTGCCCTATTATAGATAAGAAAAGTAAAATTCATTCCATTGTTGAATTTATAGACGGCAACTATTTGTTTTGTGCAAGTATAAACGACATGAGAATTCCTATTAGTTATGCATTAAATTATCCTGATAAAATAAATTTTAAGAGTAAAAGAACTCATAATTTTCTAGAAACTCTCTCACTTTCTGAAATTAATGAAGAAGATCACAAAGCATTCAGGCTTGTAAGATATGCATTAAAGAAAGGGGGCTCTGCAATAGCTGTACTTAATGCCGCAAATAATATTGCTGTAAACGAATTTTTAGAGGATAGAATTAAGTTCATGGATATTCTTAATGTAGTGGAAAAAGTGATCAAGAATCATACCCCAATCTACAATTATAAGCTAAACAAAATACTTGATATATATAAGAATACAGAAAATATTACTCGAAAAATTTGCAATAAGTTATAATGTAATATGTCTTTATTATATTTCTTTATCATAATAGCTTTTTTAATTTTTATTCACGAATTAGGACATCTTTTGGCTGCAAAATGGGCAAATGTAAAAGTTGAAAATTTTTCTATTGGGTTTGGTCCTAAAATTTTTAAATTTAATATTGGTGAAACTGAGTATTCGCTATCACTACTTCCATTAGGTGGTTATGTAAAAATGCAGGGAGAATCACCTGATAGTACTTCAACTGATAAAATAATTGATCCAAACAGAAGTTATCAAAATATTCCAAATTATAAAAAACAAATTATTTTATTCTCTGGGCCTTTAATGAATCTAATATTACCATTCGTATTATTTCCTTTAATTTATATAAATGGTGTAGAGATGCCAAAATATTTAACCGATAAAGTAATAATTGAAGAGAAATTGGTACTAGATAATCAAATAGATTTAATTAAAAATGACGAAATCGTTTCAATTAATGATATTAAGATTAAATCATGGCAAGACTTTTACTTAATTGATGATAATAAACTAAATCAAAAAGTTTCAATAGAAATCCTTAGAGGAAATGAAATAAAAAAACTACAATTAAATTTGTACCAATCTGATTTAAAGAACCTAATTAAGCCCAATTTTAAACCTGTAATTGGTGATATAATGCCAAATTCTCTAGCTGAAAAGAATGGAATCATGATTGATGATGAAATCTTAAAAATAAATAATTCAAATATATCGTCATGGACCAACCTAGTTAATTACCTTAAAAACTCTAAAGAAATGGTAATGGTTTTCCTTATAAATAGAAATAATACTCTAATATCAAAAGAGATAATTTTTAAATCATCTAATAATAAAGTTCTTGGTATATCTCCGAGAGTAGAGACAATAAAAGAATCTCTAGGTTTTCTTGATAGTGTTAAAAAGTCATATTTGAAATCTATAGAAACAATAAAATTGATATTTTTTGGTATTATGGAGCTATTGGAGCAATTGTTTAGTACAGATTCTAGTGCAGCTAGTATAAAGGACTCCCTAGCAGGACCAATAGCTATTGCAAAATATTCTGGCGCAGCAGCAGAAAAAGGAATTAACGCAATGCTTCAATTCACAATAATCATTAGTATTAATTTAGGAATAATAAATTTATTACCAATCCCACTTTTAGATGGTGGCCATATTTTCCTAAACAGCATAGAAATGCTAACAAGAAGAAAAATCAATGCTAAAGTTTTAAATTTTATAAATAAGATTGGATTCGCAATACTTATAAGTTTAATGATTTTTGCAATATACAACGATATAATGAATCTTTAAATGAAAATCTTCTTTAAGCCTTGTAAATCTTTATGAATACAGGTTATTATTGGAACATCTCTTTCTGTAAATGCTCTTGCTTTTTGAGATCTCATTTCTTCAACTAAATCTAGAAAATCTTCGGGGTAATCAGTCTCAAATGAAACAACTTGTTCTTGGTCATCAATCCCAAAAGAATATGAAGTATTAATACTTATTGATGGATATCTATGACCTGTTCCAATATGTTCAGTCATCATTTCTTGTCTTTTTGCTTTAGATAATAAATACCACTCAACTTTTTTTACAAAAGGATAGATAATTAAATACTTCTTCTTTTTTGGCTTAATTTTAATTCTTGTTCCTTCTTGATCAATATTTTTATTTTTACTTACATATTGAGAGTGTTTTGTCATTGATAAAAAAGAGTAAGGTGTAGACACATAAGGGCCTAGTCCAGTTTTCAATATAGCTAAGGACATTGATTCAAATAGCTCTAGAGAATCACTTACTCTCCAGAGCATGAAATCGGTTTCGGGTCTATAACCAAATGTGGAATACAAATTTAATGTTAAAGATTTGTCATACTTTTTCAAAATTTTTTCAAGTTTTGACCATAAATCAGACTTCTTTTTTTTTGTAAGCAAGTACCAAGCTGGTAAAAATTTAAAAAAGGAATAATTTATATATTGTCTTCCACTAGGTTCTCTGGACATTTAGATCTTCTCACCGGGTTTCATTATTATCACTTCAGATTTACTTTGAGATTCTACTAATGTTTTAAATTCATCTGGAGAACCCGTTAATACAGGAAATGTTCCATAGTGCATAGGAATNTATGAATCGGAATTAANAAGATTTGTTGCCATTGCAGCNTCTTTTACACCCATTGTAAAATGATCACCAATTGGAATTATAGTTAAGTCAGGGNGATGTATATCACGTATAAAAGTCATATCTCCAAAGATAGATGTATCTCCAGCATGATAAATTGAGTATTTGTTATCAAAATTAAGAATTAAGCCAGCAGCTAGGCCTCCATAGACTAAATTATCTTGTGAAGAATCTGAAATCCCTGAACCATGTATGGCATTTACCATTGAAACAGAAAAATTATCAAATGTTTGAGAACCACCATGATTCATTGGTGAAACATTAGAAATATCCTTAGTACCNAACCAATTGCATATTTCAAAGTTTGCAATACATTTTGCACTGCTATTAGCTTTTAATATTTCAATTGAATCTCCAACATGATCAAAGTGTCCATGAGTTATTAAAACAAANTCAATTTTTCCGATAGAATCAACTGTTTCATTGGTAGAAGGATTGTCCTTTAACCATGGATCTATAATTATNCTTTGGCCAGTGTTGGTTTCAAATATAAAAGATGAATGGCCAATATAATGAATTGTTACATTTTTATTATTAATCATATATGCTCCATATAGGGTTAGAAAATCTATGTTATGATATACGAAAAAAAAAGTGAGTTCAAATTACATTGCTAGATACAAATTTTATATTCAACAATATTAATGAAGTAAAAGAAAATCTTTTAAATCAAGGATTCGAATTTAACAGTGATTCATTTAGTACAGTTTANAAAAAAAGGAAAGAATTAATTTCACAAGTAGAGTCTTTAAAACAAGAACAAAATAAGTTCACAAAAGAAATATCGAAGCAAAAAAGAAAGCCNNATNAAAAAGAATTATCAAGTATAAAAGAATTNATNGAAAAAATAAAAAGCTTAGATGCTCAAAGAAAATCAGTTGAAGAAGAACTTACAACAATTGTTTTAGAAATTCCTAATTTATGTGATTCAAGTGTACCAATAGGNAAAAATGAAGAATTTAATGTTGAAATAATAAAACATGGATCAATTCCTAAGTTTGACTTCAAACCACTCGACCATGTTGAAATTGGCAAAAAATTAAATTTATTTGATTTAGAAAGAGCATCTAAGATAACAGGTTCTAGATTTAATATTTATCGTGGTGAAGGAGCAAAGCTTGAAAGAGCACTAATTAATTTTATGCTAGATTTTCATTCAAAAAATGGCTATGAGGAAATTTTTCCACCNTTTATTTGNAATGATAAAAGCTTTATAGGAACAGGTAATCTGCCTAAATTTGAGGAAGATTTATTTAAGCTAAATAATAGNAACTATTATTTAATCCCTACTGCAGANGTGCCTGTAACAAATATGTATGCAGATGANGTTATTGATAAAAAAGATTTACCTTTAAATTTTGTTGCCTACAGTGCTTGTTTTAGATCAGAAGCNGGNTCTTATGGTAAAGATGTGAAAGGTCTTATTAGGCAGCATCAATTTAATAAAGTCGAATTAGTTAAGATTACTTCGAAAGANGATTCAGTTNAAGAACATGAAAAACTNACTAANGATGCNTGTTCAATACTAAATGAATTGGAGTTNCCCTACAGAAAAGTTTTACTCTGTACTGGTGACACAAGTTTTTCATCAAATAAAACATATGANTTAGAGGTATGGNTACCCTCAGAGGAAAGATATAGAGAGATTTCATCATGTTCAAATTTCAAAGATTTNCAAACGAGAAGNGCCAATATTAAGNTAANATCAAACAATAANNTCGAGTTTGCNAATACACTNAATGGATCAGGGCTAGCTATAGGTAGAACATTAGTTGCNATAATTGAAAATTTCCAACAAAAAGATGGAAGTATCAAGNTTCCAAANAANCTTCAACCTTATCTTGATAACAAAACACATATCAAATAAATTCAAATTGCATTAAATGTTTTATTAGTTAGATTATTNTCAAATATTTNGGAGGTGAAGTAATGAGAACTTTAGATGTAGTTGTTGCAATACTTCTAGTAGTTGGTGGTTTAAATTGGGGTCTTGTTGGTTTATTTAATTTTGACCTTGTTGAAACATTATTTGCTAGTATTCCTGCTGTCCAACAAGCCGTCTATGTATTAGTTGGTTTATCAGCTGTATATCAGATAATTGGACTTAAAGGAATTCAAACAAGATGGAATGTTAAGTAGCTATATATTAGTTATTTCTTTTTCTTTTATTGAAGTTTCATCNCTTATTTTTTGAATAAATATATCAGTCTGGTCTTGAATNTTTTTTAGACCAGACTTCTCTTGGTCCTCTGTAATTTCTTTATTTTTAAGACTTTTCTTTATTTCATCATTCGCTTCTTTTCTAANATTTCTCACTGAAANTTTGAATGCCTCTGACTGCTTATTNAGAAANTTAACTAGCTCTTGCCTTCTTTCTTGAGTTAATGGGGGAACATTTATAATTATTACACCATCATCATTATTAGGGTTAAAGCCTAAATCTGATTTTTGTATAGATTTTACAACTTCATCAGCAACTGATGCATCATAAGGGGTNAGAATAATAGTTGAAGCTTCATTCGTATTTATATTACATAATTGATTAAGTGGAGTTTGAGNNCCATAATAATCAACTTTAATATCATCGAATATTGATTTACTAACTGCTCCACCTCTAATTTTAGATAATTCCTTTTGAAAAGAGCTGAAAGCTTTATCCATTTTAAGTTCGCATTCTTTTATTATTGAATCCATAATTTACCTCAACTAACAGTGGTACCAACTTTCTTTCCTTGAACNATCTTCTTTATGTTATTTTTTTCAAACAAATTAAAAACACATATTGGTATGTTGTTATCTTTACATAATGATATCGCAGTTGAATCCATTATTTCAAGCTCTTTTTCGAGTACTTGCATATATTTAAGATTTTTAAACATTTTAGCATTTTTATNCTTATGTGGATCTTTATCATAAACACCATTTACTTTNGTTGCTTTTAAAATAATTTCAGCATTAATCTCTAATGCCCTTAAAGAAGCTGCAGTATCAGTAGTAAAATATGGATTACCTGTACCCGCAGCAAAAATTACCACTCTACCCTTTTCTAAATGTCGCATNGCTCTTCTTTGAATATAGGGCTCTGCAACCCTATTCAACTCNAATGCTGACTGAACCCTTGTTGTTAAACCCTCTTTTTCTAAAAAATGCTGAAGAGCTATGGAATTAATTGCTGTTGCAAGCATACCCATATAATCTGCAGTAGTTCTATCCATCCCTTTAGCCGCAGCTGATACTCCTCGATAAATATTTCCAGCACCAATAACAATAGAAACTTGTACCCCAAGCTTATGTACCTCTGTAATTTCTTTTGCTATTCTCTCTAATGTATCATTGTCAATGCCATAACCTTGTGAGCCTTGAAGAGCTTCTCCGCTCAATTTTAAAAGGATTCTTGAATAATGAGGTGATTTACTCGCCATCTTGACTAGTTTCACCCACCTGGAATCTGGTAAACCTAGAGATATGAATATTCTCTCCAAGTTTTGCAATCAGTTGGTTTAATAAATCTTTAATTTTTAATTTTGAATCACGAATATATACCTGATCTAGCAAACATACTTCTTCAAGTATTTTATTAAGCTTACCCTCAATCATCTTTTCAGCTACTTCAGGTTTTTTACCTTGCTCCTCGACTTGAGCAGTAATTATTCTTCTTTCATCCTCAACAAAAGAACCAGGTATTTTATCAGAAGATACGAATTGTGGAGCAGATGCCGCGATTTGCATACAGATTTCTTTGGCAAAATCTTGAAATTCTTGATTTCTAGCAACGAAATCGGTTTCACAATTTATTTCAAGCATTACTCCGATCTTTCCACCAGCATGAATATAAGAAAATACTAAACCCTCTAAAGTATCTCTACCGCTTTTTTTATCAACTTTAGAAAGACCTTTTATTTTTAAAATCTCTACAGCTTTTTCAATATCACCATTAGTTTCTTCTAATGCTTTTTTACAATCTAATAATGGAGCAGAAGTTTTTCCTCTTAGCTCTTTTACTAATGCTGCTGAAATGTTATCCGACATAATTTTTATTCTTCAGAATCAGGCTTTTTATCATCGCCATAAACTATAGATTCTTGATCATTTTCTTGGGTATTAGACTTAAATACAAAAGCTTTTCTTTCAACTACATAAGATGATTCATCTTCTTCCTTATCTTTTGTTATTTCACCTGATTGAATCCTTTGCATATAAGAATGCTTTCCTTCTTCACAAGCATTGGCAATTTTTTCAACACATAGCTTTACAGCTCTAATTGCATCATCATTACTTGGAATTACATAATCTGCATCTGCAGGATTAGAATTAGTATCAACAATACCAACTATTGGTATACCAATTTTTCTAGCCTCTTTAATTGCTATATCCTCTTTCCTTGTATCCACAACAAATAAAGCACCTGGCATCTTCTTCATATTAAGAATCCCATTCAATAGATATTCCAACTTCTCCATTTCTCTTCCTAATGTGATTTGCTCTTTTTTTGGAAGATTATCCATTTCACCATCATCTTTTAATTTTTTAAGCTGTATTAAATATTCAACTCTAGACCTTATGGTATTAAAGTTTGTAAGGGTTCCGCCTAACCACCTTGAGTTAACAAATGGCATATCACATCTCAAGGCTTCTTCTCCAATTACTGCTTGTGCTTGTTTTTTAGTTCCAACAAACAATATCTCTTTTCCGCTAGATACTACATCTCTTATAAAATCATATGCATTTATAAAAGATTTTAATGTTTTTTGTAGATCAATGATATGAATTCCATTACGAGCACCATAGATATATTCTTTCATAGCAGGATTCCATTGACTAGACTGATGACCAAAATGAACACCGGCCTCTAATAATTGCTTCATTGTAATCACACCTTCTTCGTTAGGTGTTTCAGAAGATTGTTGAATGCTTTGCTCTAGATTATCGCTCATAATATAAGCTGAAAAGTTAACACAAATAACATCAAAATCAAATACAAAAAATAATATTTCTATAGTAAAGTTTGATTTATGATTTAGAATATAAAACTTAACATATTGGAGGGCTGGCAGAATTGGCAATGCACCGGTCTTGAAAACCGGCGTCCTCACGGACTTCAGGGTTCGAGTCCCTGGCCCTCCGTGTTTTTATGAGTTTTTATATAGTATCAACACCAATTGGAAATTTAGATGATTTAACTGTAAGAGCCGAGAAAGTTCTTAGAGAATCAAGCATTATCCTTTGTGAAAAAAAAGAGAGAGCATTGAAGCTAGTTAGTCATCTTGGATTAAAAAATTTAAGATTAATTAGCTATCATGATGATAAAGTTGACTCAATTTTACAAAAAGTATTAGAAAACAACAAAGCTGGAAAAAATATATCTTTAATATCAGATGCTGGAACTCCTCTAATTTCAGATCCTGGAAATAGCCTTATCAAGAAGTTAATTCACGAAGGTATTGAACCCATAGCCATTCCTGGTCCAACATCAATTATTCCAGCATTACTATTGTCCGCATTTGATATAAGCAAATTTATCTATTTAGGTTTTATGTCTAAATCAAAAGCAAAAATTCAAACCGAACTTGAACTTTATTTAGACACTAATCTCCCAGTAATAATTTTAACTAGCATGAATGATATAAAAAAAATTGTCGATATTCTTTCAAATAAAAATGAAATTTTTAATTTATCTATATCTAAAGAACTTACCAAAAAGAATGAGAAAACATTTAGATTCCAATCGAATCAATTTGATAAAGCTAAGCTAAAGGATTTTATATCGAAGGGTGAATTTGTAACTATTATTCAAAAATTAAATACCTCTAAAAATAGTCAAATTAATCATAAAAAAATAAAAAAAAGAATTTTAGAGTTAAAAAAACTTAATTATTCTAAAAATGATATTGTAAAGATTATTGTTAAGAATGAATCAATTAAAAAAAACTTGGCTTATAATTTGGTAATTAAATATTGGGAATAATGAATATTAGTCTTTTGGTATAGCAGAAAATCCTATAAGATTTTCAAGACTATCTGCAACTTTCAATAAAGTATTTTCATCAAGTTTTTTTCCAGTTATTTGAATACCAATTGGTAAACCATTTTTGCTCAATGATAAAGGTATCGATATAGATGGAAGCTGAGCTAAATTGGCTGGTATCGTCAAGATATCTGAGAGATACATCTTTAATGGATCATTCTTTTTTTCACCCAGGCTAAAAGGAAGTTCTGGACAAGTTGGCGAAAGGATACAATCAACATCATTGAAAGCACTAGTAAAGTCTGAAACTATCATTTCCTTGACCTTATTTGCTTTTAAATAATAGGCATCATAATAACCAGATGATAAAGCATAGTTACCAAGCATTATTCTTCGTTTAACTTCATCACCAAAGCCTTCTGAACGATTTTTTATGTAGAACTCTTCTAAATCTTTAATGTTCTTTTCGTTACTCGAATGTCCATATCTTACACCATCAAACCTAGACAAATTAGAACTTGCTTCACAAGGAGCAATTATATAATAAGTAGCAACTGAATACTTAGCATTCGGAAGATCAATATCAACAACCTTTACCCCATTTGAAAGCAATTCTTTAACTATTGAGTCAAAATTAGCTTTTATCTCTTCATCCAAACCTATATCTANAAGTTTGCTAGGGATACCTATAGTAAAATCTTTAAGATGAAAGTCATTTTTACATAATTCTNTATAACAATTTGTAGGAGGTAAATTCAAAGATGTTGAATCTTTNGGATCGTATCCAGAAATAGAATCCAATAAAATTGCCGAATCNTTTACTGTTCTGCAAAGTGGTCCTGCTTGATCNAATGAAGACGAAAAAGCAATCATNCCAAANCTACTAACTCNTCCATAGGAAGGCTTNAGTCCTACTATTCCACAGAATGATGCAGGCTGCCTTATTGAGCCTCCAGTATCCGTCCCTATAGATGCACATGCAAGACCTGCAGCAACTGCAGATGCAGAGCCACCACTTGATCCTCCAGGAACTTTATTTAAGTCCCATGGGTTTAATGTAGAGCCATAGTAAGAGGTTTCAGTAGATGAACCCATTGCAAACTCATCCATATTATTTTTTCCAAGNAATAAGCAGCTAGTTTTTTNTAAACTTTCATATACTTTTGAATNATAATTTGATACATAATTCTCCAACATTTTTGANCCTGCTGTGCAAATCGAATCTTTAACAAGGAAAATATCTTTTAAAGCGATAGGAACACCAAAGAGAATATTGGAATCTAATATAGACTTGTTCAAATCAATCTCTTTATCAAGATTTTGAGCATGTGATAAAACCAGNTCCTCAAAAACCTCTGTATAGGAATTTAACTTTTGATCTTTTAATTTTATTTTGGAAAGATATTCAGAAACTAATTCNGTTGGTTTAAAATCTTTTTTCTTATATNCTTTNTTTATATCTTCTATTGTTTTATACATTTTAAAAAACTATTCCTCATCAATTACTTTTTTAACTGTNAAAAAATTTCCATCCTTATTTTTAGCATTCATAAGAACTTCTTCATTTGATAATTTTTCAATAACACTATCATCCCTTGTAGCATAATCAGATATTAAATCTTCTTCGTTNTGCTTATCATTNTCNGGNACTTGCTCTAANAGGTTTATATAATTTAAAATTTCTTCAAAATTTGAAACAAAATCATTAATNTTTGACTCNTCAATATTGAGTCTTGATAACTTTGANATTTTCTCAACTAATTCTTTNTCAACTGGCATTAACAAGCTCCTTATCTAATTTATGAATTATAAAATCTAACACATTTTCCTCTAATTTTACCCTATTCGCTCNATTTATTTCTTGGACACAAGTTGGNCTTGTTATNTTTATTTCNGTTAGCCTGTCTCCAATAATATCTATTCCAGCAAAAAAGATATTATTATCTATTAAAAAACTTTTTATTTCATTGCATATTCGAAGATCATTTGAATTTATTTCGGTTTTATGAGGNGTCCCACCAGAATGGAAATTACAAATAAAATTTCCATCTTGAGCTTTTCTCAATATAGCACCAATTGGTTCACCATTTAAAAGCAAAACTCTTTTATCTCCATCATATACTTCATTAATAAATTCTTGAACTATATATGGCTGATCTTNAACCACCAAGGATTTATAATCNTCATAAGAAAACCTCTGNATNCCCTCTCCACCACATAGATTTATTGGTTTTAGGACAGCACCATTCGGAAAACCTNTCACACAACTTCGGAGNTCGTCAANNTTAGGTGAGTCAAAAATAAATGTTTTNGGTATTATTTCAGGAAATGCTAATGTACAGAGTTTTTCGTTAAAACTTATTAGTGAAGATGGGTCATTAACTATCAATACTTCGTCTTTTATAGATTCTAGAATTGTACAGGCATCCAAATAATCATCATCAACTGGTGGATCTGANCTCATAAAAATTACTTTNGAATCTACAAGNTTATAATCTAATATTTCATTATCTGATTCTTTGTAAATATAATCTTTATTTAAAATCTTACTATTCTCTTTCCAATTAAGATATGTAAATACCTGACAATTATCTGAGGAATNNTTACCATAAATGTTNACTCTACCTACATCATCTCTCTCTAGCACTTGNACTGGGAAGGCTTTTTTAAGAATTGGAATATTAATTTTTTTTTCTTTCCTATNATATGTGTAATCAATATCTTTATGNAACCCAATAAGAATATGAAAACCTCTCTTTTGAGCTTCTAACATAAATAAATAACTTGTATCCTTATCAGGATCTTGTGGAAATTCGCTAAGTACGAATAAAGCTATCGGGTTCATCACAACATCCTAGCAAATTTTTCAAAATATTTATAAGAATCATGTGGTCCAGGAGAAGCTTCAGGATGATACTGCACTGAAAAACAATCAAATTTTTCTGAGTAAATCCCTTCAACTGTCCTATCATTTAAATTAATTTGAGTTATTTTAACATCTGGGATTTCCATTTCTTTGACAGCAAAACCATGGTTTTGNCTAGTAATCTCGACTTTGCCATCCTCTAAGTTNATAACCGGATGATTTGCNCCTCTATGNCCAAATTTTAACTTAAAAGTTTCAAACCCCAAGGATAGTGATAATAACTGGTGTCCAAGGCANATTCCAAATATTGGCTTGTATCCAAGTAAGGACCTAATATTTTCAACTGCATATTTAGCNGCTGCAGGGTCGCCAGGNCCATTAGATAAAAGTATTCCATCTGGATTTATTCTTCTTACTTCTTCAGGTGAAGTATCACANGGGCCAACTATTAAATTAATATTTAACTTTTTACTTAAAATTTCTAATATNTTTTTTTTACAGCCGAAGTCATATACAAAAACTAATTTTGATTTATTATCAACATCAATTCTATATTTCTCTTTACAAGTTACATTGTGTGTTAAATCGTTACCCTTCATAACGGGTAAAGTTTCAAGTTGAGATTTTAGATAATCAATATCATTTGATCTGTTGGATATAATACATTTCTGTGATCCTTGATTTCTTATAATTTTTGTTAATTTTCTAGTATCTATATTAGATATTCCGACAATCTTGTTTTTATTTAAGTACTCAGAAAGTTTTGCTGTAGATTCAAAATTTGATGGATAATCACAAAACTCTCTAGCAATAAGGCCTTTAGCTGAACTTTTATTCGATTCAATATCCATCTCATTTGTTCCATAGTTTCCAATATGAGGATAAGTCATAAGGACAATTTGGGAATCATATGATGGATCGGTAATTATCTCCTGATAACCAGTCATTGAGGTATTAAATACAATTTCGCCTATCGCTTCACCATCATATCCAAATGAACTCCCAGCAAAGGAAATTCCGCTTTCTAAGTAAAGTATTGAATCTTTTTTCATTAATCTTTTGTAAATAAATCCTTAAACAAACTTTGTGAAACAATTATAACAGATTAAAATAGAGTATGGCTTTAAGAGAGATTGGAAGATTGCTAAAGAATATTGAAAGTGATCTTTTTACGGTAAATCATTTTCCATCAAGTGATATTAAATCATATCATCTGAAATATTGGTTAGTATTCATAGTGAATCTTTACTTAAAATTTTATCATAGGGTTGAAGTGGTTAACTCCAACTACTTGCCTAAGGAAGGAGGAGGAGTTATAGCCTCTAACCACCTCTCACACCTTGATGGAATTATAATAAATGCCGTCACAGCCTATCATACAAGAAGAAAAATAAATTTTTTAGCCGCAGAAGATGTATATAATAAAAATTTCTTATTCAAATTTTTATGTGATTTGGCAAATTGTATACCAGTAAAAAGATCAACTAGTGACAGAGTTGCTTTATTAAAAGTAATAAAATTATTGAAAGACGATAAACTTGTTGGATTGTTTCCAGAGGGACAACGATCAAGAGACGGAAATATTGGTGAAGCAAAGATGGGTGTAGCAATAATGGCACTTAAATCAGGAACCCCCATTATACCTTTAGCAATATGTGGAACATTTGAAGCTTTCCCTAGGAAAACTAAGATGATTAAACCGATTAAAGTTAAATTAAAATTTGGAAAACCATTAAAATTTGAAATTGAGAAAAAGCCAACAAAAGAGAGAATTAAAGAAGTAAAAGACGAAATTATGAATGAAATTCAAAAACTTTATAATCAAATTAAGACAAGTTAAATTTTTCTTTTAAAATCTTATTGATAATTTGTGGATTTCCTTTTCCTTTAGTTAGCTTCATAGTCTGGCCTACAAAAAAGGCCAAGAGCTTTTCTTCTCCATCCTTAATCCTTTGGTATTCTGACGGATTTGCCTGTATGACTTCATCAATAATTGAAATTAAGTAATCCTCAGAGCTTTCTTGTGTAAGACCCATGTCTTTAACAAATTTCTCTGGACTTTCATTTGTTTTGACTATTTTAGATAATACTTCCTTGGCAGAATTGTTATTAATAGATCCTGCTTTGACCATCTTTAACAATTCGACAAAGTTATTTGGGTCTAATTTAACATCATTCTTGTATTTAATTAATTCTGCAATTATCCAATTTGAAATTAATTTAGGTTCATTTAAAAGTTCCAAGCTTTTATCAAAAAAATTAAACAGTACTGATTCGCTTAAAAGAATCTCTACATCATCATTATTTAAACCAAGGCTAATATATGAAGAGACTTTTTCTTCATAGGATTCATTTAAATCAGCACTTATTCTTTCTAATTCTTCATCAGCAATTATCAATGGCTTAAGATCGGGATCGGGAAAGTATCTATAATCATGAGCATCTTCCTTACTTCTCATTGAATATGTTTTATTTGTTCCAGCATTAAAAAGTCTTGTCTCCTGAACAACCTCATCGCCTTTATCTAAAATATTAGATTGCCTTATTATTTCATATTCTATGGCTCTCTGAACATATCTGAATGAATTAACATTTTTTATTTCTGTTTTTACACCTAATTCCTTTTGGCCAATTGGTCTTATCGAAATATTTGCATCGCATCTAAAATTACCTTTTTCCATATCACAGTCAGAAACACCAGCAAAGACTAAAATTTTTCTTAATTTCTTTAAATACTCAACCGCTTCTTCACTGGAACTAATATCAGGCTCTGTCACAATTTCAATTAGTGGAACTCCTGCTCTATTAAGATCAACTAATGAGTATTCATCTGATAGGTCATGAATTAATTTCCCTGCATCCTCTTCCATGTGAATTCTATTTATCCTGATTTCTTTTTCGTAACCACCTACATTAACAACGAGCAATCCATTTGAAGCTATTGGCTCATCATATTGACTGATTTGATAGCCTTTTGGTAAATCAGGATAAAAATAATGCTTTCTTGCAAATGTAGACTTTTTATTAATTTTGCATTTGGTGTTAATCCCCGCAATTATTGCTAATCTAACTGCTTCAGTGTTTAAAACTGGAAGAACTCCTGGTAATCCAAGATCAACGACAGATACATTTGAATTAGGTTCATCACCAAATTCATTATTTGAAGTGGAAAAAAGTTTAGTATTAGTTTTAAGTTGAGCATGAACCTCTAGCCCAATCACTGTCTCATATTTCATATACACCTAATATTAAAATGAATTCTTAAAATAAATAATTTAGTATTACATAATGATATCAAATATAAGGAATAAAAAAATAGTTTTAATTTCTCCACATCCAGATGATATAGAAATTGGTATGGGAGGAACAGCTTATTTATTAGCAAAAAAAAATAAACTTCACCATCTTATTGTTACAAATGGAGCAAATTCTGCAAATATATTCAAAGATAAAAAGAAATTGGTTGAAGCTAGGAAAAAAGAAGCCATAAATAGCAATAAATATATAGGAATAAAAAATATAAAATTTTTTCATTATGAAAAAATCAATAATAAATCTATAGAATTAGAATTTGAAGCAAAAACTAATAAATATTTAGAAAAAATATCCCCTGATTTTATATTTCTTCCNCATCCAACTTTAGATAACCACCCCACTCACCGAAAAGTATCGAGAATAATAATCAAAANTGTTCATAGCCTTAAGAAGAGGCCTAAAATAATTTGCTATGAAGTCTGGGGAGCTTTTAGAAAGCATGATCATTTCGTTGATATTTCAAAAATCATTAAAAACAAAAAAGAAATCATATCTTTTCATAAATCTCAGCTAGCAGTTAAAGATTATGTAAATGGAATTTTAGGTATTAACAAATATCATGCTGTCTTTAACAATTTTATTAAAGACGATGCAAAATATATAGAAGTTTTTTTAAAATATAAGGTTATTTGATAATTGTTCCGGTTTTTAAGTACCACAAAATAAGATCTAGTCTTGCTAAGTCAATTTTAATTTCTTTAGAGAAGTTCCTAAGTATTTTTTCAATATATAAATATTTTTTCTTATTTATTGATTTTAAATTGAATTTGATCAATTTATGCTCTCTCATAATATCTAAAATATGAAAATCCAAGATTGCTAGACAAGAATATCCGATATTTCTGAGAAAATGGCTTGATGCCTTCATCCCCAAACCTTTAAAGGCTTTATTTGTTGCAATGAAATTTCTTAATGAAATATTGTCACCAAAAGAATTAAACAATTTCTTAAAATTAAAATCATATTGTGAAATAATAAATTCTCTAGTTTGAATTATATATTTCCCCCTCACATTATAAAACCTATAGCATTTCTTCAGTTTTGATACAATTTCTTTTTCATTTGCTTTTATGAAAAAATCATCTTCCTTTAAAATTTCACTTGCAGTTTCAGCAAGTTTTGCACTTGTCCCTGCAGCTAGTATGCAAAAAACCATTTCATGGAAAATTTCTTTAGATTCATTCCTTGCTATAATTTTTTCAAAATCAGATATTTTTTTATTTATTAAGTCATATTGAGAATCATAAGTAGAAATAATCAATTCTTTAAAGTTACTATTCATTGGCTAAGCGCACTCTTAGTTTTTGACCCACAATAATCTTACTATTAGACAAATTATTCCATTCTTTTAAATCTTTGACTTTTATTTCATATTCTTTTGATATTTTATATAAAGATTCTCCTCTTTTTACAATATGTGTAAAATATTTACCGTCTTTTAAAGTATTTTGTGAATTTAAATAAATCAAAAGCTTCTTACCAGCTATTATTTTTGAATCATGTAAATTATTAAGTTTATAAATTTCCTCAATTGATATATTGAACTTAATTGCGATTTTTGAAATCGTATCTCCTTTCTTAATAAGATATTCTCCAACAATTCTTTTATTATTTCTATTTAGTTTTGCATATAAAGTTTTTATTTTTGATAATGGAATATTGACTGCATATTCAGTATCAGGTGGTGTTATTCCCTTTAGGAGTGAGGGGTTTAATTCTTTCAATATTTTATTATCTAAATCAATTAATTTTGATAGATATTCCAAACTTGTGCTTTCATCAACCATTACTTTTTTCGTTTTTAATGGAGCTTGAAGCTTTAATTCTCCAAAACCATATTTACTTAAATCTTGTGAAATTATCATTAAAGCAATTATTTGAGGGACATATTCTTTTGTTTGCTTAGGAAATGTCTTATTGGATAAATACCAAAAGTCATTACTATTATATTTTTTAATAGCCCTTTTAACAGTTAAATCACCAGAATTGTAACCAGCAAAAGCTAATTCCCAAGAATTAAACTTCCTCATTAAACTTCTAAAATATTTAGCAGCAGCTTCTGTAGATTTATCTATGTCCTTCCTTTCATCAACCCAATCATCAACTCTTAATCCGAATATTCTTGCAGATGAAGGCATAAACTGCCATAAGCCAAGTGCACCTGCTTTAGATAAAGCATTTTGGTTAAAACCACTTTCTAGCATTGAAACATAAATTATTTCGTCTGGAATTTGATATTTTAGAAAAATCTCTTTTATATTTTTCTCATATTTACCCATCCTAGGATAGGTAGCTGAAAAGAAAGCTTTTCCTTTTTCTGATTTAGTAAAATAGTTAATATATTTTTGAACTTTCTTCTGCTTAAAAGAGCCATAAGAAATCCTCTTAAGACTATCTATTGTTTGTGCAAATGAGCAAATTGAAAAAAGAAGTAATATAGCTATTGTTTTTTTTAACAAGTTTAATCCTACAATTCTAATTTTTTAAGCGACCTTGCTGCCTGAAGTATTCTTTGCTCATTTTCAATCAAAGCAAATCTCACATATTCATCGCCATTTTTTCCAAAGCCAATTCCAGGAGAAGCTGCAATTTTACAATCTGTTATCAATTTTTTAGAAAATTCAAGAGACCCCATTTCTTTATATTTCTCGGGAATTTTTGCCCAAATGAACATTGTGGCATCTGGTTTATCGATTTCCCATCCTGAATTACCAAAACTCTCTATCAGCCTATTCCTTCTTGACTCGTATGTATTAGTTATTTCATTAACACAATCCCTAGTTTCATTTAATGCGGTAATTGCTGAAATTTGTATCGGCTGGAATATGCCATAATCCAAATAGCTCTTAACTCTTCTAAGTGCTGATATAACTTCTTCATTCCCGGACATAAAGCCTACCCTCCATCCAGCCATATTATAACTCTTTGATAATGAAAATGACTCTACCCCTATATCCTTTGCTCCTGCAGCTTGAAGAAAACTTGGTGCTTTATAAGAACCAAAACAAATATCAGCATATGCGAAATCATGGATGACAACAATTTTATGCTTTTTTGCAAGAGAAACAATTTTTTCAAAGAAACCTAACTCTACAGTTTGAGTAGTGGGGTTACTAGGAAAAGATATAATCAATGCTTTTGGTTTGGGATTCTTAGCCAAGCCATCTTCAATACTTTTTATCATGAGATTTTCAGAGAATGAATCATAAGATCTAATATCACCTCTTGCTATTAAAACTGAGAAGCTATGAATCGGATAACATGGNTCAGGAACCATTACAACTTCACCAGGTGATAACATTGCTATCATTAAATGAGATAACCCTTCTTTCGAACCTATAGTAACAATTGTCTCTTTTTCTGGATCTATTTCAACATTATAATTTCTTCTATACCAATCTGAAATTGCTAGTTTTAATTTTGGTAATCCAGCTGATAATGAATATCTATGATTCCTTCCTTGAGCCGAAGATTCTAGGAGCTTCTCAACAATATGCTTAGGAGTAGATTGGTCAGGATTTCCCATTCCAAAATCTATTATATCTTCACCATTTCTTCTAGCCTTATATTTAAGGTCATTAACCACAGAAAACACATAAGGTGGCAGTTTTGACAAAAGTGAGAAATAGTTACTATTAATAGACATATTTTTAAATATAATAAAAGCTATAAGTAAATTGTAAAATGAGGTTTAAAATATTTTGAAGAAAACACTGCAAGAATTACATGCAATGAAGCAAAGAGGAGAAAAAATAGTAGCACTTACCTCTTATGATTTTCAAACTGCACAAATTATAGATGACCATTGTGACTTTATTCTAGTTGGCGACTCACTAGGTAATGTATTCCAAGGAAATGAAACAACTCTTAGTGTCGAACTCGAACATATGGTTTATCATGGTCAAATAGTTGGAAAGGCACTAAAGAATGCTCATTTATGTGTTGACATGCCTTTTATGAGTTATCAGGCATCTGAGGCCGATGCACTACTTAACATGGGTAATATTATAAAAAAAACTGGTGCTCAATCAGTAAAAATTGAAATGAATTTTTCATTACTTAATCTTATTGGACTGGCCAGCCAATCTGGTATACCTATTGTGGCCCATGTAGGTCTTTGCCCACAATCTTACAATACTTATGGTGGTTATAAGAAACAAGGAAAAAATAAAGATGAAAGAGACTTTATATATGAATTAGCAATTGAATCTTATAAAAATGGAGCTGCTTTGATAGTGATTGAAGGTGTTCCTGAAGATCTTGCCAAGAAGATTACTGANGATGTGAATGTTCCTACAATTGGAATAGGTGCTGGTATATATACTGATGGACAAATTCTAGTTGCTGAAGATATGTTAGGGATCACCCCTTCTCCCAGGCCTTCATTTGTCAAAGCATATTCAAATTTGAGAGAATCAATAAAAAAAGCTGTGGTGGAATTCAAAAAAGATGTCAAAAAAAGAAAATTCCCTTAAGATTTTAAAAAGTATAAAGTCCGCTAAAAAATACTTAATGGAGCTAGATAAGCCAAAAGTATTAATACCTACTATGGGTGCTTTACATGATGGCCACTTATCATTAATAGAAATAGCAAAAAAACTGAATATCCATACTATAGTCAGCATCTTTATTAATCCAATTCAGTTTAATGATAAAAAAGATTTAGAAAAATATCCCAGAACATTAATTCAGGATATTCAAAAACTCAAAGCCTTAAATGTTGATACATTATTTGCACCTAATGTTGAAAATATTTATGATAAAAATTTCCAAACTAGCATTTCTGTTAAAAATCTACAAAAGAATCTTTGTGGGACGAACAGACCGGGGCACTTTGATGGAATGGCTACAATTGTTTTAAAACTTTTTAATATTATCAAGCCAGATTATGCGATATTTGGTAAGAAAGATTTTCAACAATTAGAAATTATTAAAAGAATGTGCTTGGACTTAAATTTGAATATTAAAATTATCGAGGGAAAAATTATTAGAGAGAAAAGTGGTCTTGCCATGAGCTCAAGAAACAGTTTGTTAACAAAAAATAATTTAATTCTTGCTCCAAAAATTTATGAAGGATTAAAGTTGGTTAAAA
This sequence comes from bacterium, assembly GCA_002701605.2. GTDB lineage: Bacteria > Desulfobacterota_D > UBA1144 > UBA1144 > UBA1144 > TMED126. The sequence continues at coordinate 92,435 of NZWF02000017.1, forward strand.
AAAGTTTTACAAGTTCTAATAAATTCGAATCACAATCAGTGATAAAAAAATTGAGAGATTTTTATTTAAAGAATGGTTTAAAAAAAATTGATTATATAGAAATTGTTGATAAAGAAACATTAGTTAAAACAAAAAAAATTAAGAAAGGAGATACAATTGCAGTTGCAATCAAATTGGGGAAAATAAGACTGATAGACAATTTACAATTTTAATTTAGACTACTGAAATGAATTTAACACTACTAAAATCTAAAATTCATCGTGCTACCGTAACAGAAGCAAATCTCTATTATGAGGGTAGTATCACTATTGACAGAGACCTTATGGATGCAGCCGATTTACTTCCCTATGAGCAAGTTCATATATTTAATCTTACAAATGGAGAAAGATTTATCACTTATGTAATTGAAGGTGATCGTGGATCTGGTGTTATCTGCACAAATGGTGCGGCTGCTCACTGTGCCAGAAAAGGTGATTGTTTAATAATTGTTGCTTTTCTAAGTATTGAAAACGAAAAAGCAAATATTTATAAGCCCAAATTAGTTTATGTTGATCAGGATAATAAAAGAGTTGATGCTGAACTGATTGATAAAAAACTAGTTAAAATCTTGGGTTAAAAATTAACTAAAATACTTAATAAATGAATTCAATTTAAATAATATATTGAGAAATAACCNTTTTTTTNCCATTATTGTTTTTTTTTATTGACTTGAAAACAATTGAAGTTTATAAATAAAAAACATTAAGTTATGAAAGCTATAATTCTTGCAGCAGGAAAAGGTGAAAGGCTTCAGCCGTTCACTAAAGAAATTCCAAAATCTCTTTTGAAGATTGGAGATCAAACTATTCTTGAAAACCAAATAAATCACCTGAAAGCATGTGATGTTGATGAAGTTAATGTTGTTGTAGGTTTTGCTTATGAAAAAGTTGAAGAATTTCTAAGCAATTTACAGATCTTAGGGATGAAAATCAATACTATCTATAACCCTTTTTGGAATACAACTAATAGTCTTTTTTCTTTATGGTCAGCTAGATCTGTTTTAAATTCCGATACTGTTCTTTTAAATGGTGATGATGTGTTTGAATTAAAAGTTTTAAGGAAGATTTTGTCAACCAAAGAGGAAATATGTGTTCCTTATAAGGTTAAGCCCTCTTATGCTGCTGAGGATATGAAAGTAAAGATTGAAAATGGTTTAGTGGTATCAATAGGAAAGGATTTAAAAAATATATCAGGAGAATCTGTGGGTGTGAGAGTTTTCAGAAATGAAGGGGTAGATATTTTAAAAAGATCCTTAGAAAAAGAAATCAGAACCGAGAAATTTAACAAAAAATGGTATGCATCGGCTATTTCTAGAATTTTAAAAAGAGGACACAAGATTAGTTCAATAGATATTGGCGACCTATATTGGCATGATGTTGACTACCCTAATGATCTAAATAATGCCAAATTGAATATCAACCTGATATCATCAAATAAAAAAAATAACTTAAGAGTAGTGTAATAAAATGATTCCAGCAATAATGTGCGTTGGAGATAGTATTTGCTCGGAAAAACTGGATAAATTTAATAATGAGAAAATAGGAAAAATTCCTCTATATGAAAGAATTTTAATTAATCTCATAAACGAAGGCTTTAACAAAGTCTATATTGTTACAAAAAAGAATATTTTCTTGGAATTAAATAACATCTCTAGCCCAGTAGATATAAAATATATCGAACTTTCAGATTTAGGAAAAATCAAAGAAGATCTATTAATTTTTCAAAACAATATAGTTATTAACAAAAAACAGCTTGCGAAATCACTAGAAGAGATATCTAAAACTAAAAATTCTTGTACTTGTATAGACTATGAAAAACATTTCACTGGAATATCATTTNTAAAACAAAATGATTTAAATTTAATTAAATCAGCTAAATCTACAAAAGAATTTAAAGAATTAACCATATCAGAACCACCATTATTATTAAAAGAAGGGGATTTAGGATCAAATAAAGGTAGAGATTTTTTATTTTCTCATATTAGTAAAAATGTAAGTGGGTGGGTTTCTAAGAATATAAATAGCAGAATATCGATTCCTGTAAGNAAAGTACTAATGAAATTTAATATACACCCTAATACCATTACTTTTTTTGTAGGATGTCTAGGTATTTCATGTGGTTTNTTCTATGCAAGCAACAATCCTTTAATTGGAGCATTGGTTCTTCAGATGGCAACAATATTAGATAGATGTGATGGAGAGGTAGCNAGGATAACATTAAAAGAGTCAAAATTCGGACAATGGTTTGATACTGCNTTAGATCAACTCTCATACTTTTCAATGTTCATAGGAATAGCAACATGTTTAAATAATCCCAGCTTTTTTCCTTTAACTAATGTCAACATACTTATAAAACAGTTTTCNATTATAAATATACTTCTTTACATAATATTCATAACTACAGTGCTTTTTTTTATGATTAGAAGGACAAGTAACGGGAGCTTAGCATATTATCCCGGAGAGGTAGATAAGAGAGTGCCAATTGAGGAAAGATCTCTATTTTATAGATTNATCTCAAAGTATAGGTTCCTTTTAAAAAGGGAGTTCTTCTCTCCAGCTATGATTTTTGGAAGTTTTTTAGGATATAAATTTCTAGCAATTACGGCTTTAATTTTATTTATATTTGGACTTTATCACCAAGTTTCTGATTATATAGCATTGAAAGAAAAAACGGATATCACTTATTAAATTTTTTTATACAGAAAAATAATAATATAAAAAAACTAGTCCATGTTAATGCAAGCATTAAGAATGATGATAAGTTCATTGACTACTCCTCCTAATAATTTTTATTAACCCTAAAAATANAATTATCAATGATATTCTTGATAAAATAGTCCATATATCATTCTGCAAAATTAATGAATTATTAGAATTCAAATCTGATATAACCCAGGAACCTAAGAGCAAAACTAATAAAAATGGTAATAAATACCTAAAAACGAAATTAAAAAACCTAGGAATATTTATCAAGCTACTTCGGTTAATTTCTTTTATCGGTTCTCCTGGAGAAATATAAATATTGTATAAATAAATTTCCAAAATAGCTAATACAACAAGCATTATAGTGCCAGCCCAAAAATCAAACTCATTTAAAAATTTTGGAAAAAAAATAATCAAGTGTGAAAATATAAAAATAATTAAGATTACAAAATTAACTGAGCGTTTTCTTGACCAATTAAGTTCCTCTTTAAAAAAAGTAATTGCTGGTTGTATTATCCCAATTGAAGATGTTAGTCCTGCAATAAAAAGGAGAAAGAACCATATAAAAGATAAAAATACTCCATACTCTAACCCATCAAAAATTGCTGGCATTGCAATAAATCCAATACTGAATGCTCCAGAATTTGCAACAACAATTGCACCTGATATACCTAAAAAAGCAACGGCAGCAGGTATTACAATTGAACCNCCAAAAACAACTTCAATTATTTCATTTAAGGTAGCTGATGTTAATCCACTTAGTGCAATGTCTTTATCATGGCTTATGAATGATGCATAAGTNACGATTGCACCAAAACCTAAGCTTAATGTAAAAAAAACTTGTCCAGCTGCTGCAATCCAAACCTTNGGAAGGAGAAGNTATGAAATATCAGGTTGCCATAAAAAATTTAGACCTTNTATTGCACTAGAATTTTCTGTTTCTATTGTTAAAACATAAANTATTAAAAAGACACTCATTACCAATAGCATTGGCATTGCTACTTTAACAAACTTCTCAATTCCTGATGATATACCTNTCTTAAGNATTAAATAATTAATTANAACGGTAATTAACAAACAAGAGTATGCAAATAAAGAAGGAATTTGAATCCCAAATCTATTGCTTGATTCAAACCCTGTATAGTTATTTAGGAATTCTTTATAAAAATTCATTTTACTATTTGAATCAATAGCTCCTGATTGTAATTCAGAATTTAATGAGCTTAATGAATACCCAAGTGTCCAAGACTCAATATATATGTAATAAATCGAAACAATCAGAGGCACCCAAACACCAAGNAGACATGATATTTTAAGAAAACTTGGGGCTTTTAATTTCTTTGCAATACCATAAGTAGTCCCTTTGCCTAATTGGCCACCTTTTCTTCCGATGCCCCACTCAATCCACATTAAGGGGATTCCAATTAAAAAAAAACAAATTAGATATGGAATTATAAATGTTCCNCCTCCGTTTCCAGCTGCTTGAACGGGAAATCTTAAAAAATTNCCTAAACCAATTGCATTTCCAGCCATAGCTAAAATAAGTCCGTATCTAGTTGCCCAATTTTCACGATTCATTAGTTATAAATTAACCTCTAATTCTATATCTTGACAAATATTTTAATAAGCTTATCTTAATAAACTTGAGTTTCAGATATGCCNACAGCTAAATTAAAGAAAAAAACAGTTAAGAAGCCTAGTATAAAAGCTCCAAGTAAGAAGCTTAGTGCTAAATCGAATAACAAAAAATCTCCAAAGTTTGAAGCTATTTCCAATAAAAAGCCTAGTGCTAAGTTCAAAAGAGATATGGAAAAGATTTTAGTCAACATGAGAAAAGATCTTTTAGAGGATATTAATAATGTTATGAAATCTGAATCAGATCACCTGAAATTCGATGTTGGTGACTTCTATGATAGTGCAAGCAGTGATAGAGAAAGAGAATTGTCATTATCTTTAAGTCAAAGAGACAGACAAAAACTTACCATGATTGAAGATGCATTAAATAGGCTTAAAGGTAAAACNTATGGGCAATGCCAAATGTGCGGTGATTACATACCTGAGGAGAGATTAAGGGTAATGCCCTTCACTGTATACTGTGTTTTATGTCTTGAAGAAGAAGAAACAAGTGTTTCTTCTACTTAAAAAATTTTTTAATTTTTTTCAAANTTGGTTTAGTAATTATTCCTTTTTCAGTCACAATCCCAGATATTAAATTATTAGGTGTGACATCAAAGGCAGGATTCTGAACCTTAACAGCTTTAGAAATTCTTATATTTTTTAATTTTAAAATNTCATCTCTACTTCTTTCTTCAATAATAATGTCGTCNCCAGAAACAATATCCATATCAAAAGTTGATATTGGAGCAGCAACATAAAATGGTATTTTATGATAATTTGCAGTAATTGCGAGTTGGTAAGTACCGATTTTATTAGCGATATCCCCGTTCATGGCTATCCTATCAGCTCCAACAATTATAATATCAATATTCTCGGAATTGATAATATAGCTTACCATTGAATCACATATTAGAGTGCAATCAATACCTTTCATTGATGATTCCCAAACTGTTAGCCTTGACCCCTGATTAAGTGGTCTAGTCTCTGTTGCATAAAGATTGATATTTTCAAATTTTTTATTGGCATAATCGATAATACCCAGTGCTGTACCTGGNCCGGTTGTAGCTAATGCACCTGTATTACAATGAGTTAATATTTTATAATTATTCCTTATAAGTNTTAATCCATTGATAGAAATTCTTTCAGAAACTTTCTTTTCTTCATTGTAAATTTTATTAGCTTCTTTATAAAATAACTCAATNCAATGCAAATAAGNTAAGTCTCTATTATTCATNATAATTTTTCTAAATCTCTCGACAGACCATGATAAATTGACTGCAGTAGGTCGAGCTTTTTCAATTTGATTAAGGGATTTCTCAAGTGAACTTATATAATTTTTTTTGTTTCTTAATTTCTTTAATGCAAAAAAACATGCAAAAGCACCAGCAACACCAATAGCTGGAGCACCCCTGATCGCTAATGATTTAATTAATTTGATAACTTCTTTGTAATCAGATGTTTTGATGTATTTATGTTGGAATGGGAGTAATCGTTGATCAAGAATGTTAACACTTTTGTTCTTATTAATTGAAATAGATTTATACATTTTTTATTAAACCTAGTGTAATCCAATTTTGTAAATAATAAACTTTATTGATAGATATATTAAATTTATCTAAAATTTTCTTTAAATCTTTTAAGTCCTTAAAAAGTACTCCAGATAAAATTAAATAGCACTCGTTACTCAAATTATTTAATACAAATTCTAAATGTTCTTTTATGTAATCNATCGAAATATTTATAACTACTAAATCATTTTTTTTATTAATTANAGGCTCATTGCTTTGAATAAAATTACTATTTCCATTTAGATGCTTGTTTAATTTTTTATTGGCATATCCTTGATTAANTGCTTCATAATCATTATCTATACCCAATGAANAACANCTAAATAACAACTGACCAAAAAATGATAAAATTCCACTACCTGAACCTATGTCGACCATGGATTGAANATAAAAGTTTTCAACCTTTAATTTATTCATAATTCTCAAACATGATAGNGTGGTCTCATGGTGACCAGTTCCAAAAGCTAACGATGGATTTATAATTATAAATTTTTTATATTTGAATTTAGACCATGGCATTTTAATATTAAAATCATTAGATAACTGAATATCTTTTAAAAATAATTTCCAATTATCTTTTTCNGTCAAATTAAATTTTTTTATTGGGTATTTAACAAGTTTCGAAACAACTTCATTTATTTCAGAATTATCTNCAAAACCTAATTTTATTATTAATTGAAAAAAATTCTCAAATTCTTTACTAGTATTTGCAATAAATGATATTTTATAAGATTCTCCATCTTCAAATTGAGAAACTGTAAAAGAAGATAACTCAGTTATGAGGCTGATTACTTCTTCACTTATAGGTTTAATTGAATTAAATTCAATTACTCTCACTTAATATCCAACAAAGAATTGAGGCTTTCTATATAATCATCGTCATTTGGGAAAGAAGAAGCAAAGTTATTTATAAGTAAAACTTTATCTGCTTTTGGATCAATCATAAATAATGAATATAGCTTTATATATTGTGCNTCTGCACTTGACTCAATTAAATCTTGAATTAGTTCAGATGATTCAACAATCCTCTTATAAGCAGACTCAAATGAATACTTGCCTAAATTTTTATCCATATAAAAATTCGCGATATAAATAGTCCTCTTTAGAAGTAAAATTCTAGCTTCTTCATAAATACTCTGAATCTCTTTAATATATTCCGAATCATTTAGATNNTNATCTAAATTGTTATAGATTTTTATTATTTCAATTGTAGGGCCAATATCTTTATCTTCTGATGACATTAATTCCTTGTAAGACTTTATAATCTTATATTTCGCATAATTAACTTTTGGATGGTTAAGTTGTTCATCAATAAAGATTTTGTAGTTTTCAATAGCTTCTGCAAATTTTTTAGTTTTAAATGAAATATCACCTTGGATCAAGCTAACCTCTCGTGTGTAAACCGAATATGGATACCTTATTTGTAGTGTAAGAATATAATCCTTCAAAACACTAAACCTTGGTCCTCCAAAGACATACAGGGTCTTCTTCTTTGCTAATTCAGCTTGTATATTTTCATATAATTCCTTATCAGATCCGCTAAGAATTTTAGATGTGTTAGAACACGAAAATGTCAGGAATCCAAATAAAAATAATAATAAAATTCTTTTAAACATAAATGCTATAATATTTGCGCTGAGGTTAAAGTCAAGACAATATGAGTGATTACATAGATGAAATTGCAATAAAAGTATCATCAGGTAATGGTGGAGATGGTGCAACATCCTTCAGAAGAGAAAAATTCGTGCAATATGGCGGACCTGATGGTGGAAATGGTGGGAATGGTGGTAATGTTTATTTTCTTGGAAATAATAATTTATCTTCTTTTAAAGATATATCTCAAAAAAGGTATTTTAAAGCCAGAAAAGGTGGAAATGGTAAGGGTTCTAAGAAAAATGGAAAAAATGGTGAAGATATAATAATAGCGGTGCCTCTTGGAACTGAAATTATAAATATAGAAACAAATAAACTAATATGTGAAGTATTAAAACATAATGAAAAACATTTAATTGCTGAGGGAGGGAAAGGAGGTCTTGGAAATGCCATATTCAAATCATCAAAGAATCAAGCACCAAGAAAATCAACCTCTGGTAAGGATGGAGTAAGTTTTAATTTAAATTTAAACTTAAAGTCTCTATCGGATATTGGTCTATTGGGATTTCCAAATGTAGGCAAATCATCACTGATTAATGTTTTAACAAACTCCAAAGCAGAGATAGGAAATTATGCATTCACTACTTTATCACCAAACCTTGGAGTAATTAAAACTTTTAATAAAGATTTTCTTGTAGCTGATATTCCTGGAATTATTGAAGGTGCATCAAAGGGAAAAGGTTTGGGTTTAAGATTCTTGAAGCATATTGAAAGATCGAATATCTTAATTGAAGTTCTAGATTCATCATGCAATTCCTTCGATAAATTAATAGAACAACATAATAATTTAATCTTCGAACTTGAATCTTACTCATCTGATTTAATAAAAAAAATAAAATTTCTAATTATTAATAAATATGATTTATGCAGATTTAAAAATGATATTGATGAATCTAAATTTGGAGATACTAAGCCTATTTACTTCAGTTGCACTAATTATACTGAAGAAGAAGTTAACTCTTTAATTAAAAATTTAAGCATTTAAAAGAGCCTTAAGAAGACCTACTCTATCCTCTGACTTCATTAAATATTCACCAATAAGAAAATTTCGAACACCATTTAAAACTATATTGTCCAAATCTTCTTTTGATAAAATACCACTTTCGCTAACTAAAATTGAACCTTCTGGAATCAATTTAGAAAATTTTATTACATTATCGTTGTCGACAGTAAAAGTATTAAGGTTTCTATTATTTACTCCAAAGATTTTGAAACCAAGTTTAATTCCTTTTTCAAGATCATCTTCGTCATGAACTTCATACAAAATATCTAAATCTTGTTCATTGGCTATAGAAGATAAATCTTTCAATTCAGAAAAGCCCAATGCTTTACCTATCAATAGGATTGCATCAGCACCATAAAATTTTGACTGGTAGACTTGATATTCATCTATAATAAAATCTTTTCTAAGNAGAGGTATCGTAACCACGGATTTAATTGCNGTTAAATAATCTATTTTTCCTTGAAAGAAATTTTCATCTGTTAAAACAGATATCGCACTAGCTCCACCTGNTTCATAATCAATTGCAATCTTTAAAGGTTGGAAATCTTCTAATATAACTCCTTTCGAGGGAGAGGCTTTTTTAATCTCTGCAATAATATTAATTTTGTTTTTTGACAATGAATCAAAAAGACTTTTGACTGGATAATTTTTCTGTATAATTCCCTCTTTAATCTGTCCAATAGGGAAAGACTTCTTTAATAATAAAACTTCTTCTTTTTTATTATCTAAAATGTCTTTTAAAATATTCATTTACAAGTTGAACCTTTCTTTAAGAATATTATATATATGACCTGAGTCTATCTTCTCTTTAATATTTTCAAAGCAATCAGATAGACTTAAGTTATCATTAGTTAAATATAGACCTGCACCTGAATTTAAAACACAAATATCTCTTCTTTCATCTCTTATTTCACCTTTAATTATTCCTAAAAAAATATTTTTTGATTCCTCAACATTTTTGATGACTAATTTATCACTATTCCCAATTGTAAAACCATAATCTGTTGGATTAAAAACATATTTACTGATTTTATCATTTCTCAACTCAATAACATGAGTTTTATCTGAGATAGAAATTTCATCCATTCCATCAAAACTATGGACTACCATGGCAGAATTTAAGCCCTGGAGCATTAGGGTTTCAGCTATTGGCTCCAAAAGCTGAGAATCATATACCCCTAATAATTGATGAGATGGTTTTAAAGGATTAATTAAAGGACCCAAGACATTAAATATGGTCCTAGTTGCAATATCTTTTCTTATTTTTGCAACATTTTTCATCGATGAATGGAAGTTTGGTGCGAATAAAAAAGTTAAATTTTTATTTTTAATATTCTCTAATGCACCTTCATAATCTTTATCAAAGCTAACATTTAATGCTTCAAATAAATCTGCACTCCCAACATTACTAGAAACAGATCTATTTCCATGTTTTGCGACTTTAACATCAAGGCTAGAAAGTATTAGAGATGAAATAGTAGAAACATTAATTGAGGATTTTCCATCTCCTCCTGTTCCACATAAATCAATATAGTTATTATTCCTAGTTGAATTTAAATTCAGAGAGTTTAATAAATAGTTTGAAGCATAAAAAATTTCTTCTTTACTGGGCTTTTTAATTTTTAGTGCAACTAATATTGCTGCAGAAATACCTTCTGATAAATTTCCCGACATTAATTCAGAGAAAAAAAAATTAACTTCTTTTTCGCTTAGATCATTAAGGTTGCATAATTTATCTAAAATTTCTTTTGTCATTATTGAAGTTCTCTTTTAGAAATTGTATCAAGAATTCCATTAATAAAGCTACATGACTCATCTGAGCTATACTTTAAAGCTAAAACGATTGCTTCTTTTATGCTAACAGGAACTGGTATACCTTTTGAAAAAAGTATCTCATACACAGCAATTCTTAATATATTCAAATCAATTGCATTAATTCTAGAAAATTTCCAATTTGTTATGCTTTGATCTATTTGATCATCAATTGGCTTTATATTCTCAATACAACCATTAATTATTTCTGTAGCTTTATCTCTAATAATATTCTTAGTAACAATCTTTTTTGAATTATCAAAAAGATCTCTAAGCAATTCATAGTAGTTAGAATCATCAGTTTTTATTTTTTCATTAGCATTATATATTTTAAGAAAATTCTTAAAATTCTTTATGTTGTTCGACTTTTCAATTATTTCGTTATATTTTGATAGATTTACAACCCTTAAAAAAACTTTTCCAGATTTCAACAAAGAACAACCAATAACTATCATAGATTGATCTGAAATTAGCATCCTTTTGAGCATGTAATAATTTGTTACTGGATTAGAATCCCAAAAATTATTTATATCTAACTTTACATCCTGAAGATTTACCTTCGGTTCTATATCGTCAACTTCTAAACTATACATAAATCTCAAAGATAGCTCTCTTGCTCTTCTATTAATCCAATATCTCATTAAACTTTCTCCATAGAACTTATTAATTGATATAAAGCATTTGAAGCCTCTATTGCCCTATCTTTCTTTCCGCCATTTGTCCTTTCACGTATATCTGCCGCTTTATTAACTGCAACTACTCCTGAAGTTATTGGTTTTTTATACTTAATACTCAATTCAAGCAACTTTTCACTTANTNTCTTTGCAATATTTTCAAAATGNTTGGTTTTNCCCNTAACTAAACAACCTAATGTAATAATCCCATCTATATTTTTCTTCTTTGATAAAACATAATCAACAAANAAAGGTAGCTCCAATGATCCATCAATGTTATGGATGATTATATTTAAAAAATTCTTACCAAAAAGTTCATTTAACTTTTTAGTTGCAAATTCTATTTGCTTAAGTGATATATTTTTATAGTAATTNCTTGATACTATACATATATTATATTTTTTCTTTTTCATTTACTCGACCAAGCTTAATTTATGTGCAAGTTTTTTCTTTTTAGTTCNAAGNTATCTAAGATTATGNTCNCCTGGCTTAATTTCNATTGGNAATGACTTTTCAATTTTTATNCCATACCCCTNAATTCCTGCAATNTTTCTTGGATTATTGGTTANCANATTTATTNTNGTTACNCCTAAATCACGTAAAATNTGNGCTCCTGTTCCATATTCTCTTAAATCTTCCTTGAACCCTAGTGCCTCATTTGCCTCAACAGTATCCAATCCTTTTTCTTGAAGNGAGTAGGCCTGTATTTTATGAGCTATACCAATTCCTCGTCCTTCTTGAGCCAGATATAGCAGAACTCCAGAGCCTGCATCTGTAATCATCTCTAGGGCTGCATCAAGTTGNGAGCCACAATCACATCTTTGAGAGCCGAACAAGTCTCCTGTCAAACATTCAGAATGAACTCTGACTAAGGTTGNTTTGGATTTATTTATTTTACCTTTAACCAATGCAATATGAGTTTTCCCATCAATTAAACTGTTATANGCAAAACACTTAAAAGTTGCCATATGTGTAGGAAGTTGGCACTCTCCTACTCTTTCAACTAAAGAATCCTTTTTTAATCTATAACTTATCAAGTCAGCAATAGTAGCGATTTTAATTTTATGTTTCTTAGCAAATTTTTCACAATCTTTCAGCCTAGCCATAGTTCCATCATCATTCATAATTTCACAAATCACTGCACAAGATTTTAAACCTGCAAGTTTTGAAATATCAACTGAAGCTTCAGTATGACCTGCACGAACCAAGGTTCCACCATCTCTTGCAACCAAAGGAAACATNTGACCAGGTCTATCAAAATCCCCNGGCTTTGAANTAGTATCAGCTACTAATTTTGCAGTNGTAGATCTATCCAAGGCAGAAATTCCTGTTGTAGTTCCTTTGTTAGCATCAATTGAAACAGTAAATGCAGTTGTATCTAAATTTTCTTTAGGGCTATTTTTAATNGGGGTNAAATCTAATCTTTCAGCTGTTTCAGTATCTATNGATAAACAAATTAAGCCTCTACCATAAGTTGCCATGAAATTTATTACTTCGGGTGTTGCGAATTCTGCAGCTACAATCAAATCACCTTCATTCTCTCTGTCCGCATCATCAACTANGATGACCATTTTTCCCTTTTTTATATCTTTTATTGCATCTTCTATACTTGAAATTGGCAATTTTATCCCCCAAAANTTAAATAATAATAATTATAAATATATACTCAATTAGATATATTCCAAAAGGTATTTCAAATCTATTGACTTTTTTTTAACTGTATATATTTTAAATGTAAATACAATCGGAGGTTTACAATTGCTTTTGTTGAACACAACTAACAATACAAATGAAAATTTTAATCTTGTTTTAGGTGGTGGAGAGGAATTTAGAGAATTTGAAGAAGAGATTTTAGATGACCTCGAAGAAGAGATTGATTATGATGATGATATTTGGGAAGAAAATGAAGATGAAAGCATAGATGAAATAGAAGAAGAATTTAATGAAGAAGATGATGACGATGAGGAAGGCGAATTTGACGATCTAGAAGAAATAGATGATTTTGAAGAATTAGATGATATAGATGANATGGATGATTTTGATGAAGAATCTAGNGAAGAAGATTTAGATAGAAGATTAATTATCCCTCTNATACTTAATNAGTTTTATTTTAAATNAATTATGATTTTTGTNGGCTTNGGTAAAATNNCTAANTTTGATTGCCCGGAGCCGGACTTGAACCGGCACGATGTTGCCATCGAGGGATTTTAAGTCCCTTGCGTCTACCAATTTCGCCACCCGGGCTAACCAAAATATTTATGAATATTACATGATTAAGTACTTTAAGGAAATATAATTATTTAATTTTAAAAAGTTTGGTTTGATAGTCCGAATTTAAAAATATTTTTNTTATTGNTGAGGTATTTGTTGAACAGANACCTTAACATCTAATTCTTCATCACTTGAACCAANAGCAACACCTTTAATTGGTGCTGCCGAAATTGAATCAAATCCAGAACATATTCTTAGATATCTTTCATTGGTAGANGTATTATTNGATGGATCAAAGGCTATCCATCCAACATTTTTAAAATAAAGCTCAACCCAAGCATGAGTAGCTTCTGTATCAGTATTTTCNGGTAAAAAATATCCCATCACATATCTTGCNGGTATACCAGCATATATAGAAGANGAAATCATTAAATGTGCAAAATCNTGGCATACTCCCTTTCTTGAATTGTAAATATCTTTTGCTGGAGTGGATATATCTGATGTTCCCGAAGAATACTCTATATAATCATAAATTGCAGAATTTAAGGAGTGGGCAAAGCTTAATTTGTTTTTCCTTTTGTTTTTTAATAATAATTTTGAAACAAATCTTTTAATACCAGAATCTGCTTTTGTTAATTCAGTCTCTCTTAAATATACTAATGGATTAATTTTCTCCTTATTCCCAGAGATTATTCCATTATTATTAGATGTCTTAACTTCTCCATTAACAATTACTTCTGAGCTTTTATTAATTTTGGATGTGTGAGCTATTACAATCTGATCTCCATTAGATTCAATTATTTTTTCACCAATAGATGCATTTTTAACTGATACATTCCATTTAATCACCTTTAAGTCTTTATGATTAGTTGGAAATAATTTTATTGCTTGAGTTAGACTTAAAAAGGGTTTTTCATATTTATATTTCGTTATATGATTAATCTTCAAATACATTATAGACACCTCCAAAGTAAGAGTTTCTAATTTTTATATGCAAATTATTAATATCATCACTATATTGAGCTAAAAAATCATTAAATCCATTATCAAATATCTCCTTAACTGTTAGATCAGATAATTTTGATATAATTTTTCTTGAAGTAGAGAATGCTCCAGATTGCAGGTTATAAAAAGAGGATAAGTTTTTAAGATGGATTTTAACATTTTCCAATGAGTAAAAAAGTGATCTTGGATTAGTATTATTAAAAATCAAAAAATGAGCAATTTTATCTTGTGACATATTTACTCCATATGAAAGTCTAAATTGAGTATATGCAGCAAGAGTTCGTAATAGAATTCCCCATTGATAATCATTATTTTCTTTTTCTTTATCATTNATTGGAGATATAAAATTTTTTACATCTATAAACCTTATTATATTATCAGCTCTTTCAAGATAGTAGCCTAAATTCATAAAATCATANCTATCACTCGATAACTGTGTACTAATTATNGCTCCTTTCAGCATACTGCTTTTTTGCTTAATCCATGCACACAAATTTGGAATCTCTGAGGACTTATATCTTCCGGAGCTTATATCTTGAAGCTCCTGATAAGTTGAATTTATTACATCCCATACCTCTCGNGTAATTCTGTTTCGTACCATTCGAAAATTTTCTCTTGTGAANCNNACACAATTTTTAATTGANGATTTATTTGATTCTTCAAAAAATAAAAACTTTTCAACTCTTCTTTGATTAATCTTCGAATTTTTAAACAAATACTCTTCTTTAACAGCGGTTGAGAGAAGTATTGATTCCCACTCATCATTTTTATTTTCTTTGTTACTTGTCAAACTAATTCTATAAGCCACATCTAATAACCTAGAAGTCATTTCNGCTCTTTCNATATATCTGCATGCCCAATATAGTTTCTCTGCTGTACTACTAAGCATTATTTTCTAAGCACCCATGTATCTTTAACCCCGCCACCTTGAGATGAGTTAACAATTAAAGAATTCTCTTTCANAGCAACTCTTGTTAAAGCACCTTTAATAACATTCATCTCCCTACCCATCAGGCAAAATGGTCTTAAATCAACATGTCTTGGACTCATACCATTGCTTGTATAGGTAGGACATGTTGATAAATCTAATGTTGGTTGAGCAATATATTTTTGAGGATTATTTTTGATTTTTTTTGTAAAAATTTTTATTTGATTTTTTGTTGCTTTTGGACCTATAAGCATCCCATGCCCACCCGATCCGTGAACCTCTTTTACAACTAAATCTTTAATATTTTGCAAAACAAATTTTAAATCTTTCTCTCTGCCGCAATTCCAAGTTTTTACATTATCAAGAATAGGTTTTTCTGATAAATAAAATTTTATAATATCAGGAACATAAGAGTATATGGCTTTATCATCAGCTATTCCACAACCAGGTGCAGAGCATATTGTCACATTTCCATTNCTATATGCATTCATAACTCCAGGAACACCAATAAGAGANTTTTGATCGAAACATAAAGGATCNAGATAGTTATCATCAATTCTTCTATATATAACATCTACTTTTTTAGGCCCGGTAACGGTCCTCATGTAAACCCTNTCTTTTTCAGTAAATAAATCCTCTCCTTCGACTAGTTCAACTCCCATNAAATCTGCCAAAAAACTGTGTTCATAATATGCACTGTTATAAGATCCNGGAGTTAGTACAACTATNACNGGCTCATTCTTACAACTTGCAGGAGCTATNCTAGTTAGCATCTTTCTTAANTTAACAGGATAATCATCTATGGATTCTATCGAGTTATCGTTAAACAAGTCTGGAAACATNGTCATCATTATTTCTCTATTTTGCATCATGTAAGAGACACCAGANGGTGTTCGGCAATTATCTTCAAGAACTACAAATTTATTTAAAGATGTTCGTACAACATCNATTCCAGATATATGTGAAAAAATTTTTCTNGGCGGGCTNAATCCAACCATCGAACTTTCAAATGCACGACTTTTGTAAACCAATTCNGCAGGAATAATTTTTTCTTTAATAATAGATGCATCATTATAAACATCATGTAAAAATAAGTTCAAAGCTTTCGTTCTCTGTTTAATACCAGATTCAATAAGTTTCCACTCATTTGATGTAAAAATCCTTGGAACCATGTCAAAAGGAATCATTCTTTCTTGTGGTGATTTTTTTTCATATACAGAGAAAGTTATACCTATTCTCTTAAAGATTCTTTGGGCTTCTTGATGTTTTTTTTCATAAGAGTTTTCAATAAATGATTTTATCCATTTATCTATTTTTTTATATGGCTTCCTAATTGAGCCATTATTAATCATCTCATTGAATATCATAAACTGTATCCTTATACCTATCTTTAATTAGGGGCAATCTTTATACCAATTATTAAATAAAATTAAAAAAACTATTGATATTCAGATATATTAGATTTATGAACTTNCTTGAAAGTTTTGAAGAGTTTTANGAATCAGCTGTTAAACACCTTGATATNCCAAAAGGTTTANCAGATCAAATTAAATCTTGTGATTCTGTATATCATCTTAGATTCCCCATAACTCTAGATAATGGTGANATTGAAGTAATTGATGCCTGGCACGGAGAGCACAGCCATCATAGAAGTCCATTAAAAGGCGGAATAAGGTTTAGTAGCCTAGTTAATGAGGACGAAGTGAAAGTTTTGGCATCTCTTATGACATTTAAGTGTGCTTTAGTAAATGTTCCNTTTGGTGGCGGAAAAGGTGGAATTAAAATCGATTCTAAAAACTACTCTAAAAGCGAGCTAGAGAAAATAACAAGAAGATATACATTTGAACTTTACTCAAGAAATTCTTTGGGCCCAAACACATATGTTCCAGCAACAGACTATGGTACTACTTCACGTGAAATGAATTGGATTTACAGCACTTTTAAAACTCTCTCAAATTCAAATATAGATGCTGCNGCATCTGTAACTTCAAAAAGTGTTACNCAAGAAGGTGTNAGTGGAAGAAATGAAGCCACTGGGAGGGGTGTATATATTGGAATNCGAGANCTTCTTAATGATGAAAGAGAAATTGGTAGGGTTGGATTAAAAAAAGGAATTAAAGATAAAGAGATTATTATTCAAGGATTTGGAAATGTAGGATATCATGCGGCTTTATTCCTACATCAAGCNGGAGCAAAAATTGTAGGTGTATGTGAATTTAATGGATCAATATATAAAAAAGAAGGAATTGATCCAATAAAACTAAAAGAGTGGCTAAACTCTGGAAGCATGATATTTGATTATAAAGATTGCGAAACATCTAANGATCCTTGGGATAGTTTCTACAAAGAATGTGATATTTTAATTCCTGCCGCACTNGAAGAAGTAATAAATGCAACCAATAAATATAAAATTAAAGCCAAAATAATAGCTGAAGGAGCGAACGGCCCTATTACATTTGAAGCTGATAAATATTTAGAAAATAATAATGTAATTGTTTTGCCTGATTTGTATTTAAATTCTGGTGGAGTAATAGTTTCTTATTTTGAATGGCTTAAAAATTTAAATCATGTTAGGTGGGGAAGAATTGAGAATCAGGGGAACAACCAATTAAAAGAAATCGACCTTATAAACAATGCTCTTAATGAGACTATGTGTAAAGCATTTGAGGAATTATCAGAAAAAAGAAATTCTACGGGCAAATACATATCTTACAGGAAAGCTGCATACAGATTAGGAATAGAAAAAATCGCAAACACTTATATTGAGATGGGCCTGTTTCCTTAAAATGGAGGCGGTGCCCGGATTCGAACCGGGGTATAACGGTTTTGCAGACCGTCGCCTTACCGCTTGGCTACACCGCCATTAAGAATGAATATTTATACATTATAAATGAAATCTAGTCTATGATTATGTTCTGGATATAAATGGGCGAACTTGCTGCCCTAATTTTTAAAATATCAAAATCAGCATAAATCAAATTAGATGCTCCTCCCCTTTTTGACAACTGAATAAATTCAATCTCATTATTTATATCAATTGAATCAAAATAAAATGGATAAATAGTACTTAATGCACTTCCTGTTGCAGGATCTTCTATAAACCCTAATTTTGGACAAAAATATCTGAAGTAAATTCTATTATTATTTATGAACGAAGCGATAAGGCCTCTAACATCGAGACTCATAAGAAATTCTTCATTGATTTTAACACTTCTTAAATCTTCGATATTGCTAAATTCAAAAATTAAATCAAGTTGTGAATCAGCATTTCTTAAAATTTCACCAGAAAATTTATTATCAAACAAATTATTAATAGAATCTGAATGGAAATTTAAACTATATACTGGAAGATCGATGTTGGCTTTATTACTTGATACAGTCTCAACATCTAATGAAATACTTTCACCTTTAAAACAGAAATGATTTGTATCTTTATATTTATCATTTTGTTTTAAAACAAATGCTGATGCTAGAGTGCCATGACCACAGAAGTCGACTTTTTGTAAAGGGGAAAACCATTTAATTTTAAAATGATTTTCTTCGCACAAAACAAAACTAGTCTCAGAAAGGTTGATTCTAGCAGAAATTTTTTTAAGTAAAGGCTCATTCTCAAATGTTTTTTCGTCTAACAAAATGACTGCTGCTGGGTTACCGGATAAAAGGTTGTCGCTAAAGATAGACAAAAAAAAACATTAAATTTATTCATAAATTTTTAACTCATTATAAAGAGCATCTCGTTCAACAGGAATATAACCTGCATCCTTGATCATTTTTACAAAGAAATCTCTAGTATGTCCAATTTCTGACTTTGCACCTGCATCATGAATAATCTTCTCAGAAACAATTGTTCCATCGGCATCAGAAATCCCGTAGTGAAGTGCAACTTGTGCTGCTTTTTCTCCAAGTGTAATCCAATAAGCTTTGATATACGGAAAATTATCTAAGAATAATCTTGCCAAGGAATGAACTTTTAGGTCATAACTAAAAGGAAAAGGTTTTACATTCTTTAAACTTGTATTAAAAGGTTGGAATAAAACAGGAATAAAAGCAAAGAAACCATTTGTGTCATCTTGTAAGCTCCTTAGCTTGTTTAAGTGATCAACCACATCATGATCAGATTCTAAGTGTCCATATAGTATTGTTGCATTTGAAGGCATTCCAAGCTTATGTGCTTCTCTATGAACTTCAAGCCATGAATCTCCTGTAGTTTTTGGTGAACAAATCTTTTTTCTAACTTCAGGTGCAAAGATTTCTGCTCCACCACCAGGAAGTGCATCAACACCTGCATCCATCAAGCTTGATACAACTTCAGAAACTGGCTTACCTGATATTTGAGAAAACCAATCAATTTCTACAGCAGTGAAAGCTTTTATATGGGATTTTGGAGCTGCCTTTGAAACCTCTCGAACAATATTTAAATATTTTTCAAATTCCCAATCTGGGTGGAGTCCACCTACGATATGAATTTCTTTTAATTCATCATTAACAAGAGAAAGAATTTTATCCATGGACATTTCGTAAGCATCCTTCGAACCCTTCGGTTTTCCAAAAGCACAAAATTTACAAGAAATTGCACAAACATTTGTAGGATTTATATGTCTATTAACTACGAAATATACTTTTCTTCCATGGAGTTGATTTTTCTTATAAGCTGCTAACTGGCCAAGAGAATTGATATCATTAGTTGCCATAATATTTAAAGCATCATTAATATCAATCCTACTGTTATCCAAAACCTTATCTCTTATCCCAAATAGGTTCTTATCAAAACAAAATTTATCAAAATTCTCTAATAATTCTTCCAATTTTTATTAACCATATCCTTCACATCTTGTGACATCTCAATTACCTTAGGGTACCAAGGTTTAAATGTTGAGTCTATAATCACCTGGCCTTCGAAACTTACTGAAGATTTAACTACATCAACTTTACTAAAATACATATCTATTGATGGATCAAACCTTGTGAAAATTCCCCACAATANNTCTACATTCTCNTTNATGTCAATATCATCACTAACAATAAATATAAATTTAAACNCATCAAGTAAATTATTTTTCTTTATTTCACTTATTGCATTTTCAACATCGATATTANTTTTAATAATTATAATATTTCTATTTATTGCCCTAAAATCTGAGATAAATGGGATTTTGTTTCTAGGGTCATNNGTTTTAATTTCCNAGAAAACATCTGGNTGTAGTNGTTTNCCAGACCCNATACAGTTAAAACCAACNTTNCTTCCTACATTCAACTTTCCACTNGTNAAATCAAGTGTATCTAGAGGTGATGTCTGNAATANAGTTAAATCTTTTCTNGGATCAAAATTTTCACCTAAATATCCAANCACTTGAATTATATCTTTTGTNTCNACAAATCTAGGAATAGTTAATATNCATTTNGTTAANGAAAGCTGTCCAGTTCCCCAGATAGATAACATTGCTTTAACAGCATTTTTNGGATACCTCTCATCAACAGATACAACAAGCAGNTTNTGAAATCCGGCTTCATAATATGCCCATAANTCTTCAACNTCTGGATTTACTAGTTTAATTAATCCGCCAAATATCTCTGTCGCNGCAATACCTAAAAACATATCTTCTTTTGGTGGTCTTCCAACTACAGTTGCAGGAAATACAGGATTAAGTTTTCTAGTAATTGTATCAATATTTAAATATGGGAACTGGCCTTCCATTGAGTAGTATCCAAAATGATCACCAAAAGGTCCTTCTAGTTTAGTTTTACCAATAGGAACCCTACCCTCTATCACGAATTCAGCATTTGCGGGAACTAACATATTAGATCTTTTTGCCTTCGTCATTTCAATACTTTTATTCTTTAGAAATCCAGAGAAAAGAACTTCATCTATATTCTCAGGTAATGGAGCTATAGAACAAAAAATCAATGAGGGATCACCGCCCAAGACTACTGAGACAGGGAAATCAACTCCTAACTGAGAAGCTTCATGATAATGAGCAGCTCCACCTTTATGAGGATGCCAGTGCATCCCAAGAGTTTCATGATCGTGCATCTGAAGACGATACATTCCCATATTTCTCTTACTGGTCAGTGGGCTTTGAGTTATAGTTAAACCCATAGTTATAAATCTTCCTCCATCTTCAGGCCAACACTTTAGTATTGGTAAAGATGACAAGCTATCATTCCCATCTACTTGTTGAGAACTTGCATTAAAATGAACTCTTTTAGACCTGAAATTTAGTCCTCGCTTTATAAATGGTAATGATTCAAAAATATTCGATAATTTTGGAGGCAGTGATTTTTGAGCAAAATCAAGTATTTGTTCGCCTAAGTCTTTTGGATTACATCCTAAAGATAGATTCATTCTATCTTTAGTTCCAAATAAATTTGTAGCAACTGGATATTTAGATCCTTTAACATTCTTAAACAATAATGCAGGACCATCTTCTTCAATTGTCTTACATGATATTTCAGTAATTTCTAATTCAGGATCAACCTCTCTTTCAATGGTTTTGAGATCACCAATTCTATCTAAAAATTTTATGTAAGACTGAAGATCATTAAAATTATGAGCCTTCATTTTTTATATTCTCAGCTCTCCAACCTCTCTCAGATCTTATTCCAACCAGATCTAATAACTTTTCAGAGAAGGAATCAGCTAAGTCTCCCAGTGTCGATTCTTCCATATAGAGCCCAGGTGAGATAGGTGCAATGATTGCACCAGCTTTTGTAAGTTTTAAAGCATTTTCGAGTGTGACTGCATCAAGGGGTGTTTCTCTCAATGCTATAATCAATCTTCTTCTTTCTTTTAGGGCTACTTGAGCCATTCTTGTTATCAAAGTATCAGATATGCCAGAAGCAATTTTATTTAAAGTTGAAATTGAACAAGGAACTATAACTAAAGAATCAAAATAATTACTGCCTGATGCAAAAGGAGAAGCAAGGTCATGATCAGCAAATGTGTTATCAACCATCGAGGATATTTCCTCGAATTTTAGGCCTAACTCTTCCATCATAACTCTTTTGCCCCATTTTGTAGCAACTAAAAATTTCTCAGATGGACACTTTTGGATAAAGTTGACAGCAAAATTGGAACCCGAAGCTCCTGTTATTCCAATAATTGTTCTCACTATGTAAATATATCTGAAATTGCTAATAATAAAATTAGAAATCCAACATAAGAGTTATATTTAAAAAAATCATAATTGTCCTTAGATACATATATTATTTGAAAGATAAAATTGATAAAAATAATTAGTATCAAGAAATTTCCAAACAAGGAACCATTTAAATTAACTATATTAAAATATATAAGAGACAAAAGCGCTAATAAAAAAGAAAGCAAGGAAACAATGATGGCGATTTTTTTTCCAAAAATAGATGGTATTGAATAAACATTATTAATAATATCAGATTTAAGGTCTTGCAATGCATAAAGTATATCAAAACCGCCTATCCAAAAAATTGTAAAAATTGAAATTGGAATTGCTGAAAGAAATCCTTCATATGAACAATTAGATACAAAAAAACCTGCCAGTGGTGCTAGGGAAAGACTTAATCCTAGGAAATAATGACACAGAAAAGTATATCGTTTCAAAAAGGGATAAATAAAAAAAAGTACTATTGGAATTGGTGCAAGAAAGAAAGCTTCTTTGCAAAGAAACCATGTTGATAGAAGAAAAATAGCAATTGATATAAGGAAAAAAATAATTAAGAATTCTTTTCCAACTTTACCAGATGGAATTTCTCTCTGGCTGGTTCTAGGATTTTTTAAATCTATATCTCGATCAATCCATCTATTAAAAATAAAGCCTATATTCCTAGCTCCAAGAGTAGCTAAAATAATTAAAAAAATGTTTAATATATCCACTTGCTTTATGCCCAGAAAAAATCCCGAGAATACTAAAGGTAATACAAATAAAGTATGAGATATCGTTACAAGCTTAAAAGCTAACCTAGTATTTTTAATGACAAACATTAAACTATATTAACTCATATTTGATGGTGTTTTATGCATATTGAAATAGTAAATATATTAAAGGATGCTCTAGAAAACAATAACAGCTATTTAATTAGCGATACTTTAGGTGATAGAAATCCTGCGGAGGTTTCTAAAATAATAATAAGCTTTCCTGAAGAGGAGATTTGCATACTTCTAAAAGCCTTAGATTCTGAAAAAACAGCTGAAATTATTTTGGAACTGCCTGAAGACATAAGATCAAATGTTCTTGAAATGCTTGATAATAAATCAATATTAAGTGCAATAGAAAACCTAGATTCTGATGATGCAGCTGATTTAATTTCTGATCTTGAAGATGAAAAAAGTAAAGAAATTTTAGAGGATATGAATCCTCAGGACTCAAGTGAAGTTCAAACCCTTTTACAATATGATGAGGAATCCGCTGGTGGAATTATGCAGACTGAACTTGTTGAAGTTAAAGATAGCTCAATAATTAAAGATGCAATAAATTGGATTAGGCTGATTGCTGAAGATGTACCTGATTTTTACCAAATCTATGTAACCAATGAAAATGATAAACTTGTAGGCACTGTTTCTTTAAAGGCTCTAATTCTGGCTGATTCTACAGCAGCTATAAAGTCAATAATGGAGCCTATTGAGATTAGTGTAGAGCCCAATCTTGATCGACAAGAAGTTAGTAATATTTTTTCTAATTATGATTTAGTCTCATTACCTGTGGTAGATTCAAATAGTAGACTAATAGGAAGAATTACATCAGATGACATATTGGATGTTGTTAATGAAGAGGCAGAGGAAGATTTATTTGCCCTTGCTGGTATTAAGGAATATAACCATCCAATTTACTCTGGATTTATTTCCAAAACAAAATCCAGGCTTCCCTGGTTGTTGGTAACTCTTGTTGGAGAACTACTAATAGCTTTCATTATTGCATCATATTTTCAACCAACTTTGGAAAAATTCATTTTACTTGCGGCCTTTATGCCTGCAGTGATGGCAACTGGAGGAAGTGTTGGAATTCAAACATCTGCGATAATAATTAGAGCTCTAGGGACAGGATCTATCAATATAAGTCAAGCATTTAGGGTAATAATATCTGAATTACAACTATCTTTAATCCTTGGTGTTATATGTGGTTTAGTAGCAGGTGTTATGGGTTTTTTTCTAACCGGAGATAAGTCTTTGGGTTTGAATTTCTTTTATGTAATTTTTGTCTCACTTTCATTAGCATCGCTAATGTCTGCTTTCTTTGGAGCATCTTTTCCATTGCTATTAGATAAAATCAAATCAGATCCTGCAAATGGTTCAGGACCTTTTGTAACAATGGCAAACGACTTGTTTTCTGCTGTTGCATATTTACTGATTGCTCTTCTAATAATGTGATTATGGGTTTTAATTCAAAAGCATTCATTTTATCAAAAAGAGAAATAGGAGATAACAATCTTACGATAACTTTTTTTACAGAGAGTCATGGGAAAATTGATTTACTTGCNAANGGAGCTAGGAAAAGTAAAAANCGATTTCAAGGNAANCTAGAGGCTGACAATATTTATTTNATAGAATTCTCAAAAAANAATNAAGATCAGATTGGTTCACTGATTAAAATAGAAATATCATCTGATAAATATACTGAATTTAATGGGACAAATTTAATTTTAAAGGCATTTATTTTTGAATTAATAAATAATTTTGAAATAAATGATTATCCAAATNCAAAAGTATTTAAAATGATGGAGAATTATATCAATAAAAAATATAGCGATGAAACATTAAAGCTAACTATTAAAATTACACTAAAGTATCTGAAAGAATTGGGAATACTGCCATCAATTGAAAATTGCTATAAATGNAAAATAAAACTTAAAGAAATATCTTACTTTGATATTTCAAATGGTGGAAATACATGCATCAATTGCAGTAAAAATTTAAAAAAATTAATAAAATTGAAAAAAAAATCAATAATTATTAATGAAATCAAAAGTAAAATCGATGCACAAAAACAATTTTTACTATTATTAATAAGATTTTCTGAATTTCATTCTGGAAAAAAATTTAATTCTGCACAATACTTACAAATATAATGATTAATGTAAAAGGGTTTAAATTTTCAGGAATAAGCTGTGGGTTAAAAAAATCTAAGAAAAAAGATTTGGGATTAATNATNTCNTCAAATGAATGTATATCACATGCAGTATTTACAAAAAATAAAGTTATNGCTGCACCATTAATTGTTTCGAANGAAATAATTAATAAAAATAAATTAAGAGCAATAATTGTTAATAGTGGAAATGCAAATGCTTGCACTGGTGATGAGGGTATAAGAAACGTAAAATCAGTAATCAATCAAGCNGCAAAAGTTTCAGGCCTACCTAAAAATAATTTTTTTATATCATCAACAGGAATAATTGGCGAACAATTAGATGTCAAAAAAATCAATACAAAATTATCAAAACTTTTTAAGGATGCAAAACCAAATAAATCAGTAGATTTTGCTGAAGCAATAAGAACCACTGATAAATATATAAAGATTGAATCAACAAANATCAAAATTGGGAATAAAACAGGGACTTTATTAGGAATCGCAAAAGGTGCAGGGATGATTCATCCAAACATGGCAACCATGCTTTGNTATTTAATTACAGATATCAANATTAATAAATCAACTTTTAAAAAATTTATTAATTATGCAACAAAAAATTCATTTAATTCAATCAGTGTAGATGGTGATACTTCAACTAATGATACAGTTTTAGGAATNTCAAANGGACTTGCTGGTAATGAGGAAATAAATCTGAAAAGTAAAAGTGCAAAAAAAATATATGGNGAAATAGAAAAGATTTTTTATAACTTAGCGAAGAAAATAGTTGCAGATGGAGAGGGTTCAACNAAAATTTGTAAAATAATTGTTAAAGGTGCAAAAACTGAGAAAGATTCAAAGAAAATAGCTAATAGAATATCTACTTCATTGCTTTTTAAAACAGCATTATTTGGTTCTGATCCAAACTGGGGAAGGATAATAGCAGCTGTTGGGTCTAGCGGTGTTAACTATATTGATCAGAGAAAGATTGATATATATATAAACAAAAAAAATCTAGTCAAGAATGGTTTAGGGAAAAAAATTAGCTCTTTTTTTAACAGAACTATGAAAAATAAAGAGATTGAAATTATTGTTGATCTAAAAATTGGTAAAGCTTCGTCTTTTGTTTTAACCAATGATCTNGGTCATGAATATGTTGATATNAATTCTTTATACAGAACTTANAATTTATCTAAAATTACTGATAAATTTTCAAAATATTTGTATAAGAAATTTAAAAAGAATAGTCCTAATATTATTAAAAAAATTAATCTTAAATTCATACTAATATCTGGGTGGATGACGGGATTTGAACCCGCGACCCTCGGAACCACAAACCGATGCTCTCCCCCTGAGCTACACCCACCATTNAAACGCGCCAAGAGGGATTCGAACCCCCGACCTACGGATTAGAAGTCCGTTGCTCTATCCAGCTGAGCTACTGGCGCTTCCATTATTCGAATGAAAAAACGAATAATCAANGTAAATTACACTAGGTTTTGGTATTTGCAAACTTTTTACTTATCATAGATTGCGGGTTTTCCATCACTCATAAATAGAGATTTTAGAATTATAAAAATTAATGCTACTAACGATACCTGCTCAACAAGCATTGAGGAGAGTTTTAAATAGGCAAAATCAGCAGAAACAAATCTAACAAGCCAGCTAGATGCAATATCTAGTAAGCATGCTGAGAACGAAACTATTATTAATATAATTTTAAATCTCATGGATAGATCGCTGAATAACATTAAATGATTTAATGTCATCAAAATTATTCCCATGGCAAATAAATGGAAATGTGTTTCTTCTACAATAGACCCATAACTTTTTGGCTGTCTAAAAGTTTCGGGATTACCTAAATAATAATTAATAACTTCTTGAACNGTAAATCCAATNTTAGTCATAAAAAGAAAATTNGTCACTATTAANCCTANGAAAAATATTAGCGAAAAAAGTACAATTAACTTNAGAGCTGAGTTTTTATTAAGATCTTTAGTCACAAAAAAACGCATTAATGAACCNTACACATTTTTAGTCNTAAATAAAAGAATAAAGTGTTGATATTCTCCTAATTGCTTTAGATGTCTCATTGTATGAAATTGTTGATCCAGCTACTTTCATTTTATTTGATNTCATTGATAGATTATTTNCAATAGAATTCCCTTCGAATAGAGAAAACCATTTCTTATCCATTATATATTCATCAGGTTCGTAGAATGCAAGAACCTCTGTTGATTTTAAAATCCCTTTGTTATCAAAGATAATAAATAAAGTCTGAGTCCTAGTTCTTAGCTTATGAGTTAGAATGAAGGCGGTTGCTTCTCTGCCACTACCATTCGATACCTCATAATATGAAAATACTTGAGAATTAAATCTTGATCTTGCTTGCTTTTCTAGCAGTAAAATACTGTCTTTAGAAAGGTAAACTCTTTTTTTCTCGACTTTCATATTAGGAAAAGATGTCTCAAGGGCTTTATCCAGTGTCATAACAACTTTAGCTGAAGCACTAAAGCCAAAAAAAAGAAAAAGTATAAAAAAAATGTTTTTCATAGTAGATTATTACCAAACATACATTATTTTAGATTTAGTACCATCCAGAGGTTTACATCGTTGACCAGACGACAAAAGGGAAATGAGCTTCCTGGAATGTGGATGGTACTAAATCATCTTATGCGTATTATCTATCCTTTATACCCATACTTAGAATATATAACCTATACCTAGGTTAAACTGTCTTGTATTATCATTTGATCCTGGACTTGTATGCCTCAGAACATCAGCTTTAATAACAATGTTTGCAATTGGTTTAATTGATACACCATAATTCCAATATTGATTGTCTTGATAGTCTCTATTGGATGTAGCTGAGGAATCTGTTCTTTCATGAAAATCTAAATTCTCATATCTAAAGAAAGGTGCAATGTACCAGGTACTACCTACTAAATCACCAATATTTTTTGCAATTTCGTAATAATAACCAATTTGTTTTTCACCAAACTTAGCATTTGCAGCAGCTCCACTATAACTATTAAATCTGTCTACATTGTCAAATTCGTTTTGATGATACAGCAATTTATATTCAAAACCTGCAAGTTCACCTTGAGCAAATATTGATCTCATATGAACAGTTGTAAGTGCATCGTGAATATCATATGTTGTTGCAGCGGTTCCACTAGGTTGGATTTTACCTCTATAGTATGAAACACCTAAGAGATGTTGATTACCAAATGCATTTAAATTGTAATGCAATGAACCTACTGTAGCAAACTCATTAGAAACAGAATTAGATCCTTTACTTCTAAAGTTTCTCATAGTGTTACCAGTTTTAGATGAAGCTGTTCCTGGGTTTTTTAGAGAAGTAACATAATAAATTTTGTATTCAAAATTACCCAATTCTCCAAAAATTCCAGCACCATTTTCTCTAGTAGTTGAAGGAATCATTAAAGTTTCAACTTTAGGTCTATATGTTCCATGGAAAAGTGTTGGCTCATGAAGTTCATTAACCAAACCTTGAGGAAGTAATAATAAACCTGCCCTAAATCCTAAAGCACCATTAAACTTTGAAGGTGTATAGTCAATATAAGCAAATTCCAAATATGATTCATCAGCATGTTCGAATTCTAATTCAGTATTTAATGACCATTCTTCATTATATTTATAGCCAAAATAAAGAACACCTCTATATGCATCAGTTTCATCTGTATTGTCTCCGCTGGTGTAGCTCTTATAAACGATTTCACCATAACCACCAATGGAAAGACCTGATGGTGTGTTATAAACTTTCGATGCAGCAGGACCAAAACCATATTGAGATCCAATTTCTCCACCAAAGACTCCACCATTCTTTAATCTATCAACTTCTTCAGAAAGAATATCAACTCTTTCTTCCACAGATAAAGAAGCCATGTCTTTAGATATACCATTATTTATAGGCATCAAAATTACGAAGAATACCAAAAATAATGAATAAAATAATTTTTGCATAACTACCTCCTAGATAATTATTTTAGATATCATAGATATTCAATGTCTATAATATCCAGGTTAAATATAATTTATTTAAAATGAATATCAAATTTTTTTTTAATTAAAAATTGACATATTAATCAGGTTGTTTAAATTAATGGACATCATAGGTCGATAATATGAATAAATTCAAAATGCATCACTTAATTATATTTTTGTTTTTTATTTTTTTAATTTCTCCAAAAGTAAGTTTCGCGGACTTTAAACCCTTGAAGTTACAAATTGAAAAATTTCAAAATGTATTAGCCGAATCTGATACGATTTCTAAAAGAGATGTTAAAAAAAATTTAAAATTTTTAATGAATAAGGCCAAATTAGTAGAGAACAAGCTTGCAAAAGGTCACATAAATGATGATCTTAAATTTTTGATGGATAAATATGTATATAAAAACTCTAAAAATTCTGTTAAGTCATCTGAACTCACATACTGGATAAAACACTTACATGATGAACTCAAAATGTTCAAAAAAGATATGGGTATTGATGGATAGGGAATAATATTTAGGGTTTCATTATCAAATTATTATTTATGATATTACTCTTTAAATACAAAATTAGGGAACTAAGGTAAAACAATTTTCTTCAAAATAATTATTTTTTTAATTTTTATTTTTACATATAGTCCTTCTTTGCATGCAAAAATATTTGAAAGAAGTTTTGTTGCATGGGGAACAAATCTTGATTTTATAGTAGTCTCAAATAAGGAAGAAGAAGTTATTAACAGAGCTATAAATGACAGTGTCAAAAAAGTTTCAGAATTAAGCTCAATATTTAATAATTATGACCCCAAATCTGAGGTCTCACTTTTTAATAAGTCAAAGAAAAATATAGAGTTCAAAATGTCAGAACATTTTGCTGAATTATTAAATTTATCAATCAAATATAATAAACTATCAGGGGGCTATTTTGATATAACTATTGGGAATGTCTCTTCAGAATTTAATTATGAACAATCAGACAAAACATTATCTAATTTAGATATAAAAAAAAGAATAAAGGATTGTTCTGGATTTGATAAATTAGTCTTAACAAAGATTAATGGCAACAAAATTACTAAAAGTGCTGATTGTCTTATGCTTGACTTTGGAGGAATTGCTGAAGGATATGCTCTAAATTTAATTTTAAAAATATTTCAATCATATGAGATCAAAAATGTTTTAATTAACTTTGGTGGAAATATATCAACATTATCTTCAACGAAAGATTGGTTTATAGAGATCGAAGATTTTGGGCAACAAAAAAAAATTCTTCTAAATAATAAATCTATTTCAACCTCCTCTAAAAAATCAAAAAAAATAAATATTGGCAAAAAGAATANNAGTCATATTTATAATTTTAAAGAAAAAGTNTTTGTTGGATACGAAGANACTACTTTATCAGTGGTATCAAAAGATCCCATATTCTGTGATGCTTTTTCTACATCTTTAATCGCAATGCCCANGGTTGAAAGAAATGCTTTCATTAAAAACAAAAAGATAGAAATTTTTATTTCTGGTAATTAAATATCGGGGTGAGAGGGCTCGAACCTCCGACCCCCTGTTCCCAAAACAGGTGCGCTACCAGCTGCGCTACACCCCGATAAACAATGGATTATACATTGTTAAGAGAAAACAACAAGATTCTAACNTAGGTAAAATTGTTTATTAAAAGCAAAAATTTTAGAATATTCATTCTCATTATTAATCAATTCACTATGGGTGCCTGATTCGATTAATCTTCCATCTTTTAACACTATAATTTTATCTTTATCTCTAATAAGATTCAGTCTATGAGCTATAACTAAAGAGGTTTTTGCTTTAATACTATTCAAATAAGATTTAACATTTTTCTCCAAATCCAAATCTAAATTTGATGTTGCCTCATCTAAAATTATTATATGAAATGGTTTCTCTAACATATATTCAATATTTTTTATTTGCTTTTCACCTACAGATTTCACTTGAAAATTATTATTTGAATCTTGCTCATCAGGTGTAATGTTAAAAAGAGGAGTATCTTGCATAACAACTGAAAAGTTATCTCTTATTGAGTNNATATCAAACTCATTTAAATTAACTCCATCTATCAAAATTTCTCCTTTCTGAGGCTTATAAAANCCTAGTAATAAATTCAAAATTGTAGTTTTTCCAGAGCCAGTTGACCCAAGTAATAATATTGAATCACCATTGTCAATCTCTAGATTAAAATCCTTTAAAACCCAATCCTCATCTTTNTATGCAAAAAAAATATTTTTGAAAGAAATTTTCTTAAAGTTAGAATCAAACTTTTTATTNCCAAACTTATCTTTTTCAATTGATATTATTTTATAAATATTTTCACTTGCNGCCAAGGCAGATTGTAAAATATTGTATTTATCCGCCAGGTCTAAAATTGGTCTGAATATCATTCTTAGAAAAAATAAAACAGCTAACAACTCTCCTAANGACAGATTTCCTGATAAAACTTCNCTACCCCCAAACCAAACAATTACTGCTGTAGAGAATACNGACATAAATTCAATAAATGGCCTGAATATNGCAAATGTATACATCTGATCAAGATTTGCTTGATAATTTTCGTTGCTTAATTTTTCAAATCTTGAGAAATTATCATCTGACTTATTGTAAAGTTTAATTAAAGCTATACCCCTGACTGACTCACTTATAAAAGAATTAAGCTGTGAAATGGTTAATCTTAATTTTGTATATACACGTCGTAATCTTTTTCTATATAAGAAGGCAAAAAATATNATAACGAAAGTAATGCAAATTATTATGAGGGATAAGTCGTAATTGAATGTGAACATAACATACATAACACCTACAATTACAAGGAAATCCTTTAAAAATTGAACTAAGACATTTGTGTAAAACTCATTTANTGCATTTACATCATTTGTAACTCTAGTAGTAATTCTCCCNACACTNTGTTGATCAAAGAAAGACTGTGGNAANTTCAATACATGATTAAAAATTTCATCTCTTATTTCTTTCATTATTTTCTGACCAGAAATATTTAATATNTAGCTAAAAAGAGAGCTAAATAAAAAAACTCCTAGAATAAAGAAAAAAACCTTTATTGATGTTTCTTTTATTTGNGACTTAGTTGCAATTCCAGANACAATGCTATCAACTATTTCTTTTAATTTTAAAGGTATTAAAAGTTCAAAATAAGCGACTATAACCATAGCAACGAAAGCAATCAAAAGCCAATAAATATATGGCTTAGAAAATTTAACTAACCATTTCAGAATATTTGAATCATTTATTTGATTATTTTGCATCTATCACCCCTGGTAATATTCTTTGAATAGCAAGTAAATCTTTAAATAANCCTTCTTGTTCTTCTAATGATTTAGATGATCCCTTTTGTACAATTTCACCTGAATCCAAAACAATAATTTCATCAAATAAAAAAATGGTTGATACCCTTGAAGAGATAACAATTAAAAATTTTTCTCTAAATGTGTCTTTTATATTTCTGAGAATCTGAAGTTCTGTATCAACATCTAATGATGACAATGTNTCATCTAATATAATCATTTCAGGATTTTGGTAGATAGCCCTNGCTATTGAGACTCTTTGTCGTTGACCTCCAGATAAACTTACCCCTCTTTCGCCAACTATTTCGTTAAGACCATTNTTCATTCTTTCTAGATCATTAATAAATCCAGAAATCCTAAGGCACTCAATAATTTTATTCTCGTCTGGATTTTCTTCAAAAAATGAAACATTTTCTGCCAAAGTTCCTGAAAAAATAACAGGGTTTTGTGGTACATATACAATCTTCTTTCTTATAGAATTTTTATCAATATCATTGATGGANATATTATTAATTTTTATGTTATCTGAGTATGAGTATTTAAGNAGTAAATTAATTAAGGTTGTTTTACCTGCCCCTGTNTTTCCAGTAATACCAAGNGACGAGCCCCTTTTTATATTAAAATTAATATTTGAAAGAATATTATTGCTATCTTTTGTAAAGCTTACATTGTCAAAAGAAACTTTATCAATCTCCTCAATCTTAGCCAACCCTACCTCGTTAGCTTCAGTATCTTGAGTCATTATTTTATCAACTCTCGAAAGACAAGCATTTCCTCTTTTTAACCAATCAACTGCTAATCCCATTGCTACAACGGGC
Source organism: bacterium (assembly GCA_002701605.2). Classification (GTDB taxonomy): domain Bacteria; phylum Desulfobacterota_D; class UBA1144; order UBA1144; family UBA1144; genus TMED126. The sequence goes on from NZWF02000017.1 coordinate 125,829, forward strand.
CAACTTAACATTGTTAAATAAACCATTAAGGCTGAAAAATCCCCAATTGATAGTTTGCCTTCTAGAACCATATTGCTTCCAAAAAAGATNAATANAAAAATGGANAATCCAGATAGAAAAGTTATTAACGGCTGATATCCNGCCCATATTTTAATTAGATTAATATTCATACTTTCATAATGAATACTTTTTTTCTTAAAAAGATTGGACTGCTCNTCTTGATCGTTCAAAGATTTTATTACNCTAATTGAGTATATTATTCTCCTNGCCTCNTCGGTTAAATTAGAGAATGAGCTTTGGACATTAGAAAAAAGTCTCTCAATAATATCACCATATTTAAGTATTAAGATGCTCATAATAATAAAAGGTCCTGAAGCATAAAGTGTAAAAATTGGTGATATCAAAAACATGGAAATAAAAATAAATGTTAATAAAACTATTCCATCATAAGCCACTACAATACCAAAGCCACAAGCCATTTTGATTGTTTCGATATCATTAACACCTCTTGCCATTAAGTCACCNGGTGAGTGATTTTGAAAAGAAGCTCCAGTCANATTCTGAACCCTTGAGAAATAATTATCTCTGAGATTTTTTTCTATTTTTCGAGATGTTCCNAGAAGAAAAAATCTCCAAACAAATCTAAATATAGCCATAACAACACCACAAATAATTAAATAAAAAGCATATTTGTTTAAATCACTTAANAAAAANCTATCGGTTTTAGAGGANGCTAAAATATCAATGACTTTACCTACTAAAATTGGAACAAGTAATTGCATCATATCAACCATCGTCAATCCTATAATGCCAAAAAAAATATTTTTTTTATGTGATGTAAGTAGCGAATACAATGTTTTTCTTTTCATAATATTTATAAACAAAAATTTATAGTCATTTTCATTATAAATGAAATTATTGACAAAAAAGAAAATAAGGGTTTAACTACGACAATGGATTTAGGACTTGCACTTCCAATTATTGCCAACATAGAAGTTAAAGACCAATTGAAAATTGCCATTAAGGCAGAAGAATTAGGCTTTAGTTCGGTTTGGGCTAGTGATCATATAATAATTCCCTCTCAATGGAAGGGGAGATTCTCAGATATTTTTCCTGACCCTTTTGTAATGCTTACTGCAATTTCTCAAAATACATCCAAGATTACTATTGGAACAAGTGCAATTATACTTCCCTATCGAAATCCAATCATAGTTGCCAAAATGCTTTCAACTCTTGATCATTTTTGTAATGGGAGATTAATATGTACTATTGCACCTGGCTGGATGAAAGAAGAATTTAATATTCTAGGTGTTAATTATGAGAAAAGGATGGAAAAGACTAAAGAGTTTGCTCAGGTAATTAAATCATTATGGGAAAATGACCCATCTTCTTTTAAAGGTGAATACTATAATTTTGAAAATGTATCATTTCATCCCAAACCATATCAAAAAAAATTGGAAATATGGATGGGCGGTAATGCTGATGCAGCTATAGAGAGGGCTGTGGATTATGCAGATGGCTGGCAGCCTATTTGGTTTAGTCCTGATGAGTTATCAAAAAAAATTGAATATTTAGAGTCTTATTCTGGATCTAAAGGTATTAATATTGAAAATTATAATATTTCTTTACGAAACAGGGTTCTGATAACCAATGAAAACAAAATGGGTGATAATCCAGATACTGCTCTTATTGGAACAAAGAAAGAAGTCTTCGATAAGATTAAAGCTTATAAAAGTTTGAAGATTAAAGAAGTTGTTCTTGATTTTATTTCTCCTAATTCCGAAGAAATAATTGAGACAATGGAAATAATAGGAAATGAATTAATACCAGAACTCTAAGAAGTTAATCTTTCAATGACTCCTGTCCAATATTTATGCCAGTATGAATCTTCAACCTGTGCTTTCAGCTCTTTCTTTGCATAAGTTATTGCATCATCTTTACCTTGAGTAAAAAGAACTAACTGCTCAGCAGCAGAATCTAATTCGTCATTAGTAATTTCAATAGAATCCAATACAGAACTAACAAAACGACCCATTTGAATTAATGAATCATTTAAATCAGTTTTTTTCTTGTCTATATCATCAGATAATGAATCTAAGTCGTTTCCAAGAATTTCTTTAGCCTTAGAGACTCTTGTTAAATAGTCATCAACAGACTGAAGGCTTCTCATAGAATTTTGCAATTCTTTTATTAAAGTAGTTAGTTGTCTCGAATCAGATACATTTTCTTGTGATATTTTTGCTTTAGTTAAATCGCCCATTGCTATCTCCTAGAAATTTATAAATTATTATACCAGGCTTATTATCTATATATTCCAGAAAGTCCTCATCAACCACTTTTCTATATTTCTTCTTACTAGAAGCATGTCTGAACCTCAAGTCATCATCATTAATTATTAAGAAACCAACATGAGATACATCTAAGCCTTGACTATTAGACAATATCCCTACGACATAAACCTTATCTTTTAATTTAGTATAGTCCCTTTTGTTTATATCTTCGTAATAAACCAGTTTGTTTTTTAAAGGTATTCCTTTTAAATATTTTTTATTAATATCTTTCTTGTTTAAGATTTTATTTATTTTCTTATCATTAGAAATTCTTTCCAAATTATTATTATCAGCCCAATCTGTAAAAAAATGATTTCTATTATAAAAACTAATAATATTATCTTCATATCTTAATGAAATTACATTGCTCTTAAAATCTTTTTGAGAATTCGAAATAGCAAGGGCATAAACATATTCTACATAAGTAAAACAATCTAAATTATCCAAATCGATTGTTAACTTTTCATCATCAGTTGCGGAACCAATAAGAACATTCTCCTTATAATTCTTATCTAATAAAAGGGTGCTATAAGAAACAAGCTTTTCATGAATATCAAGATTTTGATGCTTGATAATCAAATTATCAATTTGATCAAAATTTAGAGAAAAAGAAGTGAGTGTTAAAAAGAAAAAAAGAATGCTAGCTAGATGCAATTTTTTTTCTTTTATCAATTTCATCAATAGCTTTCTGAACTCCCTTATTTGTTAAATTTTTACTATTAGAAAACTGAATTGCAAGATTTATCATTGTGTCAATATCTGCACCATTAAAATCTTTTAATTTAATTTTTGAAATATCAGGAATAGTTACACCTTTTGACTTAATTTTTAAGTCTAAAATCTCTTTTATTTCCCTATTATCAGGAGTAACGGTTTCAAGCAAAAGATCAAACCTACCTGATCTAAGCAACGAACTATCTATATTTTCTATTTTATTTGTAGCAGCAAGCACTACAACATTATTAAGCTCAGAAAAACCATCCAGCTCCAACAGTAACTGGCTCATAATTCTTGAAGAAACTGAATTTGAGGATTCTTCAGACTTATTTTTTGAACATAACGAGTCAATCTCATCAAAAAATAGAATAGCTGGGGCAACTTGCCTGGCCTTATCAAAAAAATTTTTTATCATTTGTTCTGATTCTCCTAAATATTTAGATAACAATTCAGGTCCCTTGATAGATATAAAATTCATTCCACTGCTATTAGCAAGTGCTTTTGCNATCATTGTTTTNCCTGAACCTGGCGGTCCATATAACATTACACCTTTGGGAAGCTTAAACTCNCCNTCTTCTTTTAAAGGTGACAAAATTACTTGATTTAAAGTTTCTTTTAGTTCTTTTAAGCCACCTATTTCATTCCATTTAACTTTTGGAGTATCAACAAATATTTCTCTTATCGCTGATGGCTGAATGTTAGAAATTGCATCAATAAAATTTCTTTCTGAAACCTTAATTGAGTCTACTTCGCTATAATCAATATCTGTTGAACCAATTAATTTTTGAACTGAATTTAATGCTGCATCTTTACATAACATTTCTATGTCAGCTCCAACGAATCCAGAAGTTAGTGAAGCTAATAAATCAAAGTCAATATGATCATCAAGTGGCATCCCTCTTGTATGAATATTTATAATTTCTTTTCTTCCTGTGAGATTAGGTGGATCTAAAAAAATTTCTTTATCAAATCTGCCTGGTCTCCTTAAAGCTGAATCAATAGAGTTTGGTAAATTTGTTGCCGCTAAGACTATAATTTTTCCCCTATCTTTAAGGCCATCCATAAGAGCTAAAAGTTGGCCAACTATCCTTTTCTCAACCTCACCATGGACTCTGTCTCTTTTTGGTGCAATTGCATCAATTTCATCTATAAATAATATTGAAGGTTGATTTTCTGCAGCATTTTGAAATATATCTCTCAATAAAGCTTCGCTTTCACCATAAAATTTTCTAACTATCTCTGGACCATTGACCACTATGAAGTTTACATCACATTCTTGCGCAATTGCTCTTGCCATTAAAGTTTTACCAGTCCCAGGTGGACCAACTAGCAATATTCCACGAGGGGCATCAATTCCTAATCTATAAAAAATCTCAGGATGCTTTAAAGGAAGTTCAACAAGATCTTTAATTTTTTTCAATTGCTCGCCAAGGCCACCAATATCATTATAAGTTGTTACATCTTTAGCCTTTTCCTCATTATTAAGTCTTTTAATTTCAATCTTAGTTTTTAAATTAACAATAGATGAACCCGAGGGAGATGTTGCAACAACCTTAAAATCTTCTGACTTTCCACCTGGAAGTTTAGCAGAGATTGTATCCCCTGAAGTAACAACTTGACCATCAATTTTAGTTAATAAAATTTTAGAATCATCATTAAATAATAAAGATTTGGAGTTAGTAGGAGATAAAACTACTTTTTTAGTATCGATTTGCATTATTTTTTTTATAGTAATCGATTCACTTATAGACATCTTGATATTACTTCGAGTTATCCCATCAATTTTTATAGAATCATTATTTGAATCAGATGCTGGCATAATTCGAATCGCAGACTTTCTTTTGCCATATATCTCAACAACATCTAAAGGTTCAATTCCTATTTCATGCATTATTGTTGATGAAATTCTTGCAAACCCTTTACCCGCATCTTTTACACCTATGTCTTCAATTTTAAATTTCATATCTTTATTTTAATAGATTACCGATGGGTTATAATACTTCAAGCTTAAAGCTTGTTACTAATATGCCTTTAAATAATTTAAAAATTGTCAATTTTAGAAATATTTTAAACACAGAGCTTACTTTAGATCATGAAATAAATGTTGTTCTAGGCTCTAATGGTCAAGGTAAAACTAGCCTGCTTGAATCAATATATTTTTTAATCAACGGTAAAAGTGATAAAACAAATGATTTGAATGAAATAAAAAATATTAATCATCCAAACTTATATGTAGAAGGTACTTTTAACAACATAAACCAAATAAATAAATGTTCTATTTTCTCAGAAAATGGAAAGAAAAAAGTTCAAATCAATGACAAAAAAGTTAAAAGAGCTGAAGAGCTTAAAAAGCTAGGTAATGTAGTTTTATTTAATAAGAATTTTATTGACTCGATAGAAGGTTCCAATAAACCTAGGCGAGAATCCTTTGATAGAATAATTTCAAGCTATAACACGAAATTTAAAAATGAATTAAAAGAGTTAAAAGAGTTCTTATCTAGGAAAGGTCATATTCTTAGGACTTCAAAAGATGACAAACTGGTCAAGTTCATTGATGAGAAGATAATTGAGTTAAGTCTTCTGGTTTCAAAAAAAAGAGCAAATTGGCTAAAAAATCATGTAAAAATAATAAATAAGTTGTCACCCACTTCCTCAGATGAATACAAATATAGCTTAAAATATGAAACACATTGCAATTCTAAGGAAATAATAATTAGCAACTTAAATTTGGCAAAAAATAAGGAACGACTATCATGCAAACCGTTGATAGGTGCACATAAAGATACATTTACATTTATTAATAATGGTAAAGATATATTGAAATTAGGATCTGAAGGCGAGAAGAAAACCTTAGGNATTATGATCAAAATGGCTGAAATTGTAATTTCATCGAAAATTTTAAATAAGGATACNATCTTCTTAATTGATGAAATAATGAGTTTCTTGGANAAGAAAAGATTAAAATTTTTTTTACAACTACTTAAGAGAANTAAAGTTCAATCTATGATTACNAGTAATGAAAAATTAATTCTTCAAAATTTTGCAAATTGCTCCATTTTTGGAATCAAAAATGGAGTTTGTAAAAAAATAAGTTAATCTAAAAAAATGATTCAGCAGATAAAATCAGACTTAAAAGTAGCCCTAATTGAAAAAGATAAGATTGCGGCAAATACCTTGAGAAGCATTATGTCTATGTATACAAATGAGGAAAAAAATAATAAAGACAAAAACATTGATGTCGAGTCAATAATNAAAAAAGAAATTAAAAAGAGAAANGAAGCAATTATNCTATATGAGTCAAACAATAGAGATGATTTAAAAAAAATTGAACTAGCAGAAATGGAAGTGCTTTCCAAGTACTTGCCAGAACAAATTTCAGATCAAGAACTCAAAAAATGTCTAATGGATTTAAAAAATGAAATATCTTCAAATAAAGAATTTAANATTGGCTTTTTTATTAGAGAGAGNATAAAAGCTTATAGCTCAAAATCTGACAATGGAACAATTAGNAAACTATGTAANGAAATTATGGAGGNGTANNAACANATGGAGTGGAATTTAAAAGACTTATATGAAAGTATAGATTCTAAAAAAATAAAAAATGATTTTAATAAATTAGAGAAAAATTCATTATCTTTTGCTANGAAATATCAAAGTAAAATAAATGACAATGTATCACCCAATATAATTTACTCCGCTCTTATTGATTTAGAAAAAATTTATGAAGGTTTAGGTAAAATCTCATCTTATGCATCTTTACTCTTTGCTTCCGATACAAATAATGAAAAAGTATCACAATTTTATCAATCAACTAGCGAAAAAGTTTCTTTAATAAGGAAAAACCTAATTTTCTTTTTTCTTGATTGGAACAAAATTAAAAACTCTACTGCCAAACTAATATATTCTTCTGAAAAACTAAAGAAATATAGGAATCTTTTAGAGTCAGAAAGAAAATATAAACCATATGTTTTGTCAGAAGCAGAAGAAAAAATTCTTGACCAAAAGTCGCTAACATCTTCTAGAGCATTTAATAGACTATTTGACCAAACTTTAAACAACATAATTTTTGATATTAAAATAGACAAAAAACAAAAAAGGATGTCAGAGACCCAAATATTATCTTTACTCTATGATAAGAAAAGGTCTACTCGAGCTAGAGCAGCAAAAAGTTTAACAGATGGTCTAAACTCTGAAAAAAGATTAATAACATTTATTTTTAATCAGATTCTTAGTGATTGTAAAATAATTAACGAACTTAGGGGCTATAAAAATCCGATAGACTCNAGGAACTTATCTAATGAGATAAANCTTCNAACCGTTAATGGTTTAATTCAAGCATGCAATNATAANAATTCAATNGCACAAAGATATTACAAACTTAAAGCTAAGATNCTTAAAATCAATGATTTCAAAGACTATGATAGATATGCNCCCNTTGGNTCCTCTCAAAAAAAATACTCTTTTGCTNAAGCCAAGAAAATAGTACTTGATGCATTTGAAGATTTCTCACCAGAAATGTCAAAAGTTGCTTCACTATTCTTTGACAATAATTGGATTGATTATGGAATAAGGAACGGTAAAAGGTCTGGAGCATTTAGTCACTCTTGTGTGCCATCAGTTCACCCTTATATACTAATGAATTTTACTGGAAAAATTCGTGATGTNATGACCCTCGCTCATGAGCTAGGTCATGGGATCCATCAATACTTATCAAGAAAAAACGGCTATTTTCAACAAAATACTCCTTTGACAACAGCTGAGACAGCTAGTGTTTTCGCCGAAATGCTTGTATTTAATAAGCTTTTATCAAATGAAAATTCTGATAAAGAAAAACTATATGTAATATGCTCAAAACTAGAAGATATATTTGCTACTGTNTTNAGACAGATTGTTATGACAAATTTTGAGTTATCAATTCATGAAAGAAGAAAAATTGGTGGAGAACTTACATGGGAAGAATTTAATGNTTATTGGATTAGTGCAAACTCAAAAATGTTTGGGAAATCCATAGAAATTTCTGAGTTTTATAAAAACTGGTGGATGTATATTCCACACTTTATTCATTCTCCATTCTATTGTTATTCTTATTCGTTTGGTGAGCTTTTAGTCCACGGACTTTTTGCAAAATACAAATCTGAAGGAAAAGCTTTCATACCNAAGTATATAAATTTATTATCCTCAGGAAGCACGTTGTCTCCAGAGAAATTAGTAAGTAAGGTTGGTATTGATATATCAGATCCAAAATTCTGGGAAAGCAGCATGTATTTAATGAAAGGATTGGTCATCCAGGCTGAAAAACTTTATAAAAAAATAAATAGATGATTAAAATCTCTAATGGAACGAAAAAAGGGTTCAAGCTAAAGGTNCCATCAACAGGACATGTTAGACCAAAGACAGGTAAAACCAGAAAAATGATTTTTGATGTTCTTCAAAGTGTTGATAACTATAAAATATTAGATCTATTTGCTGGGTGCGGTTCTCTGGGCATTGAAGCTTTAAGTATGGGTGCGAATTTTGTAACATTTATTGATAGCAGCCCAATTTCAATAAAATATATTAAAGAGAATTTAAAGAAATGTACTTTTGAAGATTCATCTGACGTTCAAAAAAAAGATTTTTCTGTTGCAACAAGAGAATTAATGAGAAAAGATGTCAAATTTGACTTAATTTTTATTGATCCACCATATGATTATTTTGATGAAAAAAGTCTTAATGGTATCATTAGAACTGCGTTAAAATTATGTAAAAGTGAAGGTATTATTGTTTGTGAACATCCTATGNATGAGAAACTAAAATTAGATGTTATAAACTATAAAGTAAAACAGTATAAGGATAAATTTATTACTTTTTGTACAAAAAAATGAAAAAAACTGTAATTTACCCTGGTAGCTTCGACCCATTAACCAATGGTCATATAAATATAATTAAAAGAGCAGCTAAGACTTTTGATGAAGTTATAATAGCAGTAGCANTAAATTCGAATAAGAATTCTATAATGAGTGTTGACGAAAGAGTTAGTGTAATTAGATCCATTTTCAAAAGTAATAAAAAAATAAAAACTGACAAATTTAGTGGACTCTTAGTCAAATATGCAAAAAGTAAAAAAGTTAATACNATTATAAGAGGTATGAGAACAGTNCAAGACTTTGAATATGAATTACAAATGGCGACATCTAATAATAAGCTAGATAAATCTATTGAAACAGTTTTTATGGTTGCTGATGCAAATTATGCTCATATCAGCTCATCATTGATCAAGGACATAATTAAATTAGGTGGAAGTGCAAATGAATTTGTTCATCCTAAAGTTGAATCAGAATTAAAAAAAATATTAAAAAAAGGGAAGTAGATATATATGGAATTATCAAAACTTGCTAGAGAATTAAAACCATCTGCGACATTAGCTATCACAGCAAAAGCTAAGGAAATGAAGTCGCAAGGAATTGATGTTATTGGTTTTGGGGCTGGAGAGCCTGACTTTGATACTCCTGAAAATATTAAAGAATTTGCAAAAAGGTCTATTGATAATGGATTCACTAAATATACAGCAGCTAGCGGTATTGATGAACTAAAGAATGCAATAATTTCAAGAATCAAAGAAGACTACAATGTTGAATATGAGAAAAAAGAAATATTCGTGGGCTCTGGAGCAAAACATGTTTTATACAATCTATTCCAAGTACTTCTTGATTTGAATGATGAGGTTATAATTCCTGCACCCTACTGGGTTTCCTACCCAGAACAAGTTCGTATAGCAGGCGGAAAACCTGTAATCCTAACAACTGAACAAAGTAACGGTTTTAAAGTTAAACCTTCTGAAATACAAAATGTAATTACAGACAAAACAAAAATACTTGTGCTAAATTACCCATCAAATCCTACTGGTGTAACTTTCACGAAAGAAGAGTTAGTAGAGATTGCCAATTTAGCTGAAAAAAATGATCTAATAGTAATATCCGATGAAATTTACGACAAAACCCTGTATTCTGAGACCAAACATACATCTTTTGTTCAAATAAATGATTCAATTAAAAATAGAACAATCTTAGTAAATGGAGTTTCTAAAACATACTCAATGACTGGGTGGAGAATTGGTTATGCAGCAGGAAATAAAAAAGTTCTAGCTGCTATGAATAACCTTGCAGGGCAATCAACCTCAAATCCAACTTCAATTGCACAAAAGGCATCTGTAGA
>NZWF02000014.1 GCA_002701605.2 bacterium
AATCTAAACCTTTCTCAGCTCACCCACTTTTCAGAGAATTTGTTAAGGCATCGTTAAAATAATGATATGGCTAACAATATAGAAAACCATTCTATATTTATTAAAAATTCAAAATTAATATTAGGATCAATTACATCTGTTGATAAGAAAAGAAGAACCTATGAAGTTATATCTTTAGATTCAAAGAAAAATTCCTTTGGCTTCAAAGATTTAATTTATGATTTAGAAGATAATAAATTGTCTTCATATAATGAAACAACAGAGATAAGCTTGCATTTGTTGTGGAATAAACTTGTGGGTGAATTCCAAACAATTAATTTGAAAGAATTTATTAAAATATCAATTGATTTCTTTAAGTTGAATAATGTAGAGAGACTAGAATTTTTTCTAGATTCATTTAATGCAGACATCATTTATTTTAAAATTATAGATTTAGAACATCTATATATTAATAGTGACGAAGTTGTAAAGAAAATTAGTAAAAATTTAGAAGATAAAAAGAATAATGCCAGTCTCAATTCCAAGTTTATAGATTTATTGTCTCAGAAATCACAAATAAACATTGATACATATGAGAATCAAATTGAACAACTCAAGAACTATCTTTTAGGAAAGAAAAAATATAACAAAAAATTTATTCTAGAAATTAAAAAGGAATTAAATTTTGATAATGATTATAAACTTTTTAATTATTTGGTTGATAATAAGATTTTTTTAGAGAAAACTTCATTTATTAATACCAAGTTAGGGCTGGATAACAATTTCACCTATAAATTAACTAACAGATTAAATGTTTCAGTAGCTACTTTAAAAGCATTTACTATAGATGATGAATCAACAAAAGATTATGATGATGCTTTATCTATAGAGATAAGCGAAAATGAATTTAAAATTTCAGTTCATATAACAAATTTTTCGGAATTTTTTAATTATGAATCAAATCAAGATTTAGAAGCACGAAATAGATTCCAAAGTATTTATTCTCCCTTAGAAAATTTCAACTTATATGATTCATCAATAATAGATGACATATCATTAAAAGAGAGCAAAGTAAGAAGTGTAATTTCAATTGTTTTTTTAACTAATAATAAATATGAAATCAAATCAAGTTATATGGAAAAAAATGATATTTTAATTGATAAAAATTATTCATATAGTGAAGCAGAATATTTATTTGAAAATGATACTAAGTTTACAAAAATTGCTGAGTTTGCGAGAGTGCAAAGAGCAATAAGAATTGAAAATGCAGATTTTGATGAATTTAACAAAGATATATCTTTTTTTATAGATGAAGATAATAATTTAAAAGTAAAGCAGAACGATTTAGAGTCTTATCAGATAGTTGCGGAGTTAATGATTTTGGCAAATTCCAAAGCCGCTGAATATATGTTCAATAATGAGATTCCTTGCATTTATAGAAAGCAAGAAGAATCAAAAAACCTAATTATTGATACTTTTGATACAAGTCCTCCTTTCAGTTTTTTTAGGAATGTATCTCAACTAGACATATCAACTGATAGCGGACCTCATAATGGATTAGGATTAAACTTTTATACACAATTCACATCACCTATAAGAAGATATTATGATTCAATATTGATGAGACAATTAGATTTATATTTAAAATCAAGAGATATTCTCTTTTCTAATCAAGATATTGATAAAATTTTGATTGAATTAAGTAGTAGATCAGATATTGCAAAGAATAAAGCTAAGCAATTATATAAATATTGGGCTCTTAGGTATATGGATCAAGCTAATATTAAAGAGGTCGATGTATATGTTTATAATGAATTAAAGAGCTCGTACATCATTTATTTTAACAGCTTTAATTTTTATGATTCCATTAGTAAAGATTTATGTAGAAAAACATACATTCGAAATGATAAAATCAGTATTCGTTTTTCTTCTGTAGACTTTGTAAATTTGACATTTGTTGATTTGGAAGAAGTTCTATAGTCATCCAATCACCTTTTTTTTCAACCTTTTTTTTGTTATAATGATAGTGGTTTAATTCAATATATAATATATTTTGTTTTCCAAAGGGGGAAAGAAAAGTGTCAAAAGATAGTTTAAGCATAACCGATAATAGAACAGGTAAATCCTATGAGATTGATATCGATGATGGTAACATCAGGGCCAAACAATTAAGACAAATTAAAGTTAATGATGATGAGTTTGGAATGATGAGTTACGACCCTTCATATGAGAATACTGCTTCTTGTAAGAGTAGTGTTACTTATATTGATGGTGATAATGGAATTCTAAGATACAGAGGCTATCCTATTGAGCAACTNGCAGAAAATAGTTCTCAATTAGAGGTTTCAAAACTTTTAATTGATGGAGAGTTACCTAGTAAAACCGACTTAGATAAATTTATATCTGATATTAAAGAATTCAATGAATTACCTAGTGGAATGGAATCAATAATTAAATCNTTTCCTAAAGATTCTCATCCTATGGGTGTTTTGGTAAGTACTATTGCTGCATTAGGAACTTTTTATCCAGAATCTAAAAATATTCAAAGTGAAGAAGAAAACTATAAAAATATTTGCAGATTAATTGCTCAAGTTCCGATCTTAGCTGCCTATTTCTACAGACACTCACAAGGGCTTGAAATTGTTCAACCAGANAATTCCTTAAGCTATTCTCAAAACTTTTTAAATATGCTATTCAAAGGTGATGATAAAAAATTAAACCCAGATCTTGTAGATGCCATGGATACCTTATTGATACTTCATGCAGATCATGAACAAAACTGTAGTGCAAGTGTAATGAGAGGCACNGGAAGCTCTGAGTCTGATCCATATTCATCAGTCGCAGCAGCGGCAGCTGCATTATATGGACCATTACATGGGGGAGCAAATGAAGCAGTTTTAGAAATGCTATCAAAAGAGATTAAAACTGTTGAAAACATACCTTCATTTTTAGAAAGTGTTCAGAAGAAGGAAGCATTATTAATGGGGTTTGGTCATAGAGTNTATAAGTCATATGACCCTAGAGCCAAATATCTTAAAATTGCTGCTGATAAAGTTTTTGAAATCACCGGTACCAATCCNTTATTAGATATTGCATTAAAACTTGAATCTATTGCGCTGAGTGAAGATTATTTTAAAGCTAGAAATTTATATCCAAATGTTGATTTCTATTCTGGTTTAATATATGAATCAATGGGTATTCCAACACCTATGTTTACTGTGCTTTTTGCAGTNGGTAGAACTCCAGGATGGTTAGCTCAGTGGAAAGANTTTTTAAATGATAAAGATCAAAAAATTGCAAGACCAAGACAGGTTTATACTGGTTANGATTCCAGAGATTATTTGCCTTTAGAATCAAGATAAAATTTTACTAATNNTATGAGGAGAACTTCTTCTTAAAGGATTAGTAATATTAATCCAGGATTGATTCCAAGAATTATTGTTATAACAATACAGATTGTTAATATTAGATAATTTATATCTGATATTTGAATATCCTGAAATGTATTTATTTGTTTAGAAGAAAAAAGATTTCTTATGATTTTAATATAGTAATAAAAAGACATTAGAGCCCCAAGTAATATAATTATTGGTATTAAAATTCCGTATGATGAGTAACTCAAAATTACTACATTGAATTTCCCCCAAAAACCTGCAGTCAAAGGGGCACCAGCTAGTGAAAGTAATGAAATAGCAAGAGATAGTGATACAAATGGATTATCTTTGAAGATTCCTTTTAAACTGTTTAGTGTTATCTCCTCAGATGATATTTTTAAAGAATTTAGCGATATATATAGGCATATGTTAGCCANTGAATAAAAAGTTATGTAAATGATTATAAAATCTTTCGCTATACTAAAATCTAATACTGAGAAAAGTAAAAGCATGCCCGCATGAGGAATTCCTGAATAAGCAAGTAGCCTAAGTAATTTTTCTTGCTTCATTGTTAGTATTGAACCGAAGATTATCGATATGCATGAGAAAGCAATTACGATATTATCTGTAATTATTTTATTATTACCGTTNCTTGAGTAATCTTGCATGAATATTATAAAGAAGCATATTATACTAATTTTTGGGATCACACTTAAATACGGTATCAGGTTTAAAGGAGCTGCTTGATATGTATCAGATATCCAGAAATGAAAAGGAAAAAGTCCTGCTTTAAAACTAACAGCTATCAACATAAAAAAGATTGATAATAAAGGTATTAGATCTTTAATTTGCCAAAATTCAACAGAAAAGAATGTAGACCCAGTTGAAGCAAAGAATAACACTGCTGAAAAAACTAAAATTACTGTTGAAAAAGTTCCAAAAAAGAATAATTTTGTTGAAGCTTCTACAGATAACCTAGGGTTTGGACCCATAGCTGTTATTAAATAAATTGGTANNCTGAGAGTTTCAAATGCGATTATTAACATGAAAAATTCTCTAGAAGAAATTAAAAGCATCGAGCCAACTAAAGATAATGTAAGTAGAAAACAATATTCATTGAAATAATTTTTTAATTCTTCAGATTTTGAGTTTGAGACAAAGANCAAAGCAAGAAGTGATGTNGATATCAGTATAAATTTTATTGATTTAGTAAATTCAGTGTTCTCTAAAACACCATTTAAAAAAAGTTCATATGTTGACTGTTGGTAGCAAGTGAAGGCGGCAATTATAAGTCCTAAGGTGAGGATAATTTTATTAGTAATTCTCTTATCGTTCTGATCTACTATGGAATTTATTAGTAGAGAAATCGAAGTTAGTAGAACAACTATTTCTGGTAAAAGATTTGTTATTATATTGTCCATTATTTTAAAAGTAACCTCTCATATGAATTTCCTAGAAGATCTTGTATCAAAGTAGGGAAGACTCCAATTATTAATATCACTGTTACTAGTATTAAACAAATTGCAATTTCATGTNTTGAGAAGTCTATAATCGATTTTCCGTTTNCATTATATCTAAAGCAGCAATTTTTTACTGCCCTAAACATGTATATCGTAGTAAAGAAAATTCCAATAATTGGAACAAAAAGTAATAATAATCTATATGCAGAGTNGTAAGAAAATTCGTGAATACCATTTATTATTAAAAATTCAGCTATAAATCCACTTGTTAAAGGGAAACCTATACTTGCGAAGGCAGTAAATATAAAGAAATAGCTAAGTATAGGAGAATTATCCAGCATTGAACTTAGTTCTTTAATCGACCTCGTTCCTTTGAGCTTATGAATTGACCCAACACAGAAGAATAATAGGCAAATTATTAATCCATGTGAAACAATCTGAATTAATCCACCATTTATGCCTGTGGAATTTGATGTCATAAGTGCGATAAATATATAACCTATATGAGAAAGTGACGCATAAGCCGCCATATATTTTAAATCATCTTGCCTCATAGCAGTAAGAGCACCATATAACACATTTATCGATGCTAAGATTATTATTAANTCTCTATATTCTATNACCATTTGAGGCATTAATGGGATTATAATTTTTATAAAACCAATNAGCCCAATTTTCATTAAAACTCCAGCAAATATTATAGAACCCGCTGTNGGTGCTGAACCATGACCATCAGGAGCCCAAGTGTGAAAAGGCCATAATGCAGAATGACAACCAAAGCCTATAATTAGCATTAAAAAAACTAGTGGTGATGTTAAGATGGAATTGTCTAGGTTTTTTGTGATGATTGAAATTTCAAATGATCCAATATTTACAGCAATCATTGCTAATCCAAAAAAAATTAAAATTGATGCTATAAATAAATATATTGTAATTTTATATGAAGCATATTTCTTACTTCCAACTCCGAAAGAAGTTAATATTTTTTTAAATGGGCCAGATATTTCTCTTTTTAAATTATATCCCCAATTAGATATCATTAGGAAAATTGGTATTGCTGCAATCTCATAAAATAAGAAAAATACAAATAAATTATTTGATATAATTAATCCATATATACCAATAGATATTAAAGAAATTAAAATATTTAATTCTAGAAGTCGTTCAGATATTTTAATCGTCGAAAAGAAAGCCGTTAGGATAGTTAAATGAGCTAGAGTTAAAAGTAAGATTGACATTCTTGTAATTTCAAAGCTCATATTTATATTAAATGCTTCAATTAGTGTATATAAGTTAATGTTTAAGCTATCGAATGAGTTGTTAATTAATAATTGTTCATTTGTTATAAATCCCAATAATAAAATTAAAGACAAAATATTAATTGAGATTGGTAAGTATTTAACTAATAAACTATTTTTCCTTAGTAANGAAACCCCAATTATTGAAATTATTGGTAATAATAAAATTAAAAGTATATTCATAATTTNAACCTAAATCCCATAGACCATCCCAAGTATAATTAAAGATATAATCAGATAAGAAACAATCCTAAAAGCATATGTTCGGGCTAAACCATTTTGAAGACTCTGAAGACTTTTTGACAATTTAAGAATAGAAAAAGGAATTATATTTATTATTCCATCAATTATATTTCTATCAAACCATGCAACGAAATTGCCTAAATTTACAAAAAAGAATTTGTATGTGTTTTTAAAAATANNCTCTATTTCAACAAATGATTTGGTTAATGTAAAAAGTGGATCAGTAAAAACTTTAATTTTTTCTCTATAAAAATAATAAATTATAAAAATTAGAAATATAGACACCTGAATTGACAACAGGAAAGTGTTGCTGATACTTAAGGCTTNTCCACTTAGAGAATTAAAATATAAATCTTTGGTTATTGGACCAAATAGCGAAAGTGCAGCTAAAAAAATCAGAGGAATTAAATAGTACAAAGAGTTTTCATTGTTTCCAGTATTATCCTTACCTCTTTTACTGATAAGTGTAGTAAGTAATCGTGATGAATAAAGTACAGTAAAAACTAAGCTTAAAATTAATACCATAAATATTTCTTTAGATTCTAGGAAAGCTAGATAATAAATATATTCTTTTGAAAAAGATCCTGTCAGTGGATAAATACCTACTAAAGAAAGGCAACCAATTATTAATATTATTCCGATAGGTCTATTTAATGCCACATAACCTTTTAANTCACTAAGCTTGGATTTACCACTTACAAGTATTATGTATCCTGCTAAGAGAAAAAGCATTGATTTGAAGAAGCTATGTGAATAAAGATGAAAGTAGCTTATTATTCCAGAATTTAATCCAAAAGGAATAAGCATTAGCCCTATATGAGACAATGTTGAATATGCTAGAATTTTTTTAAGATCATCTTGATAAAATGCATATATTGAAGTTAATAATGNAGTAAAGGCACCAAAGAACATAATAAATTTCTTCAAACTATCCAGTTCAATAATAATTACTCCGAGTTTAAATAATAGAAAAACTCCAGCAACAACCATAGTTGCCGAATGAATTAGTGCAGATATTGGAGTAGGGCCCTTCATGGCTCTNGGGAGCCAAATTGTAAAAGGATATTGNGCACATTTTGTTAAAACCCCTATGAAGATAAAAGTCATGGGTAATGTGTTAGAAAAACTTGATGCAATTGAATTTTGAAAAAAGCTATTATTNATTGAATCAATATTTAGGGTTCCATATTTAAAACCAATCATTACTAAAGCTAAAAGAAAAAATAAGTCTCCAAGTCTTGTAAGCCAGAAAGCNATTATAGAAGAATCNTTNGCTTCACCATCTTTATTATAAAAGGCAATCAAGAAAAAAGAGCATAATCCTAAGAACTCCCAAAAAATAAAGCTGCTTAACAAATCATTTGATAGTGAAAATAAAATCATAGATGATATGAATAAACTCAAGAAAAATGTGTATCTAAAATATCTACTCTTGGACTCATTGCTAACATATTTGTATGAATAAGTTATTACACATAAAGAAATTATTAATACCAATAACGACATTAAAGAATTATTGCTATCAAANACAAATTCTAGGGACAAATCAAAAGAAAAAAGCTGGAGATATCCAAAGGAAACACTGCCTAAAAGATTAAATTGAGAANCTATTAAAAAACNAACTAGGAAATAAACGAAAAAAGGTAATATAAAATAAATTTCTTTTGAAAAAGTAGCAAATTTTGATAACACAGTATGAGATATTAAAATAGATAAAGGTGCTAATAGCACTAAAATCATAATAAAATTTTCCATNTTAATCCTTTAATGACTCCAGNTTACTTATATCTATAGTTTTATTNATTCTTTGATTAAGAATAAATATTGCAAGACCAATCGCTACTTCACANGCAGTAATTACCAATATAAAAAGTATTAATATGTCNGCTAAATAAGNAGTGTGAGATTTAGCAAATGTTATAAACATTAAATTAATTCCATTTAGNAATAGCTCAATACCAATAAGTATTGATAAAATATGTCTTTTNCTNAATAACATAAAAATACCAAGAGAACTTATAATTAGAGAAGTATAGATTAAAACCCAGAACAACTTACGAAATCTCCTTTCTATATTTAAGTAAAGTTAAGCAGCCAACAATAGTTCCCAATAACAAGAAAGATGCCACTTCAAGTATNACAAACCAGTCTTCAAATAAAGTTTTACTTATATCTTTTGAAGTGTTTGAAGAATTAATTGCAAAANTTTCNGCAAGCTCNTTNATAAGCGGTGANGTTGAAANAATGTANCTCATAATCCCAAGGAATATAAAAGATATAACTATTGCTCTCATAGGTNTATTAAATGTTTCACCNAAATTTTTATAGTCCCAATTTGCAGTAAGTATTATCGCAAAAAGAAATAANACTAAAGTTCCNCCAGTATATAAAAGAATTTGGACTACCCCAAGTAATGTTGAGCCAATAGATATAAAAATAAATGCAATAACGAAGAGGGTTACACCAAAAAAGAAAGTTGACCTAATAATTTTAGAACTCATTGAAGTAGTAACTGCAGAANATATNGCAAGAAAACAAAAGAGTATAATTAGCCAATCAAGCATTTTCTTCAACCTCTTTAGGAGCAGGCTTGAAGGATTTTTGTAAAATACTTCCTTTTGCCCATGACTCTTCATATTTTATAGCATTATTCATCATTTTAGTTTTTGTTAAATATAAATCTGATCTTAGAGTGACAGGACTTGCAGGAACTTTCATCATTATTATTGCATCAACGGGACATATTTGAACACACAATTCACACTGGATACAACTTTGTAAATCTAAGAAAAACTTTTTTGCGAATCCTCTTCCATCTCGTTTTTCAATTTCAATATCTATAATATTGGACGGGCATATTCTTTCACACAATTTACATGCTATACAGTTTTCTTCACCGGTNTCCTTATCACTTGTTAAACCAAATGTNCCNATCCTTAGTCTATCNGGTAGATTTTTTCTNTCNTCTGGATAACTTATTGTNATTGCCTTCTTAGGNATATTGCTCATAGTGAATTTTAAATTTCTAAGAATGTTTTTTATTAATTTAATAATATTCATAATTCCACATCCAAATAGAATTTAATTAGACAAGTTATTAGTANTACAAGAAAAGATACAGGTATCAACTTGTTCCAGTTTAATTTTAATAATTGATCAATTCTTATTCTAAAAAAGCTCC
Source organism: bacterium (assembly GCA_002701605.2). Classification (GTDB taxonomy): domain Bacteria; phylum Desulfobacterota_D; class UBA1144; order UBA1144; family UBA1144; genus TMED126. The sequence continues at coordinate 9,536 of NZWF02000014.1, forward strand.
ATCTAACAAATAATATAATAGTAAAAAATATCAATGACTTTATTACTATTAATATATTTGAATTAAAGATAGGACCATTAGGNCCGCCAAAAAATACAATTGAAGCTAGTACTGAAATACCAAACAAATGAACATATTCAGCAAGATAAAAAAGAGCGAATTTTATTCCAGAATATTCAGTTGTATAACCTGATACCAATTCAGATTCAGCCTCTGATAAATCAAATGGAACCCTGTTCCCTTCAGCAAGAGCAGAGATGAAAAAAAGTATAAAGCTTATCTGGCCAATAACAGGGTAAAAGACTATCCATGAACCATCTTGATAATTTATTATTTCTTGAAAATTTAAACTTCCTATTAAAATACAAGGAACAAGNAAAGAAATAACCAAAGGTATTTCATAAGATATTATTTGAGCAACCATTCTTAAAACTGATATTAAAGCAAACTTATTGTTAGAGGACCAACCAGCTACAAAAATACCAACTATNACAAGTGAACTTATTGCAATAAATAACATTAAGCTCAAATCTGTATTAATCATTTGGTTGTTGAAATAAAAAGGTAAGAGAGCAAATGAAGCTAGGCTAACGACCATAATCCAAATGGGTCCAAAATTAAATAAAAGTGAATCAGAATTTTTAGGTTTAGAATCATCCTTCAACATTAATTTTAATGCATCGGCTAATGGTTGAAGCCAACCATGAGGCTTTCCTACCAAGTATGGGCCAATTCTAGATTGCATTTTTGCAGCAACTTTTCTTTCTAACCACACAAGGTATGCCACAATAAGTATTAATATAGATATAGTNTTGAAAATTGGCNTTGCAAATAAAATAAATTGTTCCATCATCTATCAACATCTCCAAATACTGGATCTAAAGAACCTAAAATTACAACAGCATCTGCAATATAAGTATCAGGNAATAANTTTTCCACTATAGAAAGATTNCTAAAAGAAGGTGCTCTTATTTTCATTCTATAAGGAATTGATGTTCCATCTGAAACAATAAAGAAACCAAGTTCTCCTCGAGGNGATTCTACTGCTTTATAATGGGANCCNTTNGGNGGCTTTAATANTTTAGCACTTTTGATTGGTTTTCTTGAACTTATAGGCCCTTGAGGAAGTTTGTCCAGAACCTGTTCACATATATTGAGTGATTGGATTGTTTCCTTCATACGAACCATGGTTCTGTCATATGCATCTCCAATTTGTCCAATTGGCACAACAAATTCCAGTTCTGAATATTTTTCATAAGGAGAGTCTTTTCTTAAATCAAAATTAATACCAGATCCTCTTGCTACTGGGCCTGAGCCACCAGATTCTGAAGCTAATTTTTTTGAAATCACCCCAATNTTTTTCGTTCTTTTAATAAAGATTTCATCTTGAGATATTACATCAAAATATTCATNTAGTTTTGGTCTTAAATAAGTAATCAAATCATTAGCTTGTTTNATNGTCGAATCATTTAAATCATAGCGAATTCCACCCACTTGATTTATGTTGGTATGAAATCTGGTACCGGTCAATGCTTCCATGAAATCTAATATTTTTTCTCTTTCTCTNAAACAATATAAGAAAAGGCTAGCNCCTCCTCCTAATGCCCCACCTAAATCTAGTCCATATGTTCCTAGAGCTACAAGATGTGAACTAATTCTTTGAAACTCAGCAACTAGGATTCTAATGTAAGATGCTCTGTCTGGAACCTCNATATCACACATACTTTCCACTGTATTNATAAAACCTAGTGAGTTTGATGTTGGAGAAAGATAGTCATCTCTTTCTAGAACAGGAGGAATCATATCATAATCTAACTTTTCGGTAAGCTTTTCNACACCTCTGTGAAGATATCCTAAAAAAGATTCAACTTTATTAATTTTTTCACCTTCTAAGTGAAGCTTCAGTCTGAAGACACCATGAGTAGAAGGATGTTGTGGTCCCATNTTAAGGGCCAAATCACCAAAGTCCTGTTCTATAACTCTTCTTTCCAAGATTCATAATCCTCACGAGTTGGTCTATAGGGCAAGTTTGCTTTTTCCATTCCATAATTCTTAAGCAATGGATGTCCGACCCAATCCTCAGGCATCAAAATCCTTTGAAGGTTGGGGTGATTTNTAAATTTTACACCAAACATGTCAAAGACTTCTCTTTCTTGCCAATCAGCACCTTCGAAAAAATCTGACAATGATGGAATTTCTTTTTTGTCATCTAGTTTAATATTTATTTCTTTACTTGTATTACTTTCTTTGTTACCCAGCATATATGTCATTAAAATATGATCTTCAAAATCAGTAGCAGTTATAAAATTTAGATAACTAAAGTTTTTAGATTTTAGTTCNTTTATAGTTTGAANAAAAAGATTTTGATCAACAATATCTTTATCAATAAAATTTTCATGTTTNTTCACTTTAANTTCGCTTACACTTTCTAGTTCTTTCTTAGCAATATTAAATGTTGGTTTAGATTCGCCTTTTTTAATTATATTTTGTAATTCCATTATTCCATCTATAAATGCTTCAGGTGTAGGCGGGCATCCTGGAACATAAACATCTACTGGTATAATCCAATCAACTCCAGGAACAACACTATAAACATGTCTNTAATGATCACCTGAAATTGCACANCTACCTGCAGCAATTACCCATTTGGGACCCGTCATTTGATCATAAAGGGTTTTTATTCTTTCAGCCATTTTAACTGTTACTGTTCCTGCAACTATCATTAAATCTGCTTGTCTGGGCGATGCTCGAGTAATCATGCCTAGTCTATCTAAATCATATCTAGAAGAAAAAGTAGCCATCATTTCTATCGCACAGCATGCAAGTCCAAAAGATAATGGCCAAAGGCTAGANTTTTGTGCCCATCCAAAGAGCTTTTCAGTGGATGTTAAGAAGAGATTAGCNCCAGGTAATTTCATAAAAGAGCCAATGTCTTTTAAAGATTTTTCTTTNACATCTCCCATTTAAGGTACCCCTTTTTGTAGGCATATATCCAACCAAGAAATAAAATAATAATAAATGTAATAAANGAATAATAAATTGTAACTGAAGAATTACTAAGGCTCATTATCCATGGGAAAATGAATACTATNTCAATATCGAANAATATAAAGATTAAAGCAATTTTAAAATATGATATTGGAATTTTGGTCCAAGATGTTTCAATTTCGGGTTCACCACATTCATAAATAGTGTCTGAGGTATTATTTTTATAACCAGCTATGAATCTTAAGATTTTTGAAGTTAAAATCATTACTAAAGGCAAAGAGACTATAAGAATGAAAATTATTAAAAAAAANGGGTACTGACTCATAATATTTGATTTATATTTTTACTGAAAATGTCTTAAATGCAATAAAAATAACTAAATTATCCACCTAATTGCTTGCTTATTATAAGATTATATACATAATCTATGGATTCCACTATTTCATGAAAAAAAATTTCAATAATTTCATNGAGTTCTTCATCATTTATTTTGCTTGATTTTNTATTGTTTATATATAGGTTGGTCTTCTTTAATATTTTTTCAGATATTTCTTTTATGTCTTGATCTGATATGGTCTCCAATAAAGCAATATCTTGAGTATCAATTTTAAGGGTTTCAAATTTCATNTCATATTTAGCCTGNAATAAATCCANATCAATATTCATTTGCTGNCTAAAGCTTGAATTAAAAATTTTTTTAATAATATTATCGCTCATTNTTTAAACTTATTTATGTTTGATACAATTTCTATTAAAAGTTTTATTGTATTTTCAATATCTTTTATNCTACACACTGAGCTAGGGCTATGAAGATACCTTACAGGAACAGAAAGAACAGTTGCCTTAGAGCCATTACCAGTTACTTGGAAGGCTGTAGANTTAGTTCCCCCAGCATTTTTAGCAGTTAATTGATAAGGTATTTTCTTTTTAATNGCTAAATTTTCAATGAAATTATTNAATTTTCTATCAGCAATTAAATATTTATCAGATATTCTAATTTCTGGTCCATTATCTAGGTGAGCTAATGATTTATGTTTAGGAATTCCTGGCAAGTCATTTGATACAGTACCCTCGAGGGCAACAGAAAAATCAGGATTTACTTTTGTATTAATAATTCTTGCACCCCTGAGACCCATTTCTTCCTGAACCGATGCGGAAACAAAGAGATTNCAATTTAATTTTTTCTTAGANAGCTTTTTTACTGCTTCAATCAATACAAATAAGCCAACTCTNTCATCTAGCGCCTTNGATAGAACTCTTTTATTATCTATAACTGCATTAGTTGAAAAGGTAATAGAGTCACCAATTTTAACCATTTTTTTTAGCTCTTTAGTCTCAATACCTGTATCAATTAAACAATCTTCGACTGGAGTGGATGATGAATCATTTTTGTTAGAAATATGNGGAGGTATTGCTGCTACAGTTGCTTCAACTGAATTCTTACCCCAGATTGTTAATCTTTGACCATAGAAAAGCTTAGGATCTATTCCACCCAGCGGAATNACTCTTATCATACCATTATCTTCAATGTGTGATACTAAAAAACCTACCTCATCCATGTGGGCATCTATGAGGATTGTAGAACTTCCTGGAATTTCTTTATTAACACGGAAGATTTCATTACCCATAGAATCAGTTTCATGAGTCTGTGTTAAATTTTTTATTTCTCTTAATACAATCTTACTTATTTTATCTTCAAGACCAGGAACACCNGGTGTGTTACAAAGNTCTTCTAATAATTTTAAATTCATAAAGATATTATATATAAATTAANTAGATTTAGTATTTTTTTTAATGAAGTTATTAGCGGCATCNATAATTAATTTTTTACGATCAGGATTCATTTTATCCAGTGTTCTTGTCATCATTGATAATCTAGGGTTNTTTGAAAAGAAATCTCTATTTTTNTCTATNAATCTCCAATAAAGACCATCAAGNGTGTCGCACCATGGACCTTTTTTAAAATCCATCATCTTTAAAAAATAATTAGAACCGCAAATATATGGTTTAGTTGAAAAGATTCCACCATCACTGAACAAGCCCATTCCATAAACATTTGGAACCATTACCCAATCATAAGCATCAACAAACATCTCCATAAACCATTCATAAACTTTTTTAGGCTCTATTTCACATAGATTCATTATATTTGCTATTATCATTAGTCTTTCGATATGATGAGACCAGCCATTTTTATAAACATTTTTTAATGTTTGGTCTAAAGGGGTTAGTCCAGTATTTCCTTCAAGCCATGATTCAGTAAAGGAATTTTTATGGTTAAAAAAATTTTCTTTTTGCATCTTTTCTGAATAATTTATATAAATTCCTCTCATGAACTCTCTCCAACCAATTATCTGTCTTAGAAAACCTTCTAAAGAATTAATTTTAATATTATTCTTNTCGNTGTAGCTNAAAACTCTTTNAACTATTGTTTCAGGGGTAATTAAACCTATATTCAAATAAGGGCTTAAAGCACTATGAAATATAATATGGTCTTTTTCAGAGACTGTATCTTCATAGTCACCAAAAAGGTTTAATTTTTTTCTAATAAAAAAATCTAGCAATTTGTTTACATCTTCANGAGTTGTCGCAAAAAAGAAATTGTTTACATCACCTTTGTGTTTTGCAAAGNATTTTTCAACAATTGGCTTTAAATCTTTAGTGTGGACACTTTCTTTAATTAGAGGGGGTTGGGGGATTGATATATTCTTTGGTAGCTTTTTCCTATTTTCTAAATCATAACTCCATTTATCGCCAATTGGCTTATCATCCANCATTAATATCCCTGACTTTTTTCTGATTATTTTATAAAAATTNCCCATATTCGGTTTTTTAGGTTTTTCTAGAGCTTCTTTTAAAAATGATCTGTCGTTAATAAACATAGGGCTCTTTAATTGGTCGAAATATATGTCATTTTTTTCTAATAACTTTTTAACTTTTTTTTCAAATTTTTTACTCTCTATTTCAAAGCTTCTGACACATGTGGTTTTATTGTTCTTAATTAATTCTAAAATTTCTTGATAGTAATTATTTTTATTTGAATTATCTATTTTTTTATAAACGACTTTGAATCCATTATCTCTCAAATTATCACCAAAAGATCTCATGGAAGAGAGAATTAATAATAGTTTGAGTTTGTGATATTTTTTGTTTGTACAAAATTGATAATTTTCAATTAATACAAATATATTGTCTTTCTTATACTTATTTAAATAGTTAATTGGAAAAAGATGGTTTCCATGGATTAAAAATAAGTCCATAAACTCAGTCTATCGAAAAAAAATTACTTTTGGTGTTATTAGTTTAATCTCCAGAATATTCAACAGAGTTCCTGGATGTTTCATGAAGAACAATTTTAATAGATAACCTATTACTTATTTCTTTTCTTAATATTTTCCATATTACAATTGCTATATTTTCTGCCGTAGGGATTAAATTTTTAAACTCTTTGGTATCTATGTTTAAATTTTTATGATCAAACTTAGATTCTACTTTTTCACTGATTATATCGCTTAAAGATTTCATATCTATTAGATATCCTGATTCTTTATCAATTTCACCTGTTACTGTAACCTCTAAATCATAATTATGACCATGGTAATTTTTATTGTTACATAGACCATAAAATTCTTTATTCTTTTTTGAACTCCAATTAGGATTATGTAATCTGTGTGCAGCATTAAAGTGTGCTTTTCTAGTGACTGATATCATCTTTGTAATAATTCAATTTTATAACCATCTGGATCTTCAACAAATGCCAAAATCGATGTACTCCCTTTCATTGGGCCTGGTTCTCTCGAGATAAAACCACCCTTATTTTTTATTTCATCACAAATGTCATATATATTCTCAACACCTAGGGCTATGTGACCAAAAGCATTACCTAAAGTATAACTATTTTTATCCCAATTATATGTTAATTCTAAAAAAGGCTCAGGATCATCATTTGAAACTGACAAAAAAGCCAGTGTAAATTTTCCATGTGGATAATCTTTTTTCCTGACAAGCTTTAAGCCAAGGGTGTTAGTGTAAAAGTCAATAGACTTATCTAAGTCAGATACACGTATCATTGTATGTAAAAATTTCATAGAAAAATTTTAATTTATTGCTTCTCTGAAGTAAAGTTATTAGAGTGAAAGCCATTGAATGTGAAAATATTTCCAAAAATTTTTATAAAAATAAAGTTCTAGACAATATTTCGTTAACGGTAGAAGAAAATGTTGCTTTTCAAATCAAAGGTGAAAACGGTTCAGGCAAAACAACTTTTCTTAAAATCTTAGCTGGAGTTGATCCTGATTTTACCGGTAAAGTTTTATTTTATGGAAAGGACATTCAGAATTTTGACAAGGAATATCTAAAAAAAGTTGTCATGTTACCATCTTTGCCAAGATTTTATAATGACTTGACTGTTTTAGAGAATATAAATTTTTATTGCTCAATATACTCAGTAGCCTCTTTTGATGTAGCTCAGAATCATATTGTTAATAGTTTTGGAATTGAAAATATTTTAAATAGTAGGATTGATGAATTATCAGATGGTTTCATGAAAAGGGTTTCGTTATGCTTGGGTTTTATTATTAAGCCAAAATTGTTACTTATTGATGAACCATATAATTTTATCGATAAAAATATTAAGAAAGTTTTTGACGAAGAAATTAAAAAATTACTAGCAAATGGGTCGACTTTTATTTTTTCAGATAATAATATGCAAAGCTATGATTTTGGAACACCAGAGAGTGTGGTCTTATAAATGAATTTAATAAAAATTTTTTTACTAAAGGATTTGAAAGTTGAATTTAAAGAAAAAACAAATTTGTTTTATATGTTAGTGCTCTTATCAACATTTACTCTAATTATTACTACATATTTTAAACATGAGAATCCCCTAAACCTTTATTTTTTAATTTTCTTAATCATTCATTTCTTTTCTCATCAAAGAATTTCTAGACAAGAAATTGGAACCTCAGATGATTTAATAGTATTTAACTTGCCAGTTGATTTATCCCTTTTCTGTATAGCAAAAATTATTTATTGTACCTTTCTTTTTTTTGTTATTAATGTTTTTTTGTACCTACTTTACAATCTTTTGACTCAAGATGAATTAATCAAATTAAATTATGGCTTTATCCTTTTTTCCATTATTTTTTCAATTGGAATAAATACAATTTTAACTGCATTCTCACTGCTTCTAGAAAGAATAAAGGGAGAAGGGAATTTTATGTTTATACTGATCTTCCCATTGATTCTGCCATTTATTTTTTTATCATTTAATTCAATTAATGATTTATATTCAATGAATTTTTATGAATTTATCTTNTCTTTTAATTTCCAAATTTTATTCGCCTTTGATATACTTTTATTTGCTTTGTGCCCAATTCTTTTTAATTATGCACTCCGTAGGTGATTATTTATGTTAAGAAAATTAAATTTAATAATGTTATTTGTTACTATGCCAGTGGCAATTTACATGAATTATTTATATGCCCCTACTGAAAAAATAATGGGTGATGTTCAAAGGTTATTTTATTTTCATATGGGATATGTTCTGGTGTTTACCTTAGCNTTTTGTNTAAACCTTTATTACTCTGTAAGATTTTTGATTACGAATAATATAAATTATTCCACCAAAGCTTATTTACATGCTGAAATTGGGGTNCTTTTTACTTTTCTAACTATTGTCTCAGGNATGTTTTGGGCAAAGCCAGTTTGGGGCACTTGGTGGACATGGGATCCTCAGTTGACAACCACATTCATATTGTTGGTTCTTTATGGCAGTTATCTGGTTTTTNATTCGTATTCAATTAAATTTAATGTCCCAAAATATGCAGCAATTTTTGCAATAATNAGCTTCATAGACCTACCTATTGTNTATATATCAGTGAGAGTTATGAGAGGAATTTCTCCTGTAGTGTTCGGTGGGGAAGGTGGTGGAATATCACCCCAAATGATGGATACGCTCCTTTTAACGCTTGCGGCTTTCTTTTTTCTATATTTAGTTCTCGTAGATATGAGATTAAGGCTAGATAAAANTTAATACATTGTTAAAATATTAGCATGTTATTAGTAATAGATTCTTTGGAGTATCTTTTCTACTCTCAGATCGTTTGTTGGACCATTATTTTTATTTATCTTTTTTTGATTAATCGAAAATTAAAAAAAGTTGGGAAATAGCAATTATTAATGAAAACAAAAATTAGACTTAAAATTTTAGCTTTTTGCATAATTGCATTCTTTTCCTTTCTTATATTTAAAGCAGTCCAGTCATCATTGGTATATTATCAAACGGTAAGCGAGGTCTTAATGAATGATGATTCAATTAATTCTTTTAGACAGCTTAGAGTAATGGGAANAGTAAAAGATAATTCAATTGTTTTTAATAGTGATGGCTCAATAGAATTTAAAATTGAAGATAGTGGGAAAGAAATTTTTGTAAAATANAAAGGAATTATCCCAGATATTTTCAAAGATGGAGTTGAAGCTGTAGTGGAAGGGGACTTCGATGGATCTGTATTTACTGCTAAAAAGCTTTTCGCAAAATGTCCCACTAAGTATGAGGATGAGGAATATAGAAAGGAGNTTACTTGATTAATTCTATTGGTGATATATCACTTTTTATTTCTTTTATATTAGCAGGATTTTCCTTATTTGTTTTTACATGCTCTTACATTAATAGAAGTGATATTTTAGTTGATGTAGGGCAAAGGTTTTTGTTGTCTTCTTTTTTTTCTCTGACTGTTTCAATAGTGTGTTTGTTTATTTTATTAATAATTAAGGATTATTCAAACNTATATGTTGTCAAAAATGTTAGCAATGATTTAAGTCCACTATTTTCGGCAACATCATTATGGGCTGGACAAGCAGGCTCTTTACTCCTTTGGGCATGGATATTATCCCTTTATGTTTTAATTTCAGTACCCAAATCATTAAAGAAGATACTGCCTGCATCAAAAATAGCAGGGGGTTTTGTATTAGTATTTTTTCTTTATTTAATTTCATTCGTAGAGAGCCCATTTGAAACGACTTCAGAGCAAATTACAAATGGAAGAGGTTTAAATCCGATTCTACAGAATATTTATATGTCGATTCACCCTTTGAGTTTATATCTGGGATATATTTCATTGACTATCCCTTTTTCTTTTGGATTAGGTGCATTAATTTCAAAAGATGGTTCAAGTGATTGGATTAAATTATCAAAAAAATGGACATATTTTTCATGGACCTTNTTATCGATAGGNTTANTGNTAGGTTCAAGGTGGGCATATCTTGAATTAGGTTGGGGAGGATATTGGGCCTGGGATCCAGTTGAAAATGTAGCACTAATGCCTTGGCTTCTTTTAACAGCATTTCTTCATTCTTCTTATGCCCAGGAAGAAAAAAATGTATTAAAAAGATGGAATCTTTTATTAATTTTTCTGGCTTTTTTTCTCTCTATCTTTGGTACTTTTATCACTAGAAGTGGTCTAATTTCATCAGTACATTCTTTTGCTCAATCAAGTATCGGTGATTATTTTATTATTTTTATAATTTTNTTACTTATTTTCTCATTATCATTTTATTTTAAAAACAAAAATTCGTTTTATTCAGTNGCAGAAATTAAAACATTATCATCAAAAGAGAATTTTTTTGTTATTAATAATATTTTGTTTCTAGTGATAACCATAACCGTACTTTTAGGAACAGTTTTTCCAATTATTTCTGAATTTATAACGGGAGAAAAAATTTTAGTAGGTCCAAGCTTTTATAATATTGTGAACTTCCCAAATATTTTGCTTTTGTTACTTCTGATGAGTATTGCACCATTTTTACCGTGGAGAGATGGAAAAATTAAGCCAGTAGTAAAATACTTATCAGTGCCTTTTACAATAGCTATTATTTTTGCAATTATTTTTTATAGTTTTTACAAATCTTATCAATTATTTTTAGTTAATTTACTNTGTCTTACTGTTCTACTTTCATTATTTAAAGAATTTATTAAAGATCTTAGATTAATCAAAAAGAACAAAAACATTTTAGCATTAAAATATAGGAGATATTGTTCCTTTATTGTCCATTTAGGAATAGTTCTTTTGATAATGGGAGTGTCTTTTTCCTCTTATTTCGAAGAGAAATATGATTTAACATTAGCTAATAATCAGTCAAAAAATATTGGTACTCTTAATGTTAAATTNTTAAACACTTATAAAAAGGAAACCGATTCAAAGTTTATACTTGGTGCCAATGTTCTTATAAAAGATAGAAATAAGGAATATAAATTAAATCCTGAACAAAATCTTTACAAATATGAGGGTAACCGAGAAATTAACAAGGAAACAGAAGTTTCAATTCATTCTACATTTTTTAGAGATTATTATCTCATTTTAGTAGATGAGAATGTGGATGGAGCTTTTAACTTTAAAATATATATAAATCCTCTGGTATCATTGCTTTGGATTGGAAGTTTTATTTCAATTATTGGGGGCTTTTTATCAATATTTAGAGGNAGGTTAACAAATGATTGAAGCTATTATAAGTATTATTTTATTTATTTTTCTTCTTAGTTATTCCTTATTACCTTTCTTTAAAAAGAATTTAAAAATTAAAAGATATAATTGGAAGAACGATGAGTAGATATNTAGTTTTTTTATTAATATTATTTTTTGCACATAATGCTTACCCCAGCATTGATGAAGGAAAAAAATTATTTACNGAGAAAAGATGTGTCACATGTCATGTTGTTGGCAGAGGGAAATTTGTGGGTCCTGATTTATGGAATGTCTCGAAGAAATATAATAAGTCTGACCTGATTCAGTGGATTAATAATCCAGATCAGATTTATGAAAAATATGGAAAAAAACCTTTTAACAATGGTTACCCCCCAATGCCAAATATGAATGTATCTACAAGTGAGTCTATAAAAATCATTTCATACTTGAATGATATTTCTAAAAAAGTAAAGAAAGGTTCAAAGGTATCTATTAAAGGTACCGTTAATAATTATTCTTCTACTGAAGCTGCTGAGTATGAAGTGCAACTTGATACTGTCATGGCTGATAAAGTTTTAAATACTTATAAAGTTTCTACAAGTGAAGGATATTTTTTAATAGACAACTTAGAGGGTAATATTGCCTATAAAATTAAGATATTCCATGATGGAATTGAGTACTCAACTGATAAATTTTACTTTTCCCCATTGGAGTTAAATAAAGAGGTAGAATTAACTGTATATGACTCGACAATGGATTCTAGCAATATTGAGATTGAGTCTACTCATTTAGTTGTTAATTATGATGATAAAAGCGATGTAGTTGTAATAGCTGAGATTTTTAATATTTACAATAATTCTAATATGATTTTTTTCGGTTCAAATGACAGTAGAGACCCTAATAGAGAAATTATAGAACTTTCACTATTTAACAATATAGAAGAATTAAACTTTCCTCACAGAAATACATCTTCATTCAAGATTTCAGATGATTCTATAATTGATACAATTCCATTGCCTCCCGGTGGCAGAAGAATTGTTTTCACTTATGTAACAAAATTAGATTTATTAGGTACTACAATTTCGAAAAAGTTCCTTAATAAAATCCCCTCTTTAACAATAATAGTTCCAGAAGACAAAGTAGATCTTAAAATTGAAGGTTTAGAATATTCAAAAAAATCCTCAGAGATTGAAGAATTAAAGGATCAAAATTATGTTACATATTCAATGAGTAAAATAGAAATTGGTGATAAAATAGAGTTATCGTTCTCCAATTTTCAATCTTTTTTTACACCAAAGATTTTAATATCAGCTATTTCAATAATAGTGATAATTTTCTTAAGTATTTTCTTTGTTAAAAAAAGATTATGAACTGAACAAGGAAACAATTCCAATTCCAAGAATATTAGCTGTTGAGCACTTTAAAATATTTTTACCTAATGAAAAAATTTTGAATTCATTCTCTTTAGCTAATTTTATTTCTTCATCAGTAAAACCACCTTCAGGTCCAATTATTATCGATACTTTGTCTGACTTAGTGAAATTTGTTTCTGAAATAGTTACATCAGAATTTTCATAAAAAATAATCTTCTCACCATTATGGTCTTGGTTAAATATTTCATTAAACTGTATAGGTTCACTAATTTGCATTAAATCAGTTCTACCACATTGCTCAGTAGCATTTTTGATAATTTCATTCCATCTTTCTTTTTTTTCTTTGGTCTTTTTAATTGTCCTTTTGGATATAACTGGATTAAATGAAGTGACTCCAAGTTCAACACTTTTTTCTATAAGATCATCAATTAGATTTCCTTTTGGAATTGATTGAAAAACTTTTATTGAACTTCTTTTATCTGATAATGAATCTAATTCATATTGAATTTCAACTAATACAGATTTTTTTAATATCTTTTGGATTTTACAATAGAACTCTTTTCCATTTTCATTAAAAAGTACAATGCTTTCATTAGTTTTAATCTTTAATACTCGAATAGCATGGTGATAAAAATCACTATCAAGTTCAACAACATGATCTTTAACTAATTTCTTCTTACATAAAAATCGTTTCAAATTAATTTACAATTTCCTTTAATAAATTTTCTATTGTAAATTTTTTTGCAATCTTTGTCGCTGTGAAGCCATAATCTGAAAGAGTTTGTGCTGTTATTGGACCAATACAGAAAAACTTAACTTGTTTTTCTTTTTTTAAAGAATTTGGGGAAACATACTTGAAAAAATTATGAACAGTAGAAGAACTTGTAAAAGTTATACCATAAATATTGTTATTAATTATTTGTGAAAGGATATCTTTCTTAATATGAGATTTTGGAGTTACAGACTCATATATTTTTAGTTCTTTTATTTTATTTCCTAAATTTTTAAGTTCATCAACAAGTATCTCTCTAGAACCTTTAGCTCTAGGAATTAAAATGTTTTGACCTGATATATTTCGTGTTTTAAATTCACTCACTAGCGCCTCAGCAATAAATTTCTTAGGAATCAAATTTACTTTTAACCCATACTTATTTATATTTCTTGCTGTTTCGCTTCCAATAGCTGCAATTTTTATATTTCCCAAAGATCTTATGTCATCGAATTTAGAAAAAAAGTTGTCAAAAAATTGATTTACTCCATTAACACTTGTAAAAATAATCCAGTCATAATCGTTAACTTTATTTATTGTATCCAATATAGATTTAGATTTTATTGGTCTAATTTCTATAGTTGGGATTTCTATTGCTTCACCACCATTTTCAAAAATTTTATTTACCAAATTACTTGCATCTTTACGAGCTCTGGTGACTACAATTTTTTTCCCAAATAAAGGTTTGCTCTCAAACCAGTTTATTTTATTTCTTAACTTACATACTTCACCAATTACAATAATTGATGGTGATTTTATATTCTCTATTGTGATTTTTTCGTTAATGTTTTTCAAATTTCCCATTACAGTTTTTTGCCTAGCATAAGTTCCCCATTGGATAGCAGCGATAGGCGTTTTTGTTGACATCCCATGTTTAATCAGATTCCTGATATTAGATTTTAAGTTTTTAGTTCCCATAAGGAAGACTATTGATTTGCTTTTTGCAAGACCAGGCCAGTCAATTGTAGATTTATTTTTAAGAGGGTCCTCATGACCTGTTACTATAGATACTGTACTTGTTATGTCTCTATGAGTAATTGGTATTCCAGCATATGCAGGAACAGCTATTGCAGATGTTACACCAGGTACTATCTCAAATTTAATTCTATTTTTCTTTAAATATTCTGCTTCTTCGCCACCCCTTCCAAAAAGAAGAGGATCGCCACCTTTCAATCTAACAACTGTTCCTATTCCTTTTTTTGCTAATGAAACTAATTTTCTATTTATTTGATCCTGACTCATGGCTTTAAAACCTAATCTCTTTCCTGCATTTACTAAGCTACAAGATGCTTTAGCATTTTTTAGAAGAGTTGGATTTGATAAATAGTCATAAACAATAGCATCGGCATTAGAGATTAGGCTTAATGCTTTTTGAGTTATTAATCCAGGGTCACCTGGACCAGCCCCCACAAGGTATACAATTGTTTTCATAGTATGAAAGCAAACCAAAAAGATTATTAAAAGTCAATGAATTGATTATCCGTTACAATATAATTATGAATTCCTTTCAAGTTAAAGTTAAATATACTCCTCAAGGTGATCAACCAAAAGCAATTAAGAAATTGTCTACAAATATTAATAATGGAGTTCCTGGGCAAACACTTTTAGGAGTTACTGGAAGTGGAAAAACTTTTACAATAGCAAATATGATTGAAAAAGTAGGTAAGCCAACACTAATTATGGCTCACAATAAAACTCTTGCAGCTCAACTCTATGAAGAATTTAAAGAAGTATTCCCTAACAACTCTGTTCATTATTTTGTTAGCTATTATGATTATTATCAACCAGAGGCATATATTCCATCATCTAAAACTTATATTGCTAAGGATTCAAAGATTAACGATCATATAGACCAGTTAAGACATGCAGCAACCAGTGCTTTATTTGATCGTCAAGATGTAATCATTGTTTCAAGTGTCTCATGTATATATGGAATTGGTTCACCTAAGGAATACTATGAAATGATAATAAATCTAAATGTTAATCAAAGTATTAGTAGAGATAAGTTGTTAGAAGGTTTAACCGATGTTCAATATGAGAGGTCAAGAATTGAACTCAATAGAGGCAATTTTAGAGCAATAGGTAATTATGTGGATATTCTGCCCTCGAATTATGAGGATAAAGGAATCAAAATAAAATTTGATGATAATAAAATTGATAAAATTTATCAGATTGATGCGGCTTCTTCTGAAGTTGTTAAAGAATTAGATTCGGTAAATATTTTCCCAAGCTCACATTATGTGGTTGAAAAATTAACTACTGAGAGAGCTATTAAGTCGATTCAAAAAGAACTTAAAAATCAAATAAATTTTTTCAAAAAAATAGGTAAGTATGATGAAATGAAGAGAATTGAGGAAAGGACAACAAAAGACATAGAGTTGATGGATATAATGGGATTTTGTCCTGGTATAGAAAATTATTCTAGACATCTCGATCAAAGGAAAGCAGGAGAACCACCTAATACACTTATCGATTATTTTCCTGACGATTTTCTTTTAGTGATAGACGAAAGTCATCAAACAATACCTCAAATTAGGGGTATGTATGAAGGTGACAAATCTCGTAAGTCAACATTGGTTGAACACGGATTTAGATTGCCCTCTGCCTTGGACAATAGGCCTTTAAATATAAAAGAATTTGAGAAAAGGATTAATCAAGTCGTATATGTATCAGCTACACCATCAAATTATGAGGTTGAAAAATCTGGTGATAGTATTATTGAGCAAATTATTAGGCCTACAGGTTTAATAGACCCTACAATTCAAATAAAATCATCAAAAAATCAAATTGATGATTTATTAATAGAAATAAACAGAAGAATTGATAAAAAAGAAAAAATACTTGTGACAACTCTTACAAAAAGAATGGCTGAGGAATTGACTGAATTTTATAAAGAACAAGGATTGAGGATTGAATACATGCATTCTGATATTAAAACTTTAGAAAGAATTGAGATAATCAAAAATTTAAGAGCTGATAAGTTTGATGTGCTTGTGGGTATAAATTTGCTTAGAGAGGGATTAGACTTGCCTGAAGTTTCATTAGTCGCAGTTCTGGATGCAGATAAAGAAGGGTATTTAAGATCAGAAACTTCTTTGATTCAAATCTTTGGAAGAGCAGCTAGAAATTTAAATGGACATGTAATTTTATATGCAGATCAAATAACCAATTCTATGGAGAGGGCTATNGGTGAGACTAGCAGAAGGAGATCCATTCAGATGGAATATAATAAAAAAAATAATATTACTCCTAAAACAATAAAAAAGAATATAGATATGAATATGTCATCAATTTTTAATATTGATTATTATGACAAAAATATCTTGGATGATTTAAAAATACAGCCTCATGAAATTGGACTTGAAATTTCTAAAATGCAGAAGCAAATGAAAGAATTGTCAACTGAGTTAAAATTTGAAGAAGCAGCGATGGTTAGAGACAAAATTAAAAAACTTAAAAAACTAGAAACAACTTACAGTTCAGAGATTGAATAGTCTTCATCAGATGTTATATTTGAACTATTGAGAAGCGGGGCATGCCCCGCTTCTTTATTATTTGGGATTTATAAAGGATGGCTCAAGAGTTAAAAGATAGATTTTTTGAAATAATTAGTCCAATTTGTAATGATGCAGGTTATGAATTAATTGATATTGAAATCAAGTCAAATAAAAGCAACATTAAATTAGTTGTCTTTATAGATTGCGCTGGTGGAATTTCAATCGATGATTGTGTAACAGTAAATAATCTCCTTGATTCAGTAGCTGAAATTGACGGCCTTTTTCAAGATTCTTATACTCTAGAAGTTTCATCTCCTGGGCCAAATCGCCCGCTTCGATCTATTAATGATTTCCTAAGATATGAAGGGAGAAATGTGAAACTAATAGCAAAAAATATTATTGATGATGGAAAAAAGATTTTTGTTGGCTCAATTGTTTCAATTTCAGACAATATCATAAGTATAAATGATAGTGGAAAAGTTTATGCTATAAGCTTTGATGAAATTGAGAGAGCCAATTTAAGGTTATAGAGGTTTTTATGAGTAATGAATTTAACGAATTAGCAAGGGTTATAGACTCAGTTTCAAAAGATAAAGGTATAGATAAAGAAATTATTCTAGAAGCAATCAATGAATCTGTTGTCGCAGCAGCACACAAACTTTTAAAAACTGATCCATCATATAAAGAATTGGAGTGTCAATTTAATGAATTCAATGAACTTGAACTTTTTGAATTTAAAAAAGTAGTAGATGATGTTTTTGACGAAGATATGGAAATATCTTTAAATGATGCAAAACAACTCGACCCTGAAGTACAAATAGATGAAGAAATTGGAATCAAACTTAATCCTAAATATTCAAGAATTGCTATACAGAATGCAAGACAAAAAATAATTCAAAAAATAAAAGAAGCAGAGGCTAAGGTTATTTTTGAAGAATTTAAGTCTAGACAAGGCGAATTGGTAAATGGAATGGTGAGGACAATAACTAGAGGTACAATAGTTGTTGATATTGGTAGAACAGAAGCAATTATCCCTTATGATGAGCAGGTACCTAGAGAATATTTTCAACCAAAAGATAGATTGAGGGCAGTTTTGTTAAGAATTGAAGAAGCAAAAAGAGGAACTCAATTGATCTTATCAAGAGCACATAAAGATTTTGTAGAATCTCTTTTTAAATCTGAAGTTCCAGAAATAAATGAAGGTATCGTGGAAATAATGGGTATTTCAAGAGATCCTGGAGGTAGAACAAAAATCGCAGTTTCATCTACTGATTCAGATATTGATCCTGTTGGTGCTTGTGTTGGAATGAGAGGGTCAAGAGTTCAAAATATTATTCAAGAGCTTAAAGGTGAGAAGATAGATATCGTACCATGGTCTGCAGATGCAGCAAGATTTGCATGCAACGCTCTATCACCTGCTAGAGTTAACAAGGTTATTTTAGATGAAGCTTCAAAAATAATGGAAGTTATTGTTGATGAAGATCAATATTCATTGACTATTGGTAGGAGAGGGCAAAATGTTAGATTAGCATCCGAGTTAACTTCTTGGGAGATTACTGTAAAAACAGATGTTCAACTTAAAGAGGAACAACAATCCGTTGTTAAGCTTTTACTAACTTTACCAAATATTTCAGAAGTCAATGCAAACTTATTATTTGCTGGCGGATTTCATACTTTGGAGGACATAGCATTTGGAGAAAAAGATTCAATAAGTAAATCATCAGGTATTACAAGTACTGAAGATATAGAAAAAATTCAGACAGCTGCTAGAGGTGCACTAAAAGACAAATTGAGGAATACAGAAGTTGAAAATGAAGAAGAAAATATTGAGGAAGTAACAGAGTAAATATTTTATGGATAAAATCAGAATAAAAGAATTAGCTGATCAAATGTCTCTAGATGTAAAAGATATTTTGACTAAGTGTAAAGAATTGAGCATTGTTGCTAGAACTCAATCAAGTAGTATTTCTTTAGATGATGCAAATAAAATAAAAATTTCAATTGTTGGAAAACCAATTAATTCAAATTTACAAAAAGAGAATGATATAGTAAAGCGCTCTGGTTCAAGAGTAACAATTAGAAGGAAAAAGAAAGAGCCGATTAAAGAAAAGCCAAAAGAGCCAGCACAGCCACAAATAGAGTCTAAAGAAACAGTCAAAGAAGAAAGTAAAGAAAACAATAAAAGACCAGAAAAAAAGGTTTTAAAGACTGTTGATTTAGAGAATTTCTCTAATGACAATCGAGTTGATAAATCTGATAAAAATAATAATGTTATAGATAAGGAAATATCTCAAAAAGAAGAAAAAAAACAAGCCACTACATCTGATTTTAAGAAAAAAGATTTACCACCTGCAACTAAGGATGTAACAAAGCAAAAAAAGAAGCCTAAAGTGAAACCTTCAAAAGCTGAAATCATAGATGAGGATGCACTGGATGCTTTGAGAAGTGCAGTAAAGGCNAAATTGCCTGGTGCAAGGAAAGAGTTTTTGGTCTCCAATAACTATTCAAAGAAAACTAAAACTAAAGATAACCTAAAAGAAGATGAGGGTATTGAATCAGATAGTGATAATAATAAAAAGAAGCCAAAAACCAAGAAAATAAAGATTCAAGAAAAAATCTTAATAACTTTGCTTGCTAGTAAGATGAAAGTTAAGTTAAATGAAGTAATAAAGAAAGCATCAGATTTAGGTCTAACTCTTACATTTAAAGACGAAATTGATTCTGATGATGCCACAATTATTGCTTCAGAATTTGATTATGATGTTGAGGTTGACACTTTTAATGAAAAGCATTTGATAAGCGATGGTATTTCAATTAATGAAAAAGATATTAAATTAAGGCCACCTATAATTACAGTAATGGGCCATGTAGATCATGGAAAGACTTCATTGCTTGATTATATTAGAAAATCAAAAGTTGCCAATAAAGAATATGGAGGAATAACTCAATCAATTGGTGCCTATAGCTTTAAATTTAATGAAAAAGAATTAGTCTTTATTGATACTCCAGGGCATGCGGCTTTTTCAGCAATGAGATCTAGGGGCGCGAGTATCACAGATATTGTAATATTAGTTGTAGCTGCAGATGATGGGATAATGCCACAGACCTTAGAGGCTATTAATCATGCAAAATCAGCCGATGTTCCAATAATTGTAGCTATTAATAAAATTGATAAGCCTGATGCTAATATTGATAATATTAAATCTCAATTAGCAGAGAATGGACTCGCTACTGATGATTGGGGAGGGAGCACTTCATGTGTGGGTGTCTCAGCAATCGAGGGAACTGGAATTGATGAGTTATTAGAGATAATTGTAATACAGTCTGATTTGATGGAGTTGAAAGCTAATAATAATGTTCCTGGTTCAGGATTTGTTTTAGAATCTTACTTGGACAAAGGCAGGGGTGTCGTTGCAACTTTGATACCTAAAGAAGGAAATATCTCTAGGGGTGATATTGTAATTTGTGGGACCTTCTCTGGAAAAATTAGAGCCGTTATAAATGATAAAAATGAGCAGCTAAAAACTTCTGGACCTTCAATGCCAGTAGAAATATTAGGATTAGATGGTGTGCCGGATGCCGGATTACCTTTCAACATCGTCAAAAATGATAAGATTGCAAAAGAAGTTATAAGGAATAGGCAAGATGCGATAAAAGAAGAAGAAGCATTTAAGTCTCATACTGTAGGTTTAGACTTTATCAATTCCGAAGTTTTATTGGGAAAAATAAAAGAATTACCTGTAATTGTTAAATCAGATACCCAGGGTTCTTTAGATGCCCTTATTTCCGCACTTAGTAATTTTGAATCAGAAAAATGTAAATCTAAAATAGTTCATTCTGCGGTTGGGAATATAAATGAATCAGATTTCATGCTTGCTGAATCGACTGGTGCAATTATTTTAGGTTTTTCAACTCAAATTGAAAATAGTGTCAAAAAACTGTTGGAAAAATCCGATGTTAGATGTGAGACATATAAAATAATTTATGAAATTTTAGATAGAATAAAAGAGCTTTTAGAAGGCTTGTTAGATCCAATTTTAGAGGAAAGAATTGTTGGGCATGCAGAAATAAGAGAAGTATTTAATTTAACTAAAAGAGGAAAAATTGCTGGCTGTTTTGTAACTGATGGAAAAGCAATTAGAGGGCATAAGTTTAGAGTTGTTCGAGATGAAAAAGTTTTAAGTGATAACTCCCTTGACTCACTAAAAAGATTTAAAGACGATGTAAAAGAAGTAGCTTCAGGATTTGAGTGTGGAATTAGTGTTGAAGATGCTTTGGATATAAAACAAGGAGATATTCTAGAAATATACACTTATGATAAAATAGTTCAGACTATCTAATAAAATGTCATCAATAGAATTATATAGAATCAAAAAAAGAATAGAAGAAGCAGTTAATATTCTTGTTGTATCACATCATGATCCTGATGGTGATGCTTTAGGCTCAAGCTTGGGTCTCAGTTTGTTTCTAAATTCTATAGAAAAAAAAACCACTGTTTATAATCGAGATAAATGCCCAGAATATTTAAATTTTATTGATTCATCAAATTTGGTAAATTCAATTGAAAATATTTCTGATGATTTTGATTTAATTCTCCTATTGGATCTTAATGATTTTGAGAGGACAGGCGAAGATATGTCAATTTATCTTAAAAATACCCAGACAGATATCATCGTTATTGACCATCATCAAAATCCAAAAATAAAAACGAATTTTTCACTTATTGATGCTAATTCCTCTTCAACTGGAATATTAATTTATAATTTAATATTATCCTTTGGCCAGCCTATAAATAATTTAATAGCAACTCTATTGCTGACAACTATAATTACTGACACATCCTCTTTTAGAAATTCTAATACAAATTCTGAAGCATTAAGAGTTGCATCAGAATTAATTAACTTGGGTGCTAATATGCAGCTAATTAATTCATCTTTATTAAATGAGAGGTCTCTTAACAAGCTTCTATTGGAGAAAGAAATTTTGTTAAATCATGAATTTTATTCTGATATTCATACATTAATTAGTTTTTGTACAACTGAAAATTATAAGTCTACTAACACTACTAAAGAGCAAAGTGAAGGTATAGCGAATTTCCTACTAAATCATAAAGAAGTGAAAATTGGTATTTTCATTAGGCAAATTAGTAAAAATTCCTGGAAAGTGAGTATGAGAACAGATGGCTTTATCAATCTTTCTTTGTTGGCTAACAAGTTCGATGGAGGAGGCCACAAAAATGCTTCAGGCTTTAGTTTTGATGGAAATATAGATTATTTAAAGAAACTTCTAAGAGAAAGAATATTATATGAACAGCAAAATCCTACTTCTTAACAAACATAAAGGTACTACATCAAACAATCAATTGCAGAAATTGAAAAAAGCTTTAGGTCAATCTAAAGCTGGGTTCTCTGGAACTTTAGACCCACTTGCTTCAGGTGTTCTACCAATTTTCTTCAATAACTCAACAAAATTAATTCAATATGTCCCCGAAGAAAGTAAAATTTATAGAGTGAAAGCTATTCTTGGTATTACCACCAATACATTAGACATATGTGGTGAAGTTAAAAGTATAAAAAATTATAAATCCCATCAACATCTAACTAATAAAATTATTGAAGAAGCAATTAACTCATGTATTGGAGAATTTAAATATAAATTGCCAAAATTTTCTGCTATAAAAATAGACGGAAAAAAATCGTATGAGTTAGCAAGGAGTAATAAAAATTTTGAGCCAAAAGAAAGAATATCCTCAATCAAATCAATAGAAATAATTGATATTAGAAAACTTTCATTTGAGATGATTGTTAAATGCTCACCAGGCACATATATTAGGTCATTAGTAGATTCAATTGGCCAGACTCTGACTATCGGTGCAACGGTTACTAAGTTAGAGAGAATACAATCAGGCCCTTTTCTAAAAAAAGACTCTTATTCATTGGGTAGAATTTTAGATGATAACTTTGAATATTATGATTTGAACAAACTGTTTAAAACTTTCAAAATAAGCGAAAGATCTATAAAAAAACTTATATTATTAAGAAACTATAAGAAAGTTAATATTGCAGATATATTTAATGATTCAGTNAGTGGTAGCGATTTAAAAAATTCAGTTTTAAGAGATAATTTAAATCAGTTCCTACTCAAAACTAGTAATGAAAATATGATATTTGTCAGTAATAGCTATGATGAAGGTTTAGGTTATTTATANTCTAAAATTAAAATAATATAGGAATAAAATAATATAACTTGATTTATTATCAGATTTCATTAATTATTAAGCTATTAATTTTTAGAGGGTAAGTATTTGATTATTAACAAACAAGAAATTATTAGNGAATTTGCATCTAAGACTGGAGATGTTGGTTCAAGTAAAGTTCAAATAGCTATTCTTACAAAAAAAATAGAAATTCTGACAAAACATGTTCAGAAATTTAAAAAAGATAACTCTTCAAGACGTGGTTTACTTTTAATGATTGAGCGAAGAAGGAAGCTCTTATCATACATAAAGAAAAAAGATTCTGCTGTTTATTTAGAGATTTTGACCAAACTTGGATTAAGAAAGTAATATTTGATGGCTTCATATAAAAAAGTAACAGAGACAATTGAAGGAAAGACTTTTTCACTTGAAACTGGAAAGCTTGCAAAGCAAGCTAATGGTTCGATATTTGCTCAATTAGGTGAGACACAGGTCTTAGCTACTGTTGTAAGTGCAAAAGATCCAGTAGATGATAACTTTTTACCTTTGACTGTAAATTATCAAGAAAAAGCATTTGCAGCTGGTAAAATCCCAGGTGGATATTTTAAAAGAGAAGGAAGACCTACTGAATCTGAAACCCTAATTTCAAGATTAATAGATCGTCCCCTTAGGCCATTATTCCCAAAAGGATACAACTTCAATACTCAAATAATTATTTCAGTTTATTCAGCAGATGATGTTAATCCACCAGATGTTCTTGCAATAACAGCTGCATCAGCTGCACTGACAGTATCTGATGTGCCTTTTGAAGGTCCATTGGCTGGTGTTAGGGTTGTAAGAGTAGATAATGAATTGATTTGCAATCCATCATATGAAGAAATTGAAAAGGCAGATCTAAATTTTATTATCGCTGGGAGTTCTGATGCAATTATGATGGTTGAAGGTGGTGCAGATATCGTGCCAGAGGATGAAGTTCTATCAGCATTAATGTTTGGACATGATAAAATTAAGGAAATTATAAATTTACAAAATCAACTAGTATCAGATGAAACCATTAAGAGAGAGTTTGCAGTAAAAGAAAATGATAAAGCTTTAGAAGAAAAGATAGTTCAGGCTGTATCCACTGATCTTGATGAGGCGATAAGAGTTAAGCTAAAACAAGAGAGAAGCTCTAAAACAAACGAAGTTTATCAGAAAGCATTTAATGCATTGTCTGCAGCTGATGATTTTAATGAGAAAGAATTTAAAAATATATTTGATTCTTTAAAGAAAAGCTCAGTCAGAAATATGATGTTTGATGATCAAATAAGAATTGATGGAAGAGCATTTGATCAAATAAGACCAATCACAACAGAAATTAAATTATTGCCAAGAGCCCATGGATCTGCAGTTTTTACTAGGGGTGAAACCCAAGCTTTAGTTGCTTGTACTCTTGGAAGTAAAGAAGATCAACAGAGAGTAGATACCTTGATGGGTGAAGATAAGAGACCTTTTATGCTTCATTATAACTTTCCTCCGTTTAGTGTTGGCGAAGTTTCCTTTAGGTTAGGCACTGGTAGAAGAGAAATTGGTCATGGTGAACTTGCAAAAAGGGCTGTTGAAGCTATTTTACCTGAACCTGAAGATTTCCCTTACACTATAAGAATAGTTTCAGATATTCTTGAATCAAATGGATCATCCTCTATGGCAACTGTTTGTGGATCTTCACTTTCACTTATGGATGCTGGGGTTCCTGTTAAAGCTCCAGTAGCTGGAATAGCTATGGGACTAGTAAAAGAGGGTGAGAATTCAGTAATTTTGTCTGACATTCTTGGAGATGAGGACCATTTAGGTGATATGGATTTCAAAGTTTGTGGAACATCTGAGGGAATTACTGCTCTACAAATGGATATAAAAATTAAAGGCATAAGCAAAGAATTATTTATATCAGCAATGACCCAAGCCAGAGAAGGTAGGTTACATATTTTGTCAGAGATGGCAAAAACAATTGAGGTAAAAAAGGATGAAATTTCTCCTTATGCACCCCGAATTACAACAATTCAAATAGATCCTGCAAAAATTAAAGATATCATTGGATCTGGTGGTAAAAATATAAGAAAGCTAACTGAAGATAATGATGTAAAAATTGATGTAGATGATACTGGTAGGTTAAATGTTATATCTTTAAATGAAGAAAATTGTAAAAATGCTTTGCGTGATATAGCTTACATTGTTAGGGAAATTGAGGTCGATAAATTTTATGTTGGAACAGTGAAAAGAATTTTAGATTTTGGTGCCATTGTTGGTCTAAGTCCAACATTAGATGGTTTAATTCATATTTCCGAATTAGCTAAAGAAAGAGTTAAACAAGTTTCTGATATATTAAATGAAGGCGATGAAGTACTTGTAAAGTGTATTTCAAAAGAAAGAGATGGAAAGATAAGATTAAGTAGAAAAGCAGCTTTAGACGAAGACATTGACAACTACAGAGAAATTTAAACAAAAAAAGCTATTAATACTTACAGGGCCAACCTGTTCTGGAAAAACAGAAAATTCTATTAAGATCGCTAAAGAGTTCAATTTAGATGTTATTGCTGCAGACTCTATGCAGATTTATAAAAAGTTCAATATTGGAACTGGTAAACCATCTAAGCACCAAAGAGAAATTGTTAGGCATCACTTGATTGATTTAATTGAGCCAAATGATTCTTTCAATGCTTGGGACTANATGAATCTCTCAAGAGATTTGATTAGTAANCTAAATAATATTCCACTNATAGCCGGAGGCACTCAGCTATATATTAGCTCAATGNTAAATGGTCTTAGTNATGGTGTTAGCAGTAATAAAGAAGTCAGAGATCAAATATCAATGGAAATTAATTCGAAGGGATCACATTATGTTTATGAACAACTTAAAAAAATAGACATAGAATTTGCCAATAAAATTAAGCCAAATGATAAAAGTAGAATAACTAGGGCTATGGAAATTTATTACACAAAAAAGCAAAAACCAAGTGTATATNTAAAANATAATCCCGCAAAAGCATTAGCTAATATAAAAATTAAAAAAGTTGGAATAAGGCTTAATAAAGACGAATTAGACTTATATATAAAAAAAAGAACATTAAGAATGATCGATGATGGATTAATTGAAGAGACAAACAGTATCATTAGTGAGTATGGTTTCGAAATTAAACCTTTAAAGTCTATTGGTTATAAGGAAATTAGTTCATATTTAAAAAAAGAGATTACACTTGATGATGCAATNAGTAAGGTGATAATTAATACTAGAAGGTTGGCAAAAAGGCAAATTACATGGTTGANAAAAGATTCTAAAATGGAATGGCATGATAATTCAGACCAACTTTTGAAGTCAATTGAAAAATTCCTAATTAGTTAACTATCATTTTCATTCCAATAATAACCATTAGGAATCCAAATATAATTTTAAGTGAATCTGAACTAAAAGTGTGTGCGAACTTGGATCCCAAAAAAATTCCAACACAGAACATTACAGCGATTATTAGAGCAGCTTTAATGTCAACATTACCATGAGTGTAATATTGGTAAGCACCAAAAATTACAACTGGCAAACTCAGAACCGCTAATGACGTTCCCTGTGCTAAATGTTGAGTAAATTTTGCCAAAAATACCATTAGTGGAACCATAACTAGCCCACCGCCGATTCCCATAAATCCACTCATAAATCCACCAATTAATCCTATTATTATGTATATAATCATACTAATCCTCCAAGCAGTTTTTAATAAAACCTCTTACATCCTCTTTTATTGCTGGAAACACAATAAGCTCGTTACTAAGCATTTTTGCTTCTTCACAGTTATTATTATTGTAATTAATTTTTATCAAGCTTGATAAATACATCTCTTTTAATAAATCACTCTCTATTTGATGGATATGGTTTCTTCGATATGTGTTGAGAATTTTAATTTCATCCTTAGTTAAATTGTTTGAATTAGATAAGTTATAGTTTAGAGCATTAATAAGTAGTAATAGTTCAGATTCTTTCATTTGTGAAGTATTAATTTTTTTAATATATTTTTTAAGTTGATTTTGATCNTTATATTTCATTTTCATTAGTTGATTATTTACATTATTCAGCTCTGTTATCTTTTTTGATTCATTTTTATCCATAAAATATGATGCAGTAAAATATCCAATACTTATTATCATAACTAGACCAATGAATACTTTGATTTTGTTTTCCATAATAAAAATTATACACTCTAAGTATTGAAGATTCTTAAGTAATTATGAAAAATTTTTTAAAAATAGAGAGATTATCTCTAACTATATCAGATAACATAATTTTAGATGAGATTGATCTACAAGTAAGCCCCATTTCAAAGGTAGGGATTATAGGGAAAAGTGGTTCTGGGAAATCACTATTTGCATATTCCGTATTAAATTTTGAAACTGAATATAATGCAAAAAAAACTTTCAAAACATTTAAAGTTTGTGATTTAGATGTCAATGATGATAAACAAAATTTATCATACATTCCTCAAGAACCATTGTCATCTTTAAACCCTCTTTTAACAATAGAAGAACATTTTAAAATTAATGAAAAGCTTCAGGTCTCAAATAATTTATTGAACACAAAAATTATTGATTTATTAAATGAAGTTGGTTTTGAGCAAGATGCTAAACTTATAATGAAGTTATATCCCCATGAGCTAAGTGGAGGAATGGCACAGAGGGTTCTAATCGCATTAAGCATTCAAAATAACCCTAGATTGATAATTGCCGATGAAGCAACCTCGTCACTAGATGTTTTAAATGAAAATAAAATTCTTAATCTTCTTGATAGTATTCTAAAAAATAGGAAGATAGGCATTATTTTAATTACTCATGATGAGAATGTTGCTAATAGTTTTTGTGATGTCTTATTTGAATTAAAGAATCGAAAAATTATACCTATCAATCAGATAGGAACTTCTAGGAAAATTAATCCATATTCAAATAAATTCTCATCTAACCCTAACGAAGTCATTGCTGAAATAGATTCTTTATCCCTCACTATTGATAGCAAGAAAATATTAGAAAATATATGTTTGAAGATAAGAAAGAAAGATTCTATTGGATTAATTGGATTGAGCGGGGCAGGAAAATCAAGTCTTGTAAAAGTAATGATCAAGCAATACAGAGAATTTGAAGGGAATGTTAAGGTTTTTGGTAAAGATATTAATAATTATGATTATCATGATTATGCAAAAAAAGTTCAATTTGTTTATCAGGACTTATTAGGTTCGTTAAATCCCAGAAGGAAAATAAAGAAAAACTTGGATGATTTAGGTGATTTGATTGGCCTTAAAAAAGATGCTCTAAATTTTAAAATAAAAGATTTATGCAAGAGATTGTCTATTGAACATAATGTATTGGATTCACTACCATCTCAAATTAGTGGAGGTCAACGACAGAGAGTTTTAATTATGCAAGCTTTGCTTTGGAGCCCACAATTTTTAATTTTAGATGAACCAGTTTCTTCACTTGACCCTTATATTCAGGATGAAATTATTCAAATCCTGAGTGATTTAAGAGATGATTTGGATTTAACCATTTTTGCAATATCTCATGATATTCAATTTATTTCTAAGATTTGTGATTCATTACATATTATTAGTGAAGGAAAGATTATTGAATCAGGTCTCTTGAAAGATATTGTAAAATCACCTAAACATGATCATACAAGGAGACTAATATCTAATTTTTATAGGTAGAAAGAAATTTTTGAAAAATCATTTTTAAATTTATTGTAAAAAAGTATTTTTATCATATAATAGAGGATAAATAAGGATTGAATTATGGCAGTACCAAAAAGAAAAAAATCTAAGTCAAAAGTTGGCAAGAGAAGAAATCATCAAAAGATTGCTCTACCAGGCCTATCTCAAGATAAAAAGTCAGGGGAATTAAAAGTTTCACATAGATATTCATCAATAGAGGATTACGAAGAGTCTAGAAAAGCATAGTATTAATGTTTAGAGGTGTAATTTAGTGTTAGCTTTAGTCTTTCCAGGTCAAGGTTCCCAATATGTCGGTATGGGTAAAGATCTTTATGAGAATTTTTCAAAAGCAAGAGAAATTTTTGAAATTGCTTCAAATAAACTTTCAATTGACATGAAGAAGTTATGTTTTGAAAGTGATGATGTTCATTTAACTGTAAATGCTCAACCTGCTATTTTAACTGTCAGCACTGCAGCTCATGAAGTTCTTATGTCTGAAAAGGATTTGAAACCATCTTATGTCGCAGGTCATAGCCTAGGTGAATACTCTGCCTTGGTAGCTTGTGGTTCTATTTCATTTGAAGATGCCATATGGGCTGTTAGGAAAAGAGGAGAGTATACACAAGAGGCAGTGCCGCTTGGGGTTGGTGGCATGGCAGCAGTTTTAGGATTGCCTGATGATAAAGTTAATGAAATATGTCAACATGCTTCATCTGATAAAGAATTTGTAGCACCTGCAAACTATAACAGTATAGGACAGGTTGTTATATCAGGTGTAAAATATGCTGTTGAAAGAGCTGCAGAATTGGCAAAAAAGGCTGGAGCTAAAAGAGTTGTTCTTTTGGATGTAAGTGCTCCTTTTCACTCTAAGCTCATGACTTCAGCTGTTGAACAGATGAAGAGTGTGCTAGATTCAATAAATTTTCTTGAATTCAAAATACCAATGATTTCTAATTTTAATGCAAAAAAATTTGATGATAAATTTAAAGTTAAAGACTTGTTATTAGACCAACTAACAAGTCCAGTATTATGGCACCAATCAGTAAGTTATTTAAATTCAAAATTAGGTGTCGATGAATTTTTAGAGGTTGGACCTAAAAATGTTTTATCAGGACTTATAAAAAGAATAGCTAAGGACAGTACCGTTGGTAATTTCGGCGAAAAAGCTGATTTGGAAAAAATATAATATGTTTAAAGATAAGATTGTATTTATAACTGGTGGCTCTAGAGGTATAGGCAAAGCTGTTGCTCTAGAATTTGCTAAACATGATGCAACTGTAATTTTCAATTATACAAATTCAGATGATTCAGCTAATGAAACTATTAGATTGATGAAAGAAATTAATTCACAAGGAACTTTCGAGGCAGTAAAATTTGATATTTCTATTACTTCCGATTCTGATGAAAAGATAGGAGCAATTTTAGATAAGTATGGAAGAATTGATATTTTGGTAAATAATGCTGGAATAACGAGAGACTCACTTTTTATGAGGATGAAAGAATCTCAATGGGATGAAGTATTTAATGTTAATGCAAAAGGAGTGTTTAATTGCACAAAAAATGTTGTCAGATCAATGGTTAAAAATCAATATGGAAAAATTATATCTATAACCTCAGTAGTTGGCGAAATGGGTAACCCTGGGCAAGCCAATTATTCTTCTACCAAGTCTGCAATTTTCGGTTTTACAAAATCACTTGCTAAGGAACTTGGTTCAAAAAATATTAATGTTAATGCAATTAGCCCAGGTTTTATTGAAACAGATATCACTGAAGGTTTGCCAGATGCGATTAAGCAAAAATATATGGAAATGATTCCTTTAGCTAAATTCGGTCAAGCAGAAGATGTAGCAAAATCTGTATTGTTTTTAGCATCAGATGATTCATCATATATTACAGGTGAAATATTAAAGATTAATGGTGGCTTGTACACCTAGAGGAGGAAGAAATGTCAGAGGAAATAAAGCAAAAGGTAATCTCAATGATTGCTCAACAACTTGGTAAAGCAGAGGGTGACATTACACTTGAGTCTCATTTTATTGATGATTTAGGTGCAGATTCATTAGATTTAGTAGAATTGATAATGAGTATGGAAGATGAATTTGGTGTAGAAATAGCCGACGAGGATGCAGAGAAAATCTTAAAAGTTAGTGATGCTATAGATTATATCTCTAACAATAAAAAATAAATGAATAGAGTCGTAATTACTGGAGTTGGAATGGTTTCATCGCTTGGAGTTGGGTCAGATGAAATATGGCCAAAAATAAAAGAAGGAATTTCTGGTATCGATTTTTTAAAAAGAGTTGATAATACAGATTTAAAAACTAAGTTTGGTGGTGAAATTGCAGAACATTTTAATGCTGAAGACTTCATAGATCCGAAAGAAGCAAGAAGAAGCGATGTATTTATTCAATATGCTGCTGCTGCTGCTGTTTTAGCCTTAAAAGATTCAGGCTTAGAAATAACCCCTGAAAATGAAAACCTTATAGGCTCATATATTGGCTCTGGAATCGGAGGAATACAAACTTTTGTTGATAATGTGATTGCATACAGAGAAAAAGGAGCTTCTAGAGTTTCTCCTTTTTTTGTTCCATCAATGGTACCAAATATGGCTGCAGGTTATGTTTCTATTTTTAATAATTTAAAGGGACCAAATTGTGCAACTGCTACTGCTTGTGCTGCTGGCGCCCATGCAATTGCTTATGCGGCTATGAATATTCAAAGAGGCGATGCTGTAGCAATGATTTCAGGAGGAGCTGAAGCCCCATTAGTCCATGTTGCTATATCGGGTTTCAATGTAATGAGAGCAATATCCACTAGAAATGAAGATCCAAAAGCTGCTTCAAGGCCATTTGATAAAGATAGAGATGGTTTTGTTATGGCAGAAGGCTCAGGCCTCGTTCTTCTTGAAGAACTTGAACATGCAAAAAAAAGGGGGGCTAAAATTTATGCAGAATTAATTGGTTCAGGAATGAGTGGTGATGCTCACCATATTACATCCCCTTCAATCGATGGACCCGTTATTTGCATGGAAATGGCATTGAAAAATGCAGGAATAAATCCTGAGCAGGTTGATTATATAAATGCTCATGGAACTTCTACACAACAAAACGATATTAATGAGACAAATGCAATTAAAAAAGTATTTGGAGACCACTCAAGTAAATTGTTGGTAAGTTCAACAAAGTCTATAACTGGTCACCTTTTGGGTGCGGCCGGAGGACTTGAGGCAGGTATTGCTTCTTTAGCTTTGCATGAGGGATGTGTGCCACCTACAATAAACTTGGACAATCCACAAGAGGGTTGCGATTTAAACTATGTTCCGCACACTACAGTTGAGGAGAAAATTAACATTGCAGTTAGTAATTCCTTTGGTTTTGGTGGAACTAATTGTACTCTTATATTTAAAAAATTTGAGGAATAAATTATGAAAATTGCTATTGGTTCTGACCATAGAGGTTTCTCATTAAAAGAGGAACTTAAAATTTACATTCAAAAAATAGGATTTGAAGTTAAAGACTTTGGTGCTTCAGGTGATGAATCTTGTGATTATCCAGACCCAGCATCTGAAGTTTCAGTTAAAGTTTCTCAAGGACATTTTGAAAGAGGTATACTAATTTGTGCATCAGGATGTGGGATGAATATTGTCGCAAACAAATATCCCAATATTAGAGCAGTTATAGCAAATGATGTAAACATTGCTACTGTTTCAAGAGCTCATAATGATTCAAATATAATCACTATTGGTTCAAAATATGTATCAACAGATGTTGCAAAAAATATAGTTGAGCTATGGCTTACATCTGATTATGAAGGTGGAAGACATGATGGAAGGTTGAATAAATTAAAGCAAATAGAAAATATTAATTTTGCTTAAAAAAAAGGATTTATAATATGTTAAATAAAGATTTTTTAGATAAGATTCAATACTCGAACAAGGAGACAAACTTTTATTCATTACCTAAAGTAGCAAGTAAATATAATTTTGATTTAGATTTAATGCCTTACTCTTTAAGAATATTATTAGAGAATCTTGTCAGGAATTATGATGATAGAATAGTTGATGAAAAACTAATTAAAAAATTTATAACTAATAAAGATGATAAATTTGAAATTCCTTTCAGACCTTCCAGGGTAGTATTACAAGATTTTACTGGAGTCCCTTGTGTAGCAGATTTAGCCGCCATGAGAGATGTTGTAAATTCTTTAGGAGAAGATACAAGTTCAATTAACCCATTAGTTCCCGTTGATTTGGTTATAGATCATTCAGTTCAAGTTGATCATTTTAAAGAGGAAAATTCTTTAATGTTAAATACTAAGCTCGAATTTGAGAGAAACCAAGAGAGGTATTCTTTTCTAAGGTGGGCTCAAACTGCATTTGAAAATTTTAGAGCTGTTCCACCAGGTAACGGAATTGTACACCAAGTAAATTTGGAGTACTTGGCCAAATTGGTGCAAAAAGTTGAACAAGATAACAATGAAATTTCAATCCCAGATACACTCGTAGGGACTGATTCACATACCACAATGATTAATGGAATCAGTGTACTTGGTTGGGGTGTTGGCGGTATTGAAGCTGAGGCAGCTATGTTAGGCCAACCGCTCTATTTTTTAATACCAGATGTAATTGGATTTAAATTAGAAGGTACACTGTGTGAGGGAGTTACTGCCACTGATCTTGTTTTAAACATAACTCAAATGTTGAGAGAAGAAGGGGTTGTAGGAAAATTTGTCGAATTTTATGGCCCTGGACTTGATAATCTTCCTTTGCCAGATAGAGCTACTATCGCAAACATGGCCCCAGAATATGGTGCTACAATGGGCTTTTTCCCAGTTGATCAAGAAGCATTAAATTATTTGAAGCTGACTGGTAGAACCCAAGAAGAAATTGATTTAGTTGAACAATATTATAAAAGTCAGAATAGTTTTAGAGATTCAACCAGTAAAGATCCAGAATATTACAAGTCATTATATTTAAATTTAGAAACTGTTGAGCCAGCTTTAGCTGGACCTAAAAGACCTCAAGATAGAATATTATTATCAGAAATGAAGTCTTCATTAAATTCTGAACTTAAAGTGAGAGAGGTTGACAGTATTAAGGAATATGAAATTCAAGGAACAGATGAAAAACTTAAAAACGGTTCTGTAGTTTTAGCTGCAATAACAAGTTGTACTAATACATCTAATCCATATGTGATGATTACTGCAGGTTTAGTTGCAAAGAAGGCAAATGATTTAGGCCTTAAAGTTCCATCATATGTTAAAACTAGTCTTGCTCCAGGATCAAAAGTGGTGGTTGATTATCTAAAAAATGCTGGTCTTCTGGATAGTCTTGCAGATGTAGGTTTTAAGACTGTAGGTTTTGGTTGTACAACTTGCATTGGAAATAGTGGACCTTTGCCAGAAGAAGTTGGTGATGTAATTACTGAAAACTCTATGCATGTTGCTGCTGTTTCAAGTGGAAANAGAAACTTTGAAGGAAGAGTGCATCCTTTGATTAGACTTTCTTATCTTGGGTCACCACCCCTTGTAGTAGCATATGCTTTAGCTGGNACNNTTGANATTGACTTCTACAATGAANCNATTGGAAAGTCAAAAGATGGAACAGATGTATATCTAAAAGACATATGGCCATCAAATAGCGAAATTAATGATACAGTTCATAAATCTATACTTCCTGATACATTTATAAATCGATACCAGAATGTATTTGTTGGTGATGATAGATGGGAATCNATATCAATTCCTGATGGTTCTATTTATGATTGGAGTGAAGATTCAACTTATATACAAAAACCTGGGTTCTTTGACGATTTGTCAGTAGATTTACCAAAAGTCTCTGATATTAGTGAAGCNAGAGTTTTAGCTTATCTTGGTGATTCAATAACAACAGATCATATATCGCCTGCAGGTTCTTTTACTGAGGAAACACCAGCGGGTAAATATTTAGTTAGCAAAGGGGTTAGCCTTAAAGATTTTAATAGTTATGGTTCAAGAAGAGGAAATCATGAGGTTATGATGAGAGGTACTTTTGCTAACATTCGAATAAAAAATAAGCTTTTAGANAATATAGAAGGCGGTTTTACAAAATTTTTTGATTCAGGCGAACAATTATCAATCTATGATGCTGCCATGAAATATAAAGAAAAAGGAACAGATTTGATTGTAATTGCTGGTAAAGAATATGGAACNGGAAGTTCAAGAGACTGGGCAGCAAAAGGTTCAATGCTTTTAGGTGTTAGATCAGTTTTAGCCGAAAGTTTTGAAAGAATTCATAGAAGNAATTTGGTTGGTATGGGAGTATTNCCTCTCCAATTCAAAGAGGGTGAAAGNGCACAAACTCATGGAATTTCTGGGAATGAAAAATTCTCTATTGAAGGAATTTCTAGTGGTTTGAAGCCTTTGTCTGATTTAGTAGTAAAAATTGAGTCAGAGGATGGTAGNTTGAAAGAGATAGAGGTAATTTGCAGATTAGATTCTATTGTTGAGATTGATTACTATTATAACGGAGGAATACTTCAAACTGTTTTACGTCAAATGATTAAATCAAATTAAAGATTGATTTTTTCTTTTTATTTATTAATATTTTAGTGAGCTAAATCCAAGGAGATATAAAGATGTCACATATTAAAATCCCTAGTGATGGGACAAAAATCACAGTAAATAATGATGGAACTTANAATATTCCAGATAACCCAATTATCACATTCATTGAAGGTGATGGAATCGGACCCGACCTATGGGCAGCATCAGTAAGAGTTTTTGATGCAGCTGTTGAAAAAGCTTTTAAGGGGTCAAAGAAAATTTCATGGGCAGAGGTATATGCAGGTGAAAANGCGTTAGATATAACAAAAGAATGGTTACCACAAGAAACTACAGATGTAATAAGTGAATACCTTATTTCAATTAAAGGACCACTTACAACTCCAGTTGGTGGAGGAATAAGGAGTCTAAATGTTGCTTTAAGACAAATTATGGACNTATATGCTTGTGTTAGACCTGTAAGATGGATCAATGGAACTCCTTCTCCAGTAAAAAATCCTGAAAAAATGGATGTTGTATTATTTAGNGAAAACACTGAGGATGTTTACTCAGGTGTTGAATATGAAAGTGGNACTGATGAAGCAAATGAACTAATTAAAATTTTACAAACTAAGTTNGGTGCNAATGTTAGAGATCTTTCAGGAGTNGGAATTAANCCAATCAGTGCATTTGGCACAAAAAGATTGGTAAGAAANGCAATNCAATANGCAATAGATAATGGAAGAAAAACCGTAACCTTAGTTCACAAAGGCAACATTATGAAATTTACNGAAGGAGCTTTCAAAGATTGGGGTTATGAGNTAGGGAAAGAAGAGTTTCCTGATGTAACAATTTCTGAAGATGAATTATGGGATAAATATGATGGTAAGGCACCAGAAGGTAAAATTGTTATAAATGATAGAATTGCCGATAATATGTTGCAACAAATTTTAACAAGAACCGACGAATATGATGTACTTGCTCTTCCAAACTTGAATGGTGATTATATGTCTGATGCATGTGCTGCTCAAATTGGNGGNTTAGGTTTAGCACCAGGTGCTAACATNGGAGANGAAATCGCATTATTTGAAGCAACTCATGGAACAGCTCCAAAATATGCTGGTCAGGATAAAGTTAACCCTGGATCTGTAATTTTATCAGGAGTTATGATGTTTGAGCANATTGGTTGGAGAGAGGTNTCTAATCTNATTGTCAAAGCNTTGGAAAAAACAGTTTTAGACAAAGATGTCACTTACGACTTACATAGACAGATTGAGGGAGCTAACCTTCTAAAATGTTCAGAGTTTGGTGATGCAATTATTAAAAATATGGATAANGTATAGTCNATATTGATGCTTTATAAGGTGGTTATATTTGATTTCTAAGCCAAAAATTTCAATTATTGGTGCGGGAAATGTGGGAGCTTCAGCTGCTTACAGGGCTCTGGAGCTTGATCTTGCAGATGTCGTACTATTAGATATTGTAGAGGGTCTCCCTCAGGGGAAGGCTTTAGATATGACTCAAATGCTTTCTGTTACGGGTATATCATCAAGTGTTATTGGCACTAATGATTATTNAGACACTAAAGATTCTGATGTTGTGATAATTACTTCTGGTTTAGCAAGAAAACCTGGGATGAGNAGAGATGATCTAATCTCAACTAATACCAAAATAATAAAAGAAGTAACTGAACAAGTCGTTAAATTTTCACCTAACAGTATNATNATAGTNGTAACAAATCCACTAGATGCTATGACTTATGTTGCACANAAGGTTAGCGGATTTCCAGATCAAAGAGTTTTAGGNATGGCNGGAATTCTTGATTCAGCNAGATTTAAAGCTTTCCTGTCGATGGAACTTGATACATCCGTTTCTAAAATAGACACATTAGTCCTTGGTGGTCATGGAGACGATATGGTTCCATTAAAAAGTTATACAACCGTATCTGGAGTATCTATTACTCAATTAATTGAAAATAATAGATTGGATGAGATTATTCAAAGGACCAGAGATGGCGGGGCCGAAATAGTAAAATTATTGAAGACTGGAAGTGCTTTTTATGCACCTGGTGTGTCTGCAGTTGAAATGGCCCAATCAATTTTAAAAGATCAAAAAAAGTTATTACCATGCTGTGTTTATAGTTCAGGTCAGTATGGAGTTAAAGACCAATTCGTTGGATTACCCGTTATACTTTCTAGTAGTGGGGTTGATAAGATTTTGGAGATTGACCTAAATGATAGTGAGAAGAAAGAGTTAGCCACTTCAGCTTCTCATGTTAAAGAGCTCTGCGATCTTATTGATAGTTTTGGAATTTTATAAATTATAAAAAATGAGCAAATTTATAACATTTTCTTCTATACTTAAAAAAGTAGTAATTGCCATTACTGGCCTTTCATTATTTTTATTTTTAATTGTTCATTTAGCCGGGAATATAACAATTTTTACTGGTAATCCTCCGGGTCAAGATTTTAATGCATATGCTCATTTCTTAGAATCTTTTGGAATACTTTTTACTGTTGCAGAATTAGGTTTATTAGCATTCTTTTTAATACATATTACATCAGCTTTATATACTAATTATCAAAATTATAAGTCTAGAAATAATAGATATGCAGTTTCTAATTTTGCAGGTGGGAATAGCAAGAAAACTTATGCATCAACTTCAATGGTTATTACAGGAATTGTTGTAATGGCTTTCCTAATCTGGCATGTCTTGCAGTTCAGATTTGGTGCTTATTATGAAACTATTTATCCTGGAGTTAATGGTGGAGAACCTGTAAGAGATTTATATCGACTAATAACTGAGGAGTTTTCAAACATATGGGTTGTAATAGGTTATACAGTATCATTATTGCTATTATCTTTACATCTTGGTCATGGTTTTTGGAGTTCGTTTCAATCATTAGGTATATATGGCAAGAATTTTACCAGAATCACTTATAGCATCAGCTATTTATTAGGTACTATAATTAGCGTTGGTTTTTTAATTATACCAATATACATTTTTTTTATTAATTAGGTTTATTATATATTATGATAAAAAGCAGTTCAGCAGCACCAGAAAAAGAAATTGTTACAAGTGTTTCAAAGCTTAACGGTAAAACTCCNACAGGAGATTTGAATGACAAATGGTCAAAATATAAATCTAGCATAAAGCTAGTAAATCCTGCTAATAAAAGAAAATTTAATGTAATAGTAGTAGGGACNGGTNTAGCTGGAGCTTCGGCATCAGCAACACTTGCTGAACTAGGATATAATGTAAAAACATTTTGCATCCAAGATACACCTAGAAGAGCTCACAGTATTGCTGCTCAAGGNGGAATTAATGCTGCTAAAAATTACCAAAATGATGGTGATAGTGTTCATAGGCTTTTTATTGATACAATTAAAGGTGGGGACTATAGAGCCAGAGAGGCTAATGTTCACAGGTTAGCCGAAATAAGTACTAGCATTATTGATCAATGTGTTGCTCANGGAGTACCATTTGCCAGGGATTATGGTGGTCTTTTAACCAATCGATCCTTCGGTGGTGCACAAGTATCCAGAACTTTCTATGCAAGGGGTCAGACTGGTCAACAATTACTTCTTGGNGCTTATAGNTCAATGATGAGACAGGCTGCTAAAAAACAGATTGATTTTTATCCAAATAGAGAAATGTTAGATTTAATAGTAATTGATGGAGTAGCCAGAGGTATAGTTGTTAGAAACNTAAAAACTGGNGAAATTGAATCTCATACAGCAGAAGCTGTTGTTCTNTGTACTGGTGGTTATGGAAATGTNTATTATTTNTCTACAAATGGTAANGGTTCAAATGCTACAGCTGCATGGAGATGTCACCAAAAGGGTGCATTAATGGCCAACCCATGTTTCGCTCAGATTCATCCAACATGTATTCCTGCATCTGGAGATTTTCAATCAAAACTAACTTTAATGTCTGAGAGTTTAAGGAANGATGGTAGAGTTTGGGTTCCTAAAAATAAAGATGATAAAAGAGAACCAGATTTGATTCCTGATTCCGATAGAGATTATTTCTTAGAAAGAATGTATCCTGCTTATGGAAATTTAGTTCCTAGAGATGTGGGCTCTAGAGCAATTAAAAGAGTGTGTGACGATGGTCTTGGTCTTGAACCTACAGGAAAAGCTGTTTACTTAGACTTCGGAAGTGCTATAGATAGATTAGGCAATAAAAATATTTCCGAAAAATATGGAAATCTATTCGATATGTATCAAACAATTACTGGTGATAGTCCTTATAAAAAGCCAATGAAAATATATCCCGCAATTCATTATATAATGGGNGGTCTATGGGTTGATTATGATTTAATGAGNAATATTCCAGGCCTTTTTGTTTTAGGTGAGGCTAATTTCTCTGATCATGGAGCTAATAGGCTAGGTGCCAGTGCTTTAATGCAAGGACTTGCTGATGGTTATTTTGTAATTCCATATACTCTNGGAAATTATTTAGCTANNAACTCTTTTGAACCNGTGTCCCANAATTCAGAAGAAGTAAAAGAAGGAATTGAATTTGCTAAAAATAAATCNAAANCTCTTATGAATATCAAAGGTTCNTCAACAGTGCTAGAGCTTCATAGAGAGCTTGGNGCTGTAATGTGGGATTTAGTNGGAATGTCCAGAACTAAAGAATCTTTAACAGAAGCAATTGAAAAAATACCNCAAATTAAAGAGAAATTNTGGAATGATTTAAAGATAGTAGGCGATGATTCAAACTTAAATAAAGCATTGGAAAANGCCGGTAGGCTTGCAGATTTTATNGAATTAGGTGAGCTCATGGCTACTGATGCACTCAATAGAGAAGAATCATGCGGTGCTCATTTTAGGGAAGAATATCAAACAGAAGAGGGAGAGCCACTTAGAAAAGATGANCAATTTGATTATGTCGCTGCATGGGAATATGTACCTAATGGCAGTCCTATTCTTCATAAAGAAGACTTAGATTATAAATTTGTTGAAATGACACAGAGGAATTATAAATAATGGCTGATAAATTAAATCTACAACTTCAAATTTGGAGACAAGATTCATCTGAATCTACTGGAGAATTTCATTATTATTCAATGAAAGATGTTCCTGTTGATATCTCTTTTTTAGAAATGTTAGATATTTTAAACGAAGATTTAACGAAAGATGGAATAATGCCAATATCTTTTGATAGTGATTGNAGAGAAGGAATTTGTGGAACTTGTGGTTTTGTAATTAATGGTATCGCTCATGGTCCTGAAAAGAAGACTACTGTTTGNCAACTTCATATGAGACATTTTAAAGATGGTGATACTTTAGTTATAGAGCCTTTCCGTGCAACTCCTTTTAAAATAGTAAGAGACCTTGTTGTAGACAGAAGTTCTTTTGATAGAATTATTCAAGCGGGTGGTTATATATCTGCAAATACCGGAAATGCACCTGATGCGAACAGCATTTTAATTTCCAAAGAGCAAGTTGAGGATGCCTTTGANTCTGCAGCATGTATTGGATGTGGAGCCTGTGTTGCATCNTGCCCAAATGCATCTGGAGCTTTATTTACAAGTGCTAAAATTTCCCATCTTTCAAAATTACCTCAAGGTAAAGTTGANGCTAGCGAAAGGGTAACTAATATGGTAAAAACTATGGACAGTGAGGGTTTTGGTTCATGTTCTAATCACGCAGAATGTGAAGCGGTTTGCCCTAAGGGTATATCAATTTCTAATATCGCATTAATGAGAAAAAGTTTATTAAAGTCTATAATTTAGATAGGGGATTCTTATGAATATACATGAATATCAAGCTAAAGATCTTTTTAGAAGATTTAAAGTAAATACCTCTGAAGGTAAAGTTTTTGAAAATGAAAACGATGCTGAAGAGTATGCAAAATCACTGGGAGTTGACGAATTTGTTGTTAAGGCTCAAATTCATGCTGGTGGAAGAGGAAAGGCTGGAGGGGTTAAATTGGTAAAAACTCCTGAAGAGGTTAGAGATACAGTCAAACAAATGTTAGGTATGACTTTAGTTACACATCAAACAGGGCCTGAAGGTAAATTAGTTAATAAGGTATATGTTGAAAAATCTTCAACTATCAAAAAAGAATATTATCTATCATTGGTAACAGATAGATCAACTGAAAAGAATGTAATTATTGCGAGTCCAGAGGGTGGAGTTGACATTGAAAAGGTAGCAGAAGAAACACCAGAAAAGCTTTTAACTCAACCAATTGACCCTGTTGTTGGGATTCAACCTTTTCATATTAGAAAAATTTCATATTTCCTTGGTCTTGATAAAGAACAAACTAAGCAATTAAGTTCTATTATCTCTGGACTATATAATCTTTATACAGAAATGGATTGTGCTTTAGTTGAAGTCAATCCCCTTATAGCAACGAATGAGGGTGAAATTAGAGCATTAGATGCAAAAATTAATTTTGATGATAATGCTGAATTTAGACATAAAGAGTATCCAGAACTCCATGATCCAACTGAGGAAGAGCCACTCGAACTAGAAGCAAAGGAGTGGGGTTTTAGCTTCGTTAAACTTGATGGGAATATTGGATGTCTTGTTAACGGTGCAGGGTTAGCTATGGCTACAATGGATA
The DNA here is from genome assembly GCA_002701605.2 of bacterium. Classification (GTDB taxonomy): domain Bacteria; phylum Desulfobacterota_D; class UBA1144; order UBA1144; family UBA1144; genus TMED126. The sequence goes on from NZWF02000014.1 coordinate 51,643, forward strand.
TAATAAAATATCATGGTGCAGAACCCGCCAACTTCTTAGATGTTGGAGGTGGAGCATCTGTAGAACAGGTAACTCAAGCATTTAAAATGATCCTTAGTGATGACAATGTTAAAGCTATATTGGTTAATATTTTTGGTGGAATTATGAAATGTGACACTATAGCTGAAGGTATTATTACTGCCGCTAAAGAAGTTGGAATTGAAGTTCCGCTTGTTGTTAGACTAGAAGGTACCAATGTAGAGCTAGGGAAGAAAATGTTAGATGATTCTGATTTAAATATCACAACAGCAACTACAATGAAAGAAGCTGCTTCAACAGTTGTTTCTTTGATTTAGTTGTAATTTTCTTGACAACTTTTTTTTAATGATTAGCTTGAAATAAAGTGAACAATGGAGGTCTGTTTTAATGGGCAAAGTAATTGGAATTGATTTAGGTACAACAAATTCATGTATATCATTTGTAGAGGGCTCAGAGCCTAAGGTAATAATAAACGAAGAGGGTAATCGAACCACTCCATCTGTAGTAAGTTATGGTAAAGATTCTGAGATTTTAGTTGGTGATCCAGCGAAAAGACAAGCTGTTGTAAATCCAGAGAGTACAATATATTCCGCTAAAAGATTAATAGGTAGAAGATTTGAAGAAACTGAAAATGATAGAAAGGTGTTACCTTACGAAGTTATTAAAAATAAGAACGGTGATGCATGGGTTAAGGTAAATGATAAAGAATATTCCCCATCACAAATATCCGCCAATATCTTAACAAAGTTAAAGAAGGCAGCGGAATCATATTTAGGTACAAAAGTCACAGATGCAGTAATTACAGTTCCTGCATATTTTAATGATAGCCAAAGACAAGCAACAAAAGATGCTGGTAAAATTGCGGGGTTAAATGTTGAGAGAATAATAAATGAGCCAACAGCTGCAGCTTTAGCATACGGTTTTGATAAAAAGAAGGATGGTTTAGTTGCTGTTTATGATCTTGGAGGTGGAACATTTGATGTATCTATCCTTGAGATTGGTGATGATGTTATTGAAGTAAAGTCTACAAATGGAGATACCTCTTTAGGTGGTGATGATTTTGATAGACAAATTATTGATTTTCTTATAGATGAATTTAAAAAAGACAATGGTGTTGATTTGAGCACTGATAAAATGGCACTTCAAAGACTTCGTGAAGCTGCAGAAAAGGCTAAAATTGAATTATCATCATCAGTTGAAACTGAAGTTAATTTGCCATTTATAACAGCGGATCAAAATGGACCAAAACATTTATTAATAAAGCTGTCTAGAGCTAAATTTGAGCAAATAATTGATTCAAAAATTAAAGCATCTTTAGTTCCATGTAAAAATGCATTGAAAGATGCTGGGTTGAAAGCATCTGAAATAAATGAAGTAATTTTAGTTGGAGGGTCCACTAGAATTCCATTAGTCCAACAAACTGTAAAAGATTTTTTTGGAAAAGAACCACATAAAGGTATTAATCCTGATGAAGTTGTAGCCTTGGGGGCAGCAATTCAAGGAGGAGTTTTAAGTGGCGATGTTCAAGATGTTTTACTTTTAGATGTTGCACCTCTTTCTCTTGGAATCGAAACATTAGGTGGTGTGAATACTCCTATTATCACAAGAAATACAACAATTCCAACCAAGCAAAGCCAAGTTTTTTCTACTGCTCAAGATAATCAGCCAAGTGTAGAAATTCATGTAACCCAAGGTGAGAGATCCATGGCTTCTGATAATAGAACATTGGCTAAATTCATCCTAGATGGTATAACCCCAGCACCTAGAGGCATCCCTCAAATAGAGGTTACATTTGACATTGATTCCGACGGAATACTAAATGTTTCCGCAGTCGATAAGGCCACCAATAAAGAACAAAAGATTAAAGTTGAGGCCTCGTCTGGGCTATCATCAGATGAAATTGATCAAATGGTCAAGGATGCAGAGTCAAAAGCAGAAGAAGATAATGAAAAGAAAGAATTAATAAATGAGAAAAATAATCTTGATCAGTTGATATATGCCACTGAGAAGACAATATCAGAAAATTCAGATAAGGTCAGCGACGATGAGAAAAAAGAAATAGAGGATGCTATAGCAAAAGGAAAAGAAGCTGTAGGTTCGGATAGTTTAGATGATATAAAAAATGCATCTGAAGCTATTTCAAAGGCCTCTCATGGTTTAGCCGAAAAAATGTATCAACAAGCTTCTCAAGATCAACCAACTGAAGATTCTGCTGATGATAATCAGCCTGATACAAATGAAGAAAAAAAGAAAGATGAGAAGGATGTAATTGATGCAGAATTCACTGATAAATAGTTGAAAAACTCATTATTAGTGTTACGATATGTGACTATGAAAAAAGATATTCACCCAGTTTCTCGTAAGGTTTTATTTAAAGACATTACAACTGATCAAAACTATATAATCGAGTCTTCTGTTGAAACAGATGAAAAAGTCACCCATGAAGGTGATGAATATCCTTTGGTGAAAATAGAGATATCTAGTTCTTCACATCCTTTTTATTCAGGAAAAGAACGATCTGGTGGAACTACTGGTAGAATTGAGAAGTTTAATAAAAAATATAATATAAAAAAGTAAATCATGTCTAGAGTTGTAGTTGGACAAAATCCTCTTTATAAAGATATTAACCACAATTTAACTTTAAAACCAAATATTCATAGCTCAGTCTTCGTGGCTCCAGATTCAAAAATAATTGGTAATGTTGAGATAGGTCCAGATTCTTCTATATGGTATAAAACAGTTTTAAGAGGAGATAATAACTATATAAAAATTGGAAGCAGAACCAATATTCAAGATGGAACAATAATCCATATAGATTCAAAAAAATTTCCTACTCATATTGAGAATGATGTAACAATTGGACATGGATGTATAATCCATGCATGTACCATCAGAAGTAGAATTTTAATTGGTATGGGTGCAATAGTTTTAGATGGTGCTGAAATTAGGTGTAATACAATTGTAGCTGCTGGTTCACTTGTACCACCTGGAATGTATTTAGAGCCTGGTCATTTATATATGGGTTCTCCTTGCAAGAAAATTAGGCCAATTAATGAAGAGGACTATAAGATGATAATGGAGTCATCATCTAATTATGTTCAAAACGGTCTGAAACATAAGGAATTCAATGAAAATAGCAGCAGTTGATTTAGGTACAAATGCTTTTAGAGTCTTAATCCAAGAAAAAGATCAAAAATCATATTTTAATATTCTAAAATATAGAGAAATAGTTGGCTTAGGTAAACATTTGAATTCTGACAATGAACTCAGATTAACAAAGAAATACTATTCAACTTTGAACAAGATATTTTTATTATTAAAAAAATATAATGTAGAAAAGGTAAAAATTGTTGGAACTAGTGTTTTTAGAGATGCTACTAACAAGAAACAAATTAAATCTGAGTTTTTTTCAAAATGGAAATATAAACTTAATATTATATCTCCCAAGGTTGAAGCAGAACTCACTGCTAAGGGTGCGATATCTAAATTTAAAAAAAATGATAAATATCTTGTAGTTGATATCGGTGGTGGTAGTACAGAATTAGTATTAGTTATAGATGATAATGTTTCTTCTTACATCTCACTTAATATAGGGGTCGTTAAGATGTTAAAAAAATTTAAAAACTATAATGAATATCCTATAAATGAATTAACCAAAATATCAGAATATGTAGACAATTTCTTAATTTCTAATAAAATTAATAAGCAATTCTTAAATAATGATTTTCATATTATAATGAATGCTGGCACTCCAACAACATTAGCAGCAATAGATTTAAAAATGGAACAATACGATGAAAAAAAAATCTCAGGTCACAAGATGAGTCTAGCTAAAACATATAAAATATTAAATCTTTTATCCAAGATTAGTTGGAGAGAAAGATTAAATATTGTAGGTCTAGAGAAAGGGAGAGAGAAAGTTATAGTATTTGGGATTATAATCTTGATAAAAATAGTTGAGTTTTTTAACAAAAAAAATTATTTGGTATCAGATTCTGGAGTATTAGAGGGTATTTTTGAAAAATACTTTGAAATTTAATTTTTAATGACTATATTATCACTGGAGATTGGCAATGTCAGAAAGAAAAGAAGAAGACTTAAAGGAAGAAGTTAATTCGTCAGAGAAAGAAAGTGAAATTACTAAGGACACGAAAATTTCAGTTTCCAATATAGATGATTTAGTTAATTTATTAGCGAAATCTGATTGTAAAGTTTCTAAATATGATGGAAATTTCAATGCTTTTAAAATTGATTTTCCCTCTGATAAAGATGGTACAAATCTTTTTTTTCATTTAGATGATTCAGAAGATGCCGAGTCATATTTGAGTCTTACAGAGGATTTAGAAAAAGCAAAAAAAGCTCTCGATGAGAAAATTTATAGATTAGCTGCAGAATTTGAAAACTACAAAAAAAGAAGTATTTCTGATAGAGATCAATCGGTATCATATGCTAAAGAAAATCTCTTCAAAGACTTGCTTTACTTTTTTGACAATTTTGAAAGAGGTATGGAATTATATAAAGAGTCTTCAGAAAAAACTGATTTTTACAAAGGAATGACAGCAGTTCTGAAAGAGTTTGAAAAATTTATCGAAAAAAATAATTTTACTAAAATAGAGGTAAAATTAGGTGATTCATTTGATCCTCTGGAGCACCAAGCTATAGATAAGAAAAGTTCTGGTGAATATGATGAAAATAAAATATTAGAAATAATTCAGAATGGTTATAGGTTAGAAGACAAACTAGTAAGACCAGTAATGGTTATCGTATCCTCAGGAGAAAATAAATGAGTTCCAAAGATTACTATTCAGTTTTAGGTGTCAATAAGTCTTCATCTGAGGATGAAATCAAAAAAGCTTATAAAAAATTGGCACTTAAATATCATCCTGATAGAAATAAAAATGATAAAAAAGCCGAAGAAAAATTTAAAGAGATTAATGAGGCATATCAAGTTTTGGGTGATTCTGAGAGAAAGAATCAATATGATACATTCGGTACTGCTGGTCCTCAGGGTGGTTTCCCTGGTGGTGGGTTCTCCGGATCCGGAATCCCTGATATTGAAGACCTTATAAATGATTTTTTTGGTCAAGGTAGAAGGGGTGGTGGAAGAAGTCGCTCAAGTTCTGAGCCCACAAGGTATAAAGGTAGAGATTTAAGATATGAGGTTGTCTTAGATTTTAATGAGGCTGTTATTGGCACAAAGAAAAATGTTGCTATCAGAAGAGCAAAAACATATAAAACTTGTAATGCATGTAACGGTGCAGGTGAAGTAAATTATTCACAAGGTTTCTTTTCTGTAAGTAGATCTTGCGGATCCTGTGGGGGAGCTGGTGCTTTTTCTGAATCAACCGAAAATAAAAATGTTGAAGTTAAAATTCCGCCTGGAGTTGATAATGGTACAAGACTTAGAGTCAGATCTGAAGGTGATGCTGGAATAAATGGTGGTCCAAGCGGAGACTTATATGTTGATATATTAGTAAAAGACCATCCTTTTTTCAAAAGAGAAGAAGAGAACATAATGTGCGAAGTACCCATAAGTATTCCTCAAGCTGTTCTTGGGGGTAAAATCGATATACCAACCTTAGAAGGGAAATCTGAGTTAAAAATTCCTCCTGGAGTTCAACCAGGACAGATGATGAGATTGAAGGGTAAGGGAATCAAGTCTCTTAATTCAAATTCTCATGGGGATCTTTATGTTAAGTTGGAGCTAGTAATACCTAAAACAGTCTCATCTAAACAAAAGAAACTGATGCAAGATTTTCAAAAAGAAGTAGATAAAGAAGCTAAAAATCCTTTTTCAGAATATTTAGGAAAAATTAAGGATTTTTTTAACTAATTAACCCCCTGCTATGGCTGGTATTATTGACACAATATCTTCATCTTTGATTTCAGTCTCGGGACCATTTAAGAATCTAATGTCTTCATCGTTAACATAAATATTTATAAATTTCCTTATTGAACCATCTTCATCACACAATCTATCTTTAATTCCTGGAAATTGTGATTCAAGATCTTCAACCATCCCCAATATATTAGTTGATGAAGTATTAACCTCATCTTTTTCATTAGTTAACCTTCTTAATGGTGTTGGTATTCTAACATTTGCCATAATTTTGCTCCTTAATATTGTATATTATCAAAATCCTCCAATTTTGGATTAATTGTGTAAGGACTTTTAATGTTTCCTACTAAAGGGTCTTGAGTTTTAAGACCATTCCCAGTAATTATTAGAACTAAATCCTCATCTCGAGATATTTGTCCATTTTCGATCATCTTTTTTGCACACCCAAGTGTAACACCACCTGCTGTTTCTGTGAAAATTCCTTCAGTTTCAGCTAATAATTTCATAGCCTCTACTATCTCTTCATCAGTAACTTCTTCAGAATATGAATTTATACCTCTCATTAGGTTTATAGCATTTAGTCCATCCGCAGGATTGCCGATAGCCAGAGACTTTGCAATGGTATCAGGTTTTACTGGTTTAAATGTTTCCCAATCATTTTTTATAGCGGTTGAAATTGGTGAGCAGCCTGATGCCTGAGCTCCATAAATTTTCGTTCCAACATCTTCTACAAAACCTAAGTTTACAAATTCTTGGACCGATTTATATATCTTTGTTAAAAGTGATCCAGAGGCCATACAACAAACAATATTCTTTGGAGCTTTCCATCCTAGCTGTTCTATTATCTCATATCCTACAGTCTTTGATCCTTCTGCATAATAAGTCCTCAAATTAATATTTACAAAACCCCATTTTTTTGAGCCTAAAACCTCTGTGCACAGCCTATTTACTTCATCGTAATTTCCATGAACCGCTACAACATTTTTACCATAGATGGATGTTGCCATTATCTTTGCTTCTTCAAGATTTGATGGAATAAAGATAAAACTATTAAGATTTGCAGATGCTGAATGTGCTGCAACTGAATTTGCCAAATTACCTGTAGATGCACAACCCACAGTGTCGTATCCTAGTTCTTTTGCCTTAGAAAGAGCCACTGCAACAACTCTATCCTTAAAAGATAATGATGGAAAGTTTACCCCATCATTTTTAATGTATAAATTTTTCACACCTAAAACTTTTGCAAGATTGTCTGCTTTGATAAGGGGAGTGAAGCCAGTATTTAAACCAACTGAGGGCTCGTTATCAATAGGTAATAATTCTTTATATCTCCACATATTTTTTTGTCTAAGTGAAATTTTTTCGATTGTTAGGTTTTTTTTGATATTGTCATAATCATAATTAGGCTCCAGAGGGCCAAAACAATCATCACAAACATATAGAGCCTGTTTTTCATATTCACAAGCCGGACTACAATCCATACATTTTAAACAAGTTACAAAAGACATAATAACACCTACCAAAAATGTAACTCGAAGAGGAAAGATTTTAGATCAAATCTTAACTCCGTTTAGCATTTATTTTAAGTCGTTGCAAGTAGAGTTAAATGACGACAATTTAATTATAGTTGATAGGACAAAAAAAACAACATTCAGTATTAAAACTAAAGGTATAATAAGAATATGTATCATCAAATTTCTGCAGAAACATTTAATATATATAGATTTTTAGTCCCAAATAGTGATAGAAATATAGGATATGTACTTGAGTGCAAAAATACCAAAAAATGTTTAATTTTTGATCCTTTAAACAAAGATATTATTGATAAAATTTTGGATGATAATGATTTAAAGCCTGAATATATTTTAAATACTCATGCACACCCTGACCATATTAAGTATAACTCTTATTATTTAGAAAAATTTAAAGTTAAATTGTTAGCTCATGATATGTGCAAGGATTTGTTTGAACATGAATTTGATAATATATTTGAGAATGATGTAATTAAAATAGGTGATTTAAAATTAAAAGTACTTCATACACCAGGACATTGTCCCGAGCATATTTCAATAATCGCCGATAATTATCTTTTTTGTGGAGATACAATTTTTAATTGTGGAGTAGGGAATGTTCATTTTAGAGGAAATATTACAATGTTGTTTAGAACAATACACCATAAAATAAAACATTTGAGTAATGAATTAATTATTTTGCCTGGACACGATTACCTTCAAAATAATCTAAGTTTTTTGAGTAATTTAATAAATGATAGTGACCCAATAATTGAAGAGCTTAAGGAGATAGAATCCCAATGTTTAGACAATGATTTATCTCCTCTAAAAACAATTTCTTTTGAAAAAAAATACAACCCTTTTTTTAGAATTGATGAGCTGTCATTTTTAGATATTTTAGCGGACCCTAAAGTTTTTGAGACTTTAACTATGGAAGATAGATTTATAAAATTAAGATCTTTAAGAGATAAATGGTAAAAAATGAAAGATTCAAATATTTTTTTAGAATTAGATAAACTTGCTTTAAATAAAGTTTTGATCATGGATGGTGCCATGGGAACCATGGTTCAAAAATATAAACTTGAAGAGCTAGACTTTAGAGGTGAGAGATTTAAAGACTCTACAATAGATCTAAAAGGTAATAATGAAATTTTAAATATAACAAAACCAGATATTATTAAAGAAATTCATAAATCATATATTTTATCTGGTGCACAGATAATAGAAACAAACACATTTGGAGCAACATCTATTGCTCAATCCGACTATCAATTGGAAGANTTTGTTGTNGAAATGAATAAATGTTCTGTTGAAATAGTTAAGGATGCAATAAAGGAGGCTTCCAGCAATGCAGATATTGGAAGAGTGTTTATTGCTGGTGCAATGGGGCCAACAAATAGAACCGCATCAATCTCGCCNGATGTAGAAGATCCTGGTATTAGAAATATTACATTCGATGAACTGGTATCGGCATATTATGAACAAGCTAAAAGCTTATTAANTGCAGGTGTTGATATTTTCTTACCTGAAACAACTTTTGATACTTTAAACTTAAAAGCTTCATTATTTGCATTGGATAATTTATTTCAAGAGTTTGGCGAAAGATACCCCGTTTTTGTTTCGGTAACCTTTTCTGATAAGTCAGGAAGAACCTTGTCAGGTCAGACCATCAAAGCTTTTTGGGAGTCTATTAGACATTCAAACCCCTTCGCAGTTGGCATGAATTGTGGTTTAGGTGCTGAATCATTATATGGATACATTAATGAATTGGGCAAGATAGCAAATACAAGAGTTTTTTGTTATCCGAATGCTGGGTTACCAAATCCTTTATCTGATACTGGTTATGATGAACTTCCAGAAGATACAGCCAATGCTTTGGAGCCATATTTTCAAAATTCCTTGTTAAATTTTGTAGGTGGTTGTTGTGGTACTACTCCAGAACATATATCAGCGATAAAAAATAAATCAATTGAAGCCATTGTAAGAAAAGTTCCAAATATAAATAAAAAACCAACATTTGGAGGCTTAGAAAGTTTAGAGCTCAATGATGTTAATAATTTTTTAATTATTGGTGAAAGAACAAATGTTACTGGTTCTCCAAAATTTTCTAGATTAATAAAAGAAGGNAATTTTGATGAAGCATTAGAAATTGCAAAGCAGCAAGTTGAGAACGGNGCACACATAATTGATATAAATTTTGATGAGGGGATGATTGACGGTGAAGAGTATATGGTGAAATTTCTTAATCTTATCGCATCTGATCCCGANATCACAAAAGTTCCNATTATGATAGATAGCTCAAAATTTAGTGTAATTGAAGCTGGTNTAAAATGTNTTCANGGAAGAGGAATAGTCAATTCAATAAGTCTTAAAGAGGGTGAAGAATTATTTATTAAGCAGGCACAACTTGTGTTGAAATATGGAGCATCAGTNGTAGTAATGGCTTTTGACGAAGAAGGACAAGCAGTTAGTAAGGATGATAAAGTAAGAATTTGTAAAAGAGCATATGATATTTTAGTTAATGAAGTTGGATTCCATCCAACAGATATTATTTTTGATCCTAATATTCTTACTGTAGCAACTGGAATTGATGAACACAGGAAGTATGCATTAAATTTTCTAGAGGCTATACCTTTGATTAAAAAAGATTGTCCTGGCTGCCTTATAAGTGGCGGNATAAGTAATTTNTCTTTTGCTTTNAGAGGTAATAATAAGGTAAGAGAAGCAATGCACTCAATTTTCTTNTTTCATGCTAAAAAATATGGAATGGATATGGCAATTTTAAATGCTGGTATGCTGGAAGTTTATGAGAATATTGAACCAAAGTTACTTNATCTNATTGAGGATGTGATTTTTGATAAAAATGATGATTCTACTGAGAATTTAATTAGCTATGCAGAGACTGTAAACCAAGATAGTTCCAAAAGTCAAAAAGAAGAAGATTGGCAAAGCTTTTCNCTTGAGAAGAGGATAGGGCATCAAATTATAAAAGGAATAACTACAAATATTGAGAATGATGTAGAAGAAGCTCGTGGTGTTTATAAAACTCCNTTAGAAATAATTGAGGGACCCTTGATGGACGGAATGAAAGTTGTAGGTGAATTATTTGGTGAAGGTAAGATGTTCCTTCCTCAAGTAGTGAAAAGTGCTAGAGTTATGAAAAAAGCTGTAAATTATCTTGAACCTTTTATGGAAAAAGACAAAAACAATACATCTTCTGCTGGAAAGATGCTCATTGCTACGGTAAAGGGTGATGTCCATGACATTGGAAAGAATATAGTTTCTGTTGTTGCAAGATGTAATGGATTTGATGTAAAAGATTTAGGAGTAATGGTNAATTGCGATACAATTATTGAAAATATTAAAGANTTTGAGCCTGATGTAATTGGTATGAGCGGANTAATNACTCCTTCATTAGATGAAATGATATCTAATATAAGGGAATTTAAAAATCACTCTATTACTTCTCCTATACTAATAGGAGGTGCAACAACTTCTAAGGCACATACAGCTATAAAGATTGCTCCACATTATGATGATAATGTTGTTGTGCATGTTGCAGATGCATCTTTAGTAGTAGGTGTATGTAGAAGTCTTTTAAATGAAAAAGATTCGAAAGGCTATATTGATAATATCAAAATAGATCAGTTGGAAACAATTAAAAAATTTAATTCAAATAAAAAAACTGATTTCGTTTCAATGAAATTCGCTAGAGATAATAAGCCNAATATAGATTTTAATAAAACTATAAATAAAACCAGNAATTTTAAAATTCAAGAGTGGAACTTTAATATTAAAGATTTAGTTAGCTTCATTGATTGGTCACCTTTTTTCTGGACATGGGAAATAAAAGGGGTTTATCCAAAAATATTNAAAAATGAAAAATATGGAAAGCAAGCTAAAGAATTGTTCAATGATGCAAATAAAATGTTAGAAGAAATGATTAAAAATAATATTTTATCAGTTAAAGGCCTATCTAAAAATTGGAATGCATACAGTAAAAATGAGTCTGTTTTTATATTAGACCAAAATCAGGAAGAAATTGTTGAATTTAATTTTTTGAGACAACAAGTTAAAAAAGAAAATTCAAAACCTTCATATTATTGTTTAGCTGATTTCATTTCACCTTCCATAAAAGATAAGGATGTTCTTGGTGCTTTTGTTGTTTCTGCAGGTAAAGAAGTCGACGAATATGCTTTAAATTACGAAAATGAAGGAGATGACTATTCGTCTATTTTGATAAAAGCAATTGGTGATAGGCTTGCTGAAGCTGCAGCAGAGTATTTACATCAAATTATGAGAATTGATAATGGTGATAAAAATAAATATTCATTAGATGAGTTGATTAAAGAAAAATATAATGGAATTAGACCTGCACATGGTTATCCAGCATGCCCTGATCATTCCGAAAAACTAAAATTGTGGGAGATTTTAGGTGTTGAAGAAAAGATAAATGTGTCATTAACTGAGAATTATGCACTAAACCCTGCTTCTTCTATTTGTGGGNTATATTTTTATAATTCNGCTGCAAGATATTTNAATGTTGGAAAAATTAACAAAGAACAATTTGATTTATACTCTAAAAAAGTTGAGTTAGANAGTGAAAGGCTTCTCAGTATTCTTCAAAATAATTATGAAGAGGTAGGTAACTAAGTATTAATATACTTAACTTAATTCAAAAAGATTCAAATAAAGATGAATGGTTAAGGTCTTATTCTACAGCNCGGAGTTCGATATCTACGAAGTATATTGAAGATAAAGATTTGCTAGAATTTGTTAATTCTTCANGTTCAATAGAAAGCTTTAATTGTTTTATTTCTTTATTGTATAAAGATTCTAAGCTTCCATCTAGTACCAATAAGTGTTACAAAAAAATTTTTATTTATTCAGCAGGGCTATCACTTGATGGAAGGGCAAAGAAACTCACAATGAAGGAATATAGTATTTCTGAGTGGCTTGAAGCATTGAGCTCAATCAATGATTGGTTAGACAAAGAAAGNTCTTCTGCTTCTCTAGATTCAATGATTGAATATATAGCNTGTGCCACTGAAGTATTAGCTAATAGTGGGATTATTAAGTTAAAAATTATTGTCGAAGATTTCTTAAAAAATTATGGGTTTGAGAATAAATCGGAGTTACTTTAACCCAAACTCCTCTTTTTGTTTNTTAATTCTGTTNAATATCTTAATTTTTTTTTCATTNCTTAATAAAGACCAATTAGCAATTTCATCTATTGTTCTNAGACATCCTTTACAGGTTGAATTTATTAAGTGACATTGTTTATTGCAAGGTGAATTNTACATTTTANGACTCTGANATNTGATTAAAAATTATGTCATCCAATATATTATTTAAATTTTTAAATAGTTGATTTCTAGTAACCTGTAAATTTGTACCAAAATCAACCGCTTTTTCTTTTAATTTAATATCAACATGTGGATAATAAGCAATTGTATCGATTGAATGACACCCTCTATTNTTTAAAGCATCTTGTAAATTGAGAGATTCTATAAGCTTTGAATTAATATCAATAATGCATATNGGATAGTTACATTTTAAAANTANATCTATTATATCTTCTTCGCTTTTAACATGCCTTAATTCATATCTTTTTTGGTTANNTTTAGANTGGAGCTTGGAAAAATAAATAATATCATCTGACACAACAGGTATAATCATATTAAAGTTTTACTTTTATTATGTCTAAATTCAATACCATTTCATTAGATGCTGCNGANACCCTGTTTTATATAAAAGAGGGANTAGGGNATTCCTATAATAAAATTTTAAAAAAATATTCAAATAACTATGATTCTAAGGANATTTCTAATTCTTTTAAAAGTTTTTTTAACAATAGAGAAGGGCTTCATTTTTCTGGTTTGACNGGCCATAACTTGGTAGTTGCAGAAAAAAAATGGTGGTACGATCTAGTTTTTGATGTTTTCACTGAGATTGGAATGATAGATGATTTCGATTCTTATTTTGAAGATTTATATGAATTTTTTGCTAAAGATGCATGGGAAATTTTTGAAGANACACTNCCTTTCTTAGAGGAGGCCAAAAAAAGGGATTTTAAATTGATTATCACTTCTAATTTTGACTCTAGAATTTACAATGTTTGTGAGCATTTTGGAATATCAAAATATATTGATTGTTTCACTATATCTTCAGAGTCAGGTTCTTCCAAACCAGACCCAAAATTTTTTTTTAAATCATTATCTAATGCTAATGCATCATTAGAGACCACACTTCATGTTGGGGATAACCCGAAGTTGGATTTTCTAGCAGCTAAGGACATTGGACTTGCCTGTTATCTAATAGATAGGGAAAAAGCTCACTCTCCAATTGAGAATAGAATTAATTCCTTGAATTCCATATGGGATCTTATATGATGAATAATCCAAATTTCTTAGCTTTTTTAGTGGCAGCAATATGGGGACTGGCTCCAATTTTTGAAAAAATTAGCCTAAAATCTATGGATCCAATGCTTGTTTTAACAGTCAGATTTATACTAGTGACCTGCATGATAATCCCTTTCTTCCTAGTCAATCATCAAATGTCATCTATTGCTACAATTAGCTTAAAAAATCTTATATTGATAATTGTTCCAGGAATTTTAGCNGCAATTGGTATTTATATTTATTTTAATGCTTTAATTGGAAGTTCTGCCTCAAAGATNGTTCCACTAACTGCAATCTATCCCTTATTTACATGNTTTTATGGCTTTCTTTTTTTAAAAGAAGATTTTTCTATGGAAAAAATCATAGGAACAATNCTGATAATTGCTGGTGTTTTCGTATTAAATTATAAAGATTATTTTCAAAGTTAAATTTTACTTAATTTATTTGCAATATATTCAGCAAAATATGTAATTATAAGTTTGGCTCCAGCTCTTTTCATGGATATCAATGATTCAAATATGGCTGAGTCTAAATCAATTAGTTTGTTTTTTGCGGAGAATTTAATCATAGAATATTCCCCGCTAACCTGATATGCNACTATTGGTATTANGCTAGAANNTTTTGCTTTTAAAATAATATCAAGATATAAGCTCGCAGGCTTTACAATTAACATATCTGCACCTTCATTTTCATCATCAATTAATTCTTTAAGTGCCTCATTGGAATTAGCAGGATTTAATTGATAACTTTTTTTGTTTCCCTTCTTTGGTTCTGAATTTAATGCATCCCTAAATGGACCGTAAAGACAAGAAGCAAACTTTGCAGCATAAGANATTATTCCTGTATTGTGGAACCCTTTTTTATCAAGAGNCTCTCTAATTCTGACAACTCTTCCATCCATCATATCAGATGGNGATACAAAATCTGCACCACATTTAGCATGCAAAAGTGCTTGTTTTACTAAAATTGATACAGTTTCATCATTTAAGATTTCATTATCTTTTAAAATACCATCATGGCCATCGCTGTTATATGGATCGAGAGCAATATCAGTGATTAGAATTATATCAGGAAATTNTTTTTTAATTTTTTGAATAGCTTTGGGTATTAAACCATTAGGATTAAGAGCCTCTGTNGCTTTGGAATTTTTCTTTTTCTCATCAATAGATGGAAATAATATNATTGATTTAATNCCTTTATTTATTAATAAATTGATATAATTAAGTTGCAAATCTAANGACTTTCTTTCTATANCAGGCATGGATGGAATTTTTTCTGACTTATTTTTCCCTTCAATTATAAAGATAGGTTGAATTAGATCATTTACAGTTAGAGTAGTTTCCTGAANTAAATCTCTAATATTTTGGGATTTTCTTAATTTTCTTCCTCGTTTAATCATAGAAAACATTATGTTTTAGAAAATATAAAAAGCAAAGCTTTAAATAATCTAAATTAATATTATGATACATAATAATGGAAAATTTAAAGGTTTTAATATTTGATTTTGATGGTGTTATTTTTGATTCAGAATCTTTACACTTACAAGCTTTTAACGAAGTCTTAAAAAGACATAATATTTCTATATCTGAAGAAGTTTATTATAAAGACTTTATTTCTTTTGACGATAAGGGAGTATTTGAAAAATTAATTGATGACAAGCTAACAATAGATGAACTGATTAGGGATAAGAACATTTTTTTTGAAAAATATTCAATAGATAATGGACTTTTGTTTGATGGAGTCTACGAGTTGATTAAAAAACTTTCTACNAAGTATATTTTATGCATTGGGTCTGGAGCCAAAAGNAGTGAGATTATTTCAGTTTTGAAAAAATTTAACTTAGAGTCTTTTTTTGAAGTAATAATCTCAGCAGATGATGTAAATTATTCAAAACCGAACCCAGAAACTTTCCAAAAAGTTNTCGATATTTTAAATGAATCNGAAAATATTAGAGCTATTGATTGCCTAGTAATTGAAGATACNCCNGGAGGAATTTCAGCTGCTAAATCTGCGAATATGTTTTGTGCTTCAATNACAAATACTTTTGACAAAAGTTTATTGTTAGAAGCTGACTTCATTTTTAATTCTTATCGTGAAATAGAGGATTTCCTTTTACTAGATATCNACTANGGTATCAAAAACAATTTCTCCAGCTTTGTAAAATTCTTTTAAAATTAATTTTTCTTTTTTTGTATGAAACTCTCTCATTCCAGTCCCTAGGTTTACAGTATTGATTCCATTTTTAACAAAAAAATTAGCATCAGCTCCTCCACCAGTTTCAACAGGTAAAGTTTTAAAATTATTTTTTTTAGCAGCTGCTATTATCCTTTTTATAATTAATTCATTCTTAGAAATATTGATTGAATCATAAATTCTTTCTTTATTCATAGTTATGCTAAAACCTTTATTTATTTTTTTATATTTTTTCTCTATTTTNAGCAANTCACTTTTAATTTTATTTAAAATATTATTGATTATTTTCTCCCTATGNCTTCTGATTTCACATAGTATTTCTGTTTTACCCGGGACAATATTGATTGCTGATCCACCTTTAATTTTCCCTATATTTAATGTTGTATCCTTAAATATTCTGCCTNTTTTAATTTTATTTATTATTTCAGCGGATACTTTTATTGAACTNATACCCTTTTCNGGATTTATTCCAGAGTGAGCCTCTATACCAGTAACTGTAATTGTAAAATAATCGGANGAAGGACCTTTTATAACTAATCTATCAGGGCTAGTGCTATCCAAAACTATTCCAGATTTAGATTTTAGAAGTTTATAATTCAGAAATTTTGCACCTAAAAGTCCTATTTCTTCACANGTTGTTATAGCAGCTTCAATATTTAGATGAGGTATTTTTTTTTCTGAGAAAGTCTCAAGNACTTCTATTATTATTGCCAAACCGCTTTTATCATCTGCACCTAGAATTGTATTGCCATCACTCTGGACATGGTTTTTCTTAACTATAGGTTTGATTCCTAAGCCAGGGACAACAGTATCCATATGAGANGATAAGACAACAGTATCTTTTTTAGATGAAAAATTTTTATATATTATTAAATTNCCAATCTCTGAACCAGTTTTTTTATTGGATTTATCAAATTTATATGGGAGCTTGTATTTAGCAATTTTTTTAAGAATATAATCAGCAACCTTTTTTTCTTTTCGTGATTCGCTGTCAATTTTAACAAGTTCTAAAAAAGTTTTAAGCATTCTTTTTTTGTTGATCATTTTTAAATATGCCTACCTATATTACTTAGTTCCAATGANCACTCATGAATAATTTCTGAAAGTGTTGGATGAGGATGAATTGTTTTAGCTATCTTGTCTATAGTCAAATTATTTGTCATAGCTAATGATATTTCAGAAATCATTTCTGTTGCTCCTTTACCTATTATATGAGCACCCAGGATTTTACCTTCTTGATTAACTAGAATTTTACATAGTCCTTGAACTTGATTTTGAGCTAAGGCTTTACCATTTGCCTTAAAAGGAAAAGATGATTTTTTATATTNAATATTTTCTTTTTTTAAATAATCTTCTGTATATCCAATAGATGCAATTTCCGGNTGACAATAAATGCATGAAGGTATGNGACTTGTTTNAGTTGAATTTTCATTAAATATAGATTTAAGTACCTCAAATCCATCATCGCTTGCCTTATGAGCCAACATTGGACCCATAATTGTATCACCAATTGCATAAATNTTTTTTACCGATGTTTGGAAATTTTTTGTTTTAATATACCCATTTGTGTCCATTTCAACATTGATCAAGTCAAGGCTAAGCTCNGATGTATTAGGNATCCTTCCTGTCGAAATAAGAATTTTGTCAAATTTCAAATTATTTTTNTNTAGGCTTCCTCCTTCAACTTCGAGCATCACATAATTTGAATTCTTTATTACATTTTTAATCAATATATCTTCATAAATTTTGATTCCTTGTTTTAAAAAATCTTTCTTTAATAAGGATACAATTTCAGTATCCGTATTAGAAATAATTGANTTCTGACTCTCTAATATAGTTACATCTACCCCAAAAGTATTATAAAGATATGCAAATTCCAATCCTATATATCCACCACCTATAATACAAATACTATTGGGNAAACTTGATTCNTTTAAAATATCGTCACTATCAATTATTCTTTTACCATCTTTATTAAAGCCATTAGGGTAATAAGGTTTTGATCCTGTTGCTATTATGAAATTTTTTGATTTAATTATAATATCTTTCTCGTCATTAATAACTTGAATTGAATTGGAATCTATAAATTTTGCACTTCCATATACTACAGTGATTTCTTTCTTTTTAATAAGATTTTCTAAACCACTTTTGAGTCTTTTTATATTTTTTTTGCTATTGCTTACAATTAATTCATAGTCAAAAGAAAGGTTTTGAAAACTAAATCCCTTTTTTTCAATATTATTAGATAAATCTTGATAAAATTCTGCAGCTTTTAATAAAGACTTAGATGGTATACAGCCATTATTTAAGCATGTTCCGCCTAATTCATTTTGGTCAATTATTGCAACTGTTAAGCCCCTTCTTTTAGCTTCAATAGCTGCTACATAACCTGATGGTCCTCCTCCAATTATACAAATTTCATAGTCCATGACTTAATCTAACCTAATTATTTCTCCATTTATAAATTTGGATTCCTTTTTCATTATAATTGACATAGTATCAAAAATCTCTTCAGGTTTTGTCCAAGCATCAAAATTTTCCTTAGGCATAAGTTTTCTATTTAATTTGGTATCAATTGTATTACACATTAATGAATTAACTCGTATTTTGTGCACTCTAAATTCTAAAGCTAGAGATCTTGAGAAGTTCATTAATGCCGCTTTTGATGAAGAATATAAAGAAGTACCTNCGACAGGAATTTCAGCATATGGTGTAATAATATTTATTATTGAAGAGTTAGATGAATTTTCCATTAATTTTGGTGCAATCTTTGAAANNTTATAAACAGTATAAAAGTTGAGCTCTAACATTTTTATTAAATCANTCANAGATGTATCAAGAATTTTTGCATATGAAAAACCGCCTACAAGATTTATTATAGTATCNACACNTGNATTAAGTNTTATGATTTCTTTTTCAAGTGACTTAACCTCTTTTTCCTTTATTAGGTTACATTTGATAAAATTTACATGCCTTGAATATTTTTTATNTATTAAATCTAGTTCCTTATCATCAAAATATGTAGAAATAATATTAAAGTTCTNATCTATAAATTTTGGTAAAATTTCNCGTCCTAAATTACCACTTAGTCCAGTAAACAAAATAGTGTGTTTATGAGTCATTTTAAAACTTTATCACACTATTTTTTTTACTGAAATTTAAATTTAATTANGTGTATTATTAGTATATGGATATGCAAATAAGAGCAGAAACTCCTCGAGCAAAGAAAGGTTGGGGAATGGGCTCCACTATGATGTCTGGTGACTCAAAAATTAGAGGAGTTAANCTCCTAATNACTGAATATCGAGATATGGATGANAAATGTGTAAAAATAATTCAGTTNCTAGGAAAGGCTTTTAATAAAAATATTAAGTCAGAAGATGAAATAGAGATTACTAATGAAGATTATGGATTAAGAATGGTTAAAACTATAAGACAAGAAAATTANAATAATGANATCTGGGATCAATGGGTTCTTTTNTCGAGGAAAATTTATGATAATATGAATAAGGTNTTAATAGGTAAATAGTTGAGCAAAGATTACAATGAAACATTAAATCTACCAAAAACTGATTTCTCAATGAGAGCAAATCTCCCAAATAATGAGCCTGATCTTTTGAGCTATTGGGATTCAATAAACTTATANGGAATTTTATCTAATAAATCTGGAGAGAAATTTGAATTACACGATGGACCGCCATTTGCNAATGGAAAAATTCATATTGGCCATTGTTTGAATAAAATTTTAAAAGATATAATTTTAAAGTTTAATTCAGTNCAAGGNAGATCAATTACATACACACCTGGATGGGACTGCCATGGATTACCTATTGAGCATCAAGTTTCAAAGAAAATTAAAACTAAAGATATAACTAAATTAGAAATAAGAAATTTATGTGAAGATTTCGCAATGAATTTTGTTAATAGCCAAAGAGACGAATTTAAGAGGCTNGGTGTTATTTCTGATTGGGACAATCCATATCTGACTATGTCACCAGTTTTTGAATCAAATCAAATTAGAGTTTTTTCAGAAATGTATTTTAAGGGCTATATTTACCGAGGATTGAAGCCTGTAAATTGGAGCCCAAGTTCACAGACAGCATTAGCAGAAGCTGAGTTAGAGTATCCAGAGAATCATATATCCAAAAGTGTTTATGTTAAATTTAATTTACAAGAAAATCTTAAAGAAATAGAAAATGTTTCTTTGTTAATTTGGACCACTACTCCGTGGACATTACCAGCAAACAAAGCAGTTTCTGTAAATAAAAATTTTACTTATGGTATTTATGAATTAGAAAATGAGAATTTAATAATTGAAACAAGTTTGTCCAAAATTATAGAAGATAAACTTGGTAAAAGTTTAAGAAAAGTTCATGAACTTATGGGCCAAGACTTACTTTCATTCAAATATATTTCCCCTATTTCTAATGAATTATGTCCAGTATTAGAGGCAGATTATGTTACTAGAGAGAATGGGACTGGGCTTGTGCATACAGCCCCAGGTCATGGAACTGATGATTATATGACAGGAGTCAAAAATAATATTAATATATTCTCACCAGTTGATAAATACGGTAAGTTTACAGATGATGTTCCCGAAAGGTTCCAAGGTTTAAATGTTTTAAAAGAGGGCAATGAGGAAGTCATTAATTATCTCTCTGAAATCAATCATTTGTTATTACAAGAAGACTACAACCATAAATATCCCTATGATTGGAGAACCGGTAAGCCAACAATATTTAGATCTACTTATCAATGGTTTTCTTCTGTAGATAAATTTAAATTAAATGCTTTGGATGAAATTAATAAAGTAAGTTGGTACCCAACTTCTTCTATCAAGAGAATTTCAAACATGGTATCTCAAAGATCTGATTGGTGTATATCACGACAAAGATCCTGGGGATTGCCCATACCTGTTTTTTATTATAAAGATTCGAATGATGTTTTTATAAATGAAGAAACTATTAATCAAATTTGTGAGATATTTGAAAAAGAGGGCTCATCGTCATGGTGGAGCAGAGATATTGTAGATTTTCTACCTTCTGAACATAAAAAATTAGCTAACGAGCTTGTCAAAGGTACTGATACATTAGATGTTTGGTTTGATTCAGGCACTTCTTGGAAGACGGTTCTAGATTCAAAAGATTCTTTACCTGCAGATTTATATTTAGAAGGAAATGATCAGCACAGAGGTTGGTTTCAAAGCAGTCTTCTTACTTGTGTAGCAGTCAATTCAATCTCCCCTTATAAAAGTGTCCTTACTCATGGTTTCGTTGTTGATAGCAAGGGTCAGAAAATGTCTAAGTCTAAAAATAATGTTATTGACCCACAAAAAATTATCAATTCTAGTGGTGCAGATATCTTAAGATTATGGGTTGCATCTGAGGACTATTCTTCAGAGATAAGAATATCCGATTCTATAATTGAAGGAATNAAAGATAAATATAAAAAACTAAGAAATACTTTAAGATTTTTGNTGGGCAATATTTCCGATTTTGATNACTCNAATAAGTTTAATTTTGATCATTTAGAAGAATTCGATAAATGGATTTTNATTAAGTTATCAAAAATGAAAATGAAATATATAGAGAGTTTTAATAATTATTCATTTCATAATGGTATATCTCATGTATTGAATTTTACTGCCAATGATTTGAGTTCAATTTATTTAGATATTCAAAAAGATATTCTTTATACATTNTCAAGTAAATCNAAAGTAAGGTTATCTTGCCANTCAGCNTTATTTATTTTATTTAAAGAAATATCTTTGATGTTAGCTCCTGTCCTATCTTTTACAGCTGAGGAAGCATGGAAGTCATCTAAGGTAAGTGATCAAACAATTTTCAACGAGACCTTATTTTTGGACAACTTTCATGATGATGTATTGGAAAAAAAATGGGATAAAATTTTTTCATATAGAGAACCTGTTCTAAAAGAAATTGAGNTTTTGAGAAGTAAAAAAATAATAGGAAGTTCATTGGAGGCAGATATTTTATTAAATTGCAACAAGCAAGATTATGTTTTTCTTTCAGAAAATCTTGATAATTTTCAAAAAAGTCTGATGGTAGCGAAAGTAGATCTTGTTGAGGAAGAAGTNGATGATTTAAAAGTAGTTGTCAACAANACTATATTTCCTAAATGTGTTAGATGTTGGAACTATACTGATTTAAGNTCNGATGAAGATTCTAGCATNTGTGCAAAGTGTCAAGCCCAGTTAAATTTATAAANTTTTTAAGTTATAATGAATTTTAAGTGGAAAATCAATCAACGTTCAAGAAACATCATGTTGTAATCATTGGAGCTGGCTTTGGTGGACTTTATGCCGTTAAAGAACTTGTTAACTCAGATGTAGAAGTAACATTAATAGATAGAAGAAACTTTCATTTGTTCCAACCTTTACTCTATCAGGTAGCTACAGGGACAATATCAGCTCCTGATATTAGTGCACCAGTTAGATCAATCTTCGGTGATAAAAAAAATGTGACAATTCGATTAGATATTGCTAATGGTATTGACCCCTATAATAGATATGTTCAAACAAAAAATCATTCAAGAATTAGATATGATGATTTGATAATTGCCACAGGAGTAAGTCATCATTATTTTGGTCATGATGAATGGGAAAAGCATGCACCTGGTCTAAAGTCAGTTGAGGATGCATTTGAAATGAGAAGGCGAATATTTACAGCTTTTGAATTAGCTGAGAATGAAACAGATCCAGGTAGAAGGAAGCAGTTATTAACATTTGTTATTATTGGTGGTGGTCCTACAGGAGTTGAATTAGCTGGAGCTTTAGCTGATCTTGCGTTTAAAACTTTAGATGGACATTTTCACAATATTGATACCAAGAAAGAGTGTGAAATTTATTTAATAGAAGCTTTGCCAAGAGTTCTTCCTACATTTCAAGATAAACTTTCAGACATAACTAAAACTTATTTAGAGAAAATGGGTGTAAAAGTAATAGTTAATTGTCCCGTCGTAGATATAACAGCAGATACTGTTACATATAAAAACGAAGAAAAAAATATTGTTATTGAAACAAAAACAACTTTATGGGGAGCTGGTGTTAAAGCATCTGCATGGGGAGGTATTCTTCAAGAAGCAGCAGGTGCAGATTTAGATAGAGTAGGTAGAGTTTTAGTAAAAAAAGATTTTTCGATACCTAGATATAAAAATATTTTTGTTATTGGTGATTTGGCGAGATATCAAGGTGAGAATAATGAGTTTATTCCTGGAGTTGCTCCAGCGGCAATGCAAGCTGGCGAGTTTGTTGCCAAATTAATTAAAAATCGAGCCAATGGAAAATCAACAAATATGGAGTTCAAATATAAAGACAAAGGTAATCTCGCTGTTATTGGAAGAAATAAAGCTGTTGCAGATTTGGGCTTTTTGAAAGCTAAAGGGTTATTAGCTTGGATCTTATGGTTATTTGTTCATATAAGTTTTTTAATTGGTTTTGATAATAAAATATCTGTTTTAATAAAATGGGCATTAAATTATTTCAACCAAGATAAAGGTACAAGGTTAATTTTTATAAAATAGCTAATCAAATGCTTAGAAAGAAAAATCTTTATATAAAAGGAGCTACTAAAAATTTTAAAATTAGTAGGTCTAAAGTTGACTTATTCATTAATTGTAAAAGATGTTTTTGGCTTGATAGGGTTAAGGGTCTAGGAATGATTCAGCCACCACCTTTTGCTTTAAACAATGCAGTAGATAGCCTTCTTAAAAATGAATTTGATCACTATAGAAATATTCAAGAGCCACACCCCATTTTCACAGAAAATGGATTAAATTTTATACCTTACAATCATAAAAAGTTAGAGGATTGGAGAGAAAACTTTAAAGGCTTAGAATATATAGATAATGAATTAGGGCTCACCTTTACGGGTGCTGTTGATGATTTATGGCTAAATCTTGATACCAATAGAGTTGTGGTTGTTGATTACAAAGCAACCTCAAAAACAGGATCTATTGAAATATCTAATTCTGGGTGGTGGCCATCTTATAAAAGGCAGATCGAATTTTATCAATTTCTACTTTTTAAAAACAATATTGAAATTGAAAATTATTCATTTTTCCTTTATGCAAATGGATTGAAGGAAGGGCATTTTGATTCAAAAATAGATTTTGATTTGACTTTGATTAAATACGAAGGATCTTTAGCATGGATTCCCAAGAAATTAAAGGAAATCAAATCTCTACTTGATCAAGACAACATTCCTGATTGTAGTAGTAATTGCAAACATTGCGAATACTTTGAGGATAGACAAAATTCATTTAGAAGATTAACATATGGACAAAATATGGATTTATTTGAATAAAAAAATNATGTTANTCTTTATTGAAATTATATGAAAATATTAGTTTGGTTTTTATTATTTATATCTTTAACACTGTTTCTATCTCCAGCGTTTAGTCTTTATAAAATTGGTATTGCTATCAAAGAAAAAGATAAATCAACTCTAAATGCTTANATTCTATGGTCAGAGCTTCAAGANTCGGTCAAAAAGGATGTTANGGGATATGTCAAAAAGAGAGCTAAGCAGAGAAAAGATGAATTAGATAATCCAGTNGAAGGTATATTTGANGATCTTAAACGTTTTGGGGGAAAATTGTTTGGAGATAAAGCATTNGAAATAGCANTTGAGAAAATCATAACCCCTGAAGGTATTATTAAGATTGTTGAGATTTCTGAAAACAAAAGTAAAAAACCTAAGAAAATATCAAGTTCAAAGAATAAGGATACTAGAAATGATAATAAACTGTTCAACTTATATGGATATTCACTAAAGAAATTTAACTTTCTATCCTTGACTGATTTTGAAGCAAGAATAATTACTCCAGATGGTGATATATATTTTAAAATGCGAATGATCTTTCCNNGATGGCATTTNTATCAAGTTAAATCTGAAAAGATAGCAGAAGAGATTGCAAAAAGAATAGAGGATTCGACTGATTTGTTAAAAAATTTCAAAAAAGGTTTAGAAAATTCAAAATGAGAGATAATGAATCAGATCAATTAAATGTTTTAGCTGAAACTTTAGAGNTATGTAGNAATAATCCAAAAACAGGTTTTTTAAGAGATGGTTGCTGTCATTATCATAATACAGATATAGGCATGCATTTTATATGTGTTCAGGTAACTGAAGAATTCTTAACATTTTCCAAACAAGTTGGGAATGACTTGTCAACTCCAGTTGAGGATTATAATTTTCCAGGCTTAAAGCCTGGAGATAAATGGTGTTTATGNACAATGAGATGGCTNGAGGCTTATAATAATAATTGTGCTCCAAATGTTTACCTACTTTCGACTCACTATAAGGCTCTGGATACAATTCCTCTTGANATATTAAAAAAATTTTCGGTTGATTTAGGATAAATATGGAAAAGAAAATTTCTTTAGCGATGTTGTTTTGCTTTTTAGCTTCAATTCCAATTGCATTATTCTTCCCTGATTTTATGTTGAAATCAAAACCATTGGGTGATTATTTCTTGATAATTTTNAAATCATTTGTTCCTTTTTTAATCTTTTCATCAATTTCTTTTTCAATTGCTTCTTTTTCATCNGGTTCAAATTTGCAAAAAATGGTACCNCTAACTTTGATTTTATATTTAATTTCAACAATAATTGCTATTTCCATNTCACTCTTTGTTAGTTCNAATATTAATTTTGGAATTAATCCTGAAATAGCAGAGGGTCTGGNNATATCAAAAGNTGATNNATTANATATTGGAACAATTTTTTCNCCATTATCNCCNAATAAAGGAAATTTTATNGAACTCCTTTTTAATGGAAATCCNTTNGTGATAATGTTATTTGCAGTTCTATTTGGATTAATGGTCAGATTTTTTTCAAACTCATCNAACAACCCAGTACAAAAATTTTTATTAAACTTTAATCATCTTTCTTTAAAAATAATTACCTACTTTATGTTATTTGCTCCAATAGCTATTTATTCAATTTTTGGAAACTTAATTATAAATTCAAATATGAATATTATTTTATCCTTAATAAAATTCGTAGTTGTATCAATTATTATTTTCGTAGGATATTTTTTGATAGTTCATGGTTCTATCTTGAGACTCTTATTAAATGAAAGCATTTTGTTATTTTTTAACAAAATTAAGAATACACTTTTTTTTGCNTTTATATCATCTAGTAGTGCTGCTACAATTCCTTTTACTATTAAAACTGCAGAGGATAATCTAAAAATAAATAAACAGATTACAAATTTCGTTATACCAATAGGAGCAACTGTTAATATGGATGGTTCTGCAATTTACCTTGGAATTGCTGCTGTATTCGTTTCNCAATTAATTGGTCTTGATTTAAGTGTATTNCAATATGCATTGATTTTGATAACTGCTACTATTGGAAGCATAGGAGCTGCAGGTGTTCCTTCAGTGGGCTTGGTAATGATGACGATTGTTTTTACTGCCATAGGAATCCCAATAGAGGCCATAGCGATTTTAGCAGGTGTTGATAGGATTTTAGATATGTTTCGAACATCTTTAAANGTCGCAGGCGATTTGTTGATATCCAAAATAGTTTCTAAATATTGTTAATGGAATTGTTATAAAAAATTATTAAGTTACAATAATTCTGTGATTAACTTAATTAAACTTATTATTAAATTTATAAATGATTTAGACAAAAGAAATCCAAATGGTTCTTCCAATGACACCATTACTATTGATCCTGAGAACGAGAAAAATTTAAAAAAACTTGCTGTGATTCTTCCTACGATTTTTGTCATATTCTCATTGATTTCTAGTTTTTATACTATTGAACCTGGAGAAGTTGGGGTTATTCAAAGATTTGGCAAGTTATCTAGTTACTCAGATCCNGGATTACATTTAAAAATTCCTTTTGTTGATAAATTAACAAAAGTTAATGTAGAAAAGGTTAGAAGAATTGAAATAGGTTTTCGTTCAGATAGAACAAGGGTCAGNATAATACAAGAATCACTTATGATCACAAAAGATGAGAATATCGTAGATGCTCAGGCCATTATTCANTGGAAAGTTAAAGATCCNGGTAATTTTNTATTTAGAGTTANTAACATAGAAAAAACTATAAAAAATACAGCTGAAGTCGCCCTTAGGAGTGCTATGGGAGTCACAATGATTGATGATGCTCTAACAACTGGTAGAGATGAGATACAATTAAAAACGAGAGAGTTTCTTCAAATTCTTCTTGACTCATATACTTCAGGGGTAGCTATAACTGATGTTAAACTTCAGATTGTTGATCCTCCAGATGAAGTAAAAGATGCATTTAATGAAGTAGTTAGAGCAAAAGAGGATAAAGAAAAGCTAATAAATAATGCCAAAGGNTATTTTGAGGATGTAATACCTAAAGCAAGAGGTAATGCTGAAAAGATGATTAGAGAAGCTGAGGCNTATAGACAGCAAAGAATTTCAACAGCTGAGGGTGATGTTGCAAGATTTAATCAAATTTATTCAGAGTATAGAAAAGATAAGAATACTACAAAAGCAAGAATATACTTAGAAAAGATGGAATCAATATTACAAAAACCAAAAAAAGTTATTGGAACTGATTCAGCTAGCGGATCAATTAATTTATTGCCATTAAACGAGGTTTTNAAGAACTAATATGAAAAANTTATTATTTNTAATTATATTATTTTCACTTTTATCTCCTACTTTTATATATACNATTGATGAAACTGAGCAAGTTATAATCACNGAGCTAGGTGAATTTAAAAGAACTGTNTCGACNCCAGGTTTAAAGTTTAANAANCCTTTTATAGAAAAAGTTATNAAATTTGATCGTAGAATTCTTTCAACTGATGCACCNCCTGGTCAATATTTAACTCTTGATAAGAAAAGGTTGGTAGTTGATTTTATTGCTAGGTGGAAAATAGTAGATCCATTAGTTTTTTATAAATCTGTTAATAATTTATTCAGTGCTAATTCAAGGATTGAAGA
This sequence comes from bacterium, assembly GCA_002701605.2. Classification (GTDB taxonomy): domain Bacteria; phylum Desulfobacterota_D; class UBA1144; order UBA1144; family UBA1144; genus TMED126. The sequence goes on from NZWF02000014.1 coordinate 79,560, forward strand.
TATTGTTTTNTCTGAAATGAGAGAGGAATTGGCAACTCATAATATTAATGAAGTTATTGCAGAGAATAGGGAATTCATTATGGATGAGGTNAAAAGAGGTAGTAGTGAAAGATTAAAAGACTTNGGAATGGANCTTATTGATGTGAGAATAAAAAGGGCTGATTTACCNACAGAGGTTCAGAGNAGTGTTTTTGACAGAATGATAGCAGAAAGATCCAGAATTTCTAAACGATACAGATCTGAGGGTGAAGAAGAGTCAGCAAAAATAAGAGCACAAACTGATAAAGAAAGAGAAATTATATTGGCTGAAGCATTTGCCAAGAGTGAACAAATAAAAGGTCAAGGTGATAAAANNGCCACTAAAATATATTCTGAATCATATTCTAAAGACCCTAGTTTTTATGAATTTTTAAGAAAATTAGATTCTTATGAGAAAATAATCGATGAAAATTCTATTATTTTCCTNCCTATTGATTCTGAATTATTTAATCTTTTACAGAAAAAGGATTAATAAGTTTATGGATACATTTAGTCATGCTCTTTGGGGAAAGGGCCTATTTGGTTATAAAAAATATCGTTATCTTCCTTTTTTATTCGGAGCGGCACCCGATCTTTGTGCTTTTATCCCAAATCTTTTTTTTAAAATATTTAATGGTGATTTTTCATTTGGAAAACCTGAAGTTTCATCCATTCCTGACTGGGTAATGATGTTATATAATTTTGGACATAGTTTTATTACTGCTTTCTTTGTAGTTTTTTTTCTATATTTGATTGGTAAAAAAATGATGTCTTATGCAGCACTTGCNTGGCCATTTCACATAATGTTAGATTTCCCTTTTCATACTAAAGAGTTTTTTCCCACAAAAATTTTTTATCCTATATCAGACTTTCATTTTGATGGAATATCTTGGGCATCACCAGNAGTTTGGTTCACAAACATTGCTTTANTGGTTTTAATCTTTGTTTATAGATATGTTAAGAATTAATGTTTCTTCTTTTCTTTTTTAAAAATTCCCATAATTTAGTNGTTACAATTACATCTTGAACACAGTATTTAAGCATTTCATTTGAATAAAATTCAAATCCACCCTTATACTCTGATTTATTTTCCTTNAGCCTATGNCCCCATGCAGATAAAGAGTGTCTATTTTTCATTTCTTCAGGAATATTAGNATTTATGGATGTATCTAGACCAATTTTTGGCCANATNTCTCGAGATATTAGCAAAGTATCTGTAATTTTNCCTTTTGGATTAAATTTATATATTTTTTTTATTGCTGGAATATCAAACCCTANAATATTATGACCTATAATTTCATCTGCATTCTCTAGNCTAATTATNGCTTCNCTTATATTNGTTACATATTTAGAAATTTCTTTGGTCTCAGTGTCTTGTATTACAATACAGTGGATTCTTGTTAATTTTTTTACAAATCCATCTGTTTCTATATCAAATATTAGTGACATCTAACCAAATATTGAAATTAGGACNCCAGCAGCCACAGCNGATCCAATTACNCCTGCTACATTTGGTCCCATTGCATGCATTAACAATACATTTGATGGGTTTGCCTCAGCTCCAACTCTATTTGATACTCTTGCAGCCATCGGAACAGCAGATACACCTGCTGACCCAATTAGCGGATTAATAGGGTCTTTTGAGAATTTGTTCATTACTTTAGCCATTAATAGTCCAGCAACTGTCCCAACAGAAAATGCAGCTAAACCTAGAAAAATAATCCCTAATGTTTCTGGAACTAAAAATTTATCTGCAGCAAGCTTTGATCCTACTGCAAGACCTAGGAATATTGTAACAATATTTATCAATGAGTTCTGTAAAGTTTCAGATAATCTTTCAACGACTCCAGATTCTTTAATAAAATTACCAAAACACAATGCCCCAACAAGTGGAGTTGCATCGGGTAGGGCAAGGATACATAGAAAAAGAACGGTTATAGGAAATACTATTTTTTCAAGCTTGTTGACTTTACGAAGCTGAACCATTTTTATTTGTCTTTCTTTTTCAGTTGTTAAAGCTCTCATTATCGGAGGTTGGATTATTGGTACTAATGCCATATATGAATATGCCGCGACGGCTATAGCACCTAATAAATCAGGGGCTAACCTTGAAGCTATAAAGATTGCAGTAGGACCATCTGCACCACCTATAATACTTATTGCCGCTGAATCTTGTAATGAGAAATTTATTATATCGGTATTTTGTGTAAGATATGCTGCTCCCACAAGTGTTCCAAATATACCAAATTGTGCAGCAGCACCCAATAAAGCGGTTTTTGGATTTGCAAGCAGAGGTCCAAAGTCTGTCATGGCACCGACACCCATAAATATTAATATTGGAAATAATCCAGTTTCAACTCCCATATTATATAAAATCCCAACGAATCCATTTGGCCCTGCAATTTCAGCAATTGGAATGTTAGCAAGCAAGCCTCCAAATCCAATTGGTATTAGCAAAAGGGGTTCAAAATTTTTAGCTATAGCTAGATAAAATAGGCAGAAAGCAATTATTATCATAATTGCTCTTCCCCATGTCTGATTAAAGATAGACATTTCCTCTTTTTTATTAGCATCTAATTTACCTTCAACTGGATTGCTAAATTCATATACACCAGTTGATTTATATAGGTTTTTCAGAAGGTCACCCAAATCTCTTTTTTCATAAGATTCATTGCTGGTTTTTACTTCTTCGGAATATGAAGTATTTGTGAAAGCAAACAAGCATAAAAATACTAAGATTAAGCTAAAAAATAAAGTTTTCATTTTATTACTCCAATGTAAATATTGGTTGGCCTTCCTCAACATTTTGACCTTTTGTTATATTAACTGAGCTTAATTTGCCATTAGACCCAGCTTTAACTTCGATTTCCATTTTCATTGATTCTAGGATAACAATTGTTTGATCTGCAGATACTGAGTCGCCCGGATTTGCTACTATTTTTACAACAACACCATTTACAGGAGCAACAACATTGTTACCAGAACCTGAAGGGGTATTAGTTTTTGTTTCTTGTACTTGATTAGTTTCTTTCGAAGGAGCTGCTGTAATATTAATATCGGTTCCAGGAGCTACTTGAACATTATATTTCTCTCCGTCGAGCAGTATAGTATATGAAGAGACATCACCTGAAGATTCTTGTTTTTTGGGTGAGGCCTCTACATCATCAGAATCACTTTTCTTTCTGACATTAACTTTCGTTTCACCCTTTAAAAATTCGATACCTTTATCAGCACATGCAGCAGCTATGAATATGTTTTCTTCAGTTGTTTCTAAGTTTTCTTCTTTTAAGATATTTTCCCAATAAGTTAAACTTTTTTTCTCATCTCTATCTGCTATATCTAATGGATTTTCTTTGGTTGGTTCAAGTTTTAATTGTTCTGAAGCTAGCTTGACAATATCTTGATTAGGCTCAGTAGGAGTTTTCCCAAAATATCCAAGCACCATTTTCCCATAACCATCAGCTATCTTTTCCCATTTACCAAACATGACATTTGAAAAAGCTTGTTGCCAGTAAAATTGTGATACTGGTGTCACAGATGTACCGTATCCACCTTTTTCAACAACTTCACCCATAGCATCGATAACATCAGGAAACTTATCTAAAATATTATTATCTCTCATCATTTGTGTGTTTGCTGTTAAGGCTCCACCGGGCATAGGAGAAAAAGGAATTAAAGGTGAAACCTTTTGTGCTTCACCTGGGAAATAATAATCTTTTAATTGTTCGGTTAAAACTTGACGATAGTGAAGCATTTTAGAAGGCTCTAAATCACCAAGGTTATAATCTGAATTCTTTGTGGCATGAAGCATTGTCAGTATGTCAGGTTGACTTGTCCCACCTGATAGTGGATCAACAGCTGTATCAATACCATCAGCACCTGCTTCTAGAGCAGCTAAGTAACAGGCAACGCTAACTCCTGCAGTTTCATGTGTATGGAATCTAACATGCGAATTTTCTGGCAATAATCCTTTAGCCATTTTTATAGTTTCATAAACTTTCTTTGGGTGCGATGTTCCGCTTGCATCTTTAAAACACAGTGAGCTAAATTTCATACCAGAGTCTAAAATTTGTCTTAAAATCTTTTCATAAAAATCTACGGTATGAGCTCCAACACAACCTGGGGGCAAGTCCATCATAGTTATGACAGCCTCATGTTGCAAGCCATGCTTGTTTACACATTCTGCACTATATTGAAGATTAGAGACATCATTTAATGCATCAAAATTNCTNATGGTTGTTGTNCCATGCTTTTTAAACATTTTTGCATGNAGATCAACAATATCTCTACTTCCTGTATCCAAAGCAACTGTATTNATTCCCCTTGANAGAGTTTGAAGATTNGCATCTGGGCCAACAATTTCACGGAATTTATCCATCATATCAAATGCATTTTCNTTTAANTAAAAGAAAAGGCTTTGAAATCTAGCACCTCCACCAAACTCAAAATGTTTNATACCAGCTTTAGCTGCAACTTCAACAGCCGGCATAAAATCTTCCATTAAGACTCTTCCACCAAAAACTGATTGAAAGCCNTCACGAAATGTTGTGTCCATTATATCTATATATTTTTTTGCCATAATAATATTTTATCTATTGGTTCTATTTTTTATCANTTTCATGCTGTTTGATAGCAGCAGATATCACCGCAACTTTTTTCTGATCAACTCCTNTATTACTTTTAGAGGAAAGGNCAGATGTATCAACTGATGAATCATCAAATGAAATTTTACCAATCAAGAAAGATTGGATTTTTAGAACTAATATCATAATCAGTAGAAATGAAAAAACTGTACTCATTCCTAAAATCATGAAATTAATAGATTCACTAATCAATGTGAAACACTCCTTCTTTTTTTATTTANTAAAATCAATAGATATTGTAGTAAAAAAAAAGGGAAAAAACAAACTAAAAAAGACCTATATTAATTTCAATCAGGAGGAGACGATTAGATATCAAATATAGGNCTTATTTTATTTATAATTTATTATATCAAATATGTCAAAGAAAAATCATTAAAATAAGACATATTCTTAGACATAATATTTTTTAATCTATATATTGTGAGTTTAGATTCATATATCCACTATATATTGTTCAAAAAATATCAATATTATCAATGTTTTAGAAGATTTAACATATAGAACTAGATGATTTGTAAATTGTATGAAATTTTTTGATAAATTTATTGACTTTGAAAAAAATATAATAAATAATAGGTGTCCATGAGTGATAAGGAAAAAAAGAACCAGACTATTAATATTTTAGCTAACGAGATTCGCAAGCTTGATTATTTTAAAGTTTTTTCTGATTCAAATATGTTTAAGCTTGCTTATAGAATAGTGAATGAAAAAATTGAAGAACAATTCACAACAGAAGATTCTCATGAATTAAATTTAACAATCCAATCAATGATTGCAAAACATTAATCAATAGCCTTAGAAACAATTATTACTGCTAATATCTCAACAATAATAAATAATACTGCTGAGTAGGGATCTATTCCTACTGCACTTGAAGTAAACATTCTTGATATAGTGACCGCAGGATTTGCAAAACATGTCGATGCCGTAAAAAGAACTGCAGAGAAAATATATGTAGAAACAACAGCAGGAACATGGCTAGGGGAGTGTTTTTCTGAATGAATAATTGCTATTAGCAATCCCATTGTGCCTAAAAATTCTGCTACTATTATTCCGTTTGATGATCTGTCTATAAATGATAAAGGATTATTCTCAATTCCAAATGTTAAATGTGCAAAAATTACAGCACTAATTGCTCCAAGAATTTGCAATGATGAGTATATTAAAAGATCTTTAACTCCTATGTTATTTTTCATAAACATATATAAGCTCACCGCGGGGTTGAAATGTGCTCCTGATACTTTAGTAAATATTGTTATATTGGCAAACAATATTAATGCTACGGCAAAAGAGATTCCAATTAGTACGATATAGTCTGGAGCTCCCAACTCTGATAACATAAAGTTAGTACCGACTATAGATAATATTAATAAAAAAGTCCCGTAAAATTCTGCTATAAATCTATTCATAAAAATATTTTAACCCAAAACTATCAATATTGTATTATTTAAATATGAAAATTAATAAAATACTTTTTATTTCTGATATGCACTTAATGTATAACAAGCAATTCTTGGGAATTGACACTTTTAATTCTTTNGGTGCAATTGTTGATGATATATGTTCTTCTGGTGANACTTTTGACCACATATTTCTCCTTGGAGACTTCGTACAAGATCAATCTGAAAAATCTTTTGAATTTTTAAATAAAAAATTAAAGGAAATAGAGGCTCCAAAATCTTTTATCCGAGGCAATCATGATATCAAAGACACTTTGCCTATAAATGGGTATGAGGAAATAAACGATAATGTTGAATTTAATAATTGGATTTTTTCTCCAATTGATAGTTTTGTAAAAAATAATATTTATGGATTAGTTACAGATGAAGAAATATCTAAAATTGATAAACTTTTAAAGTCAAACAGGGAAAAGTGGTTTGTTTTTTATATGCATCATAATTTATTCAAAACAAACTCTCCTTGGCTGGATATCCACATAACAAAAAATTACAAGGAATTTGTTAATTTTTTATCAGCACATGAAAACTTTAAAATTCATATCTCTGGACATGTGCATCAATACTCTATTAATAATATCAATAATAGCCACTTTTATAGCATTCCAGCTACTAGTGCACAATTTAAGAAAAATACAAAAGAATTTACACTCGATCAAAAACAGCCAGGTTATTGTATTTTGGAAATAAACGAAGACGGTAGTCACAAAATGACAGTTGTTAGAGTTAAAGGATTTTTTGGAGAACCTGACAAAAACCCGAAAACTTATTAATTATTTATATGATGAACAAGAAATAATTAATGAAACTACAAAAATTAATAATGGTATATATCTCATTATTNAATTTTATATTANAATTAAAGNAAGGACAATTTTGTAAATGTTAATAAAAATTTTAACTATTATACTCACAACTTATCTGATAGCTTTNATCTTCCTNTTTATTTTTCAAAGAAATTTTTTATATTTTCCCAAAGAAAATAATTATTTAACATCAGAAAAAATTAATGATGAAAATCTTGAAGTTTATATTACTAATAATCAGGGCCATAAATTAAAATCTTGGTTTTACTATAATGAAAAAAATAAGTTTACTATTTTATTCTTCCATGGGAATGCTGGCCAACTAGAAAATAGGATTTATAAATTAAATGTTTTTAGAGAATTAGGCCTTAATTACTTGATTTTTTCNTATAGAGGATTCAATTCTTGTGATGGATCACCCTCTGAAAAAGGTATTTATAATGATGCACAATCTGCATATCAATGGTTGTTGTCAAAAGGAATTTCCAAAAATAAAATAGTCTTTTATGGTGAATCTTTAGGAACAGNTGTTGGAGTAAACATGTCCATAAATAATACTTCTGCAGGTTTGATTTTAGAATCCCCATTTACTTCAATTACAGATTTAGGGAAAAAGAAATTCCCTATTTTTCCAATCAGNTTAATTNTAAAAGATANATTTGATAATGAGTCTAAATTTGAAAGATTGTCAGTACCATTATTAGTCATGCATGGAAANAAAGANAAAATAGTACCGCAAAATATGAGCTTTAGACTGATTAATCTTAAAGAGCCAACTGTGACTTATTTTCCTGAAAATGATAATCACATGATGAATTTTGATNATANTTTAAAATTTAAAATTATTGAGTTTATTGAGTATCTAAATCAGANTTAAGTATATTTAAGACCTTTTGCAAAATATGAATATCCAGTGATTACTGTTATCGCTGCAGAAATCCATANTGTTAATATTCCCAATTGCATTCCAAATCCAAACAATAGTTCATTGCCTGGGTCTCCTGCTAATAATATTGAAATTGATATCATCTGTAATGTTGTTTTAACTTTTGCTAGACTTGATACCGGTAAAGAGACTTGAAGTTTAGCTAGAAATTCTCTAAGTCCAGATACAAGAATTTCACGAGAAATAATAATCATTGCAGCATATAAGCTGATATTAGAAATAGTTCCATCATGAATCAGCAATACTAATGCCACAGTAACAATAATTTTATCAGCTATTGGATCTAGTAGTGATCCAAGCTTAGATTCCTGATTCATTGATCTAGCAAGTTTTCCATCAAGATAGTCAGTGAATGCCGCCAAAACAAATATAAAACATGAAATCCAATTACCCTCTGGTGTAGGAAGAAAGAAAGCAAAAACAAAAAAAGGTATTACTGCTATTCTAAAGTAGGTTAAAGAAATTGGGATTTTTGACCACATATTGAATATTAACATTCAATTTAGATTTTTTGACAAGAAATTTAAATTTATTAATATATACATGCTGGACTTATGATATCCATAATAGGAGATTCTATGTTTAATTTATTTAAGAATATAATATTTGTATTATTTATTTCTGTTTACTCAGCAAATGCTAATGAGGTTGTAAATGTTTACACTTCAAGACATTATGAATCAGATAAAGACTTATATAAAGAATTTGAAGATATAACGGGTATAAAAGTAAATTATATTTCTGGGAAAGGTAAGGCTTTATTCGAAAGAATTAAGTCAGAAGGAAAAAATTCTCCTGCAGATGTCTTTATTACTGTTGATGCTTCAAACCTTTGGAAAGTTGAGTCCGAAGGCTATTTTCAAGAAATTAAATCGAAAAAAATCAGAAAAAGCTTAGATAAAAGGTTTATAGGACCTAATAGTAAATGGGTTGGTCTTGCAAAGAGATATAGGATTATTGTTCATAACCAAAATGTTAAGGCAGAAGAGTTAGAAGGTATTAATTACGAAGACCTATCTGGTGAAAAATGGAAGCAAAGAATTGTTATAAGAAGTTCTTCAAATATTTACAATCAGTCTTTAATTGCATCAATGATTCATCATAATGGAGTATCTTATATGAAAAAATGGTTACCACAATTTAAGGGAAATTTTGCAAGGAAACCTCAAGGTAATGATAGAGCACAAGTTATGGCAGTTGCAAATGGTGAAGGTGATATCGCTATAGTAAATAGTTATTATCTAGGAATAATGCTTTCTGGTAGCTCTGGTAAAAAACAGCTTGATGCCGCTAAAAAAGTTAAGGTTGTATTTCCCAATCAAAAGAATAGAGGAGTTCATGTTAATATCAGTGGGGCAGGTATATTAAAGCACTCTAAAAATTATGATAATGCTGTTAAGTTTATAGAGTTCTTATTAGAAGAAAAAGTTCAAAAGCATATTGTTAACAATACATATGAATATCCTATTGTTGATGGAGTAGATCCTCATCCCCTCATTAAAGAGCTTGGCACGAACATCGTTGAGGATAGAATAAAAGTCAAAAGATTAGGGAAATTAAATAAAAGAGCTGTTAAGCTAATGGACACTTCAGGTTGGAGATAATTTACTCTATTAGATTAAATTTTTAATAAATAAATATTAATTTATCCTCTTAGGTATATATTATATGTTAAGCAGAATTAAATCCCTTATTTTCTTATCTCCATCTATTTTATTGGGAATACTTTTTTCTATTCCTGC
>NZWF02000022.1 GCA_002701605.2 bacterium
AGTTAACTTCAATATCGGCAATCACTAAATCTACATTTTTTAAAATTTCTAGAATTTTCATTTTTTAAATGGATCCTCCATTTCAGGGTGCCAGAGAGCAAAATGGTTTTTATGATTCTCAGTGTATGATCCTTCAGGGTAGAAGTGGTCATAAAAATCTAGATCAATATGATGATTTTGCACCATCATTCTGCAATACATTGCATCTGAAAAAGCAGGAAATCTTCCATATGTTTCATAAAGATAAGTGCAAATATCTTTAACAATTTCAATTTCTTTTTTTGATGGCCTTGGAGTATCTTTAAGCACACCTGTTGGATCTTTATATGGCATAAACTTCTCTTCCCAATTTGACCATTTCATATCATTGAAAGCTTCAACAGCTTCACCCATATTTGAATAATAGGGCGGTGAAAAAGCTTCAAATAATCCATCTAAGCCAATTGGAGCTTTAGAAACTGCTTCGCCCCAGTCTTCTTTTGATTCAACACAAGTGAAGCCCAATCCTTTATATTCTTTATCAGCACCAAGCATATAACGACTTTGAAAACCACTAAACATCCATCCGCCAATTCCAAGAATTTGTTGTGTTAGGGCAACATTTTGGCAAAACATTGGCTGTTCAGCGATATATCCATTAGCAAATCTTAATTCAGCTTCAATTAAAGGTATTGGTTTACTTGTATCAATATATCCATCATCAATCCATTTTTGTGTTCCAGCAGGTTTCATTTTTTTCAGTTCATCTACGAAATGAAATCTATGCCCATCTCTCATATAAAAAAATAGAATATTGATCAGCCCAGCACTTAAATCGGTTACAGGCATCATTAGTGTTGTTCCGGGCTTATTTACACTCCATGTATTATGTATTGCTAGACCTGGGGGTACTTGAGGTAAATCTGCTCTTCCATCATGGATTTTTATCCTAGATGCTTTAAAAAGTTCTATTATTTTTTCTATTTTCTTTTCTTTTGAAAGCCCTTCAATACCTTTTAAGTCCGAAGGTAATTGATCATGAAGCTTTACTAAGTAGAGCCCTTCGTCATTTGTATAAAATAATTCAGTACGATGTATATCCCCAAGTGAAGCAATTGTTTTACTCATAAATTTAACTTCAAGGTCTAATCCTTTATGTGGTGGAAAATCTGAAAGATTTATGTTTTTAATTCCAAGTCCATTCCACACAAGTATTGCCTCTTCAATTTCACTCAATGGAATAGGTTTATGTTTGGACTTAAATTTAAGTGGACCTTGATCAATCTCACCGCCCATTGCAAATCTTCTAGACCTCCTTTCATATAAAGCATCTAAAAAAGAATGGTCAGTAGCATTTTTAACACCTGGCGGCAATTTTGACATATGGATATTTTAACTCAAAATAACTAAAGCTTGTAATTATTATTATGAAAGATCAATTGAAATCATTTTTGAAGGAATTTTCTATCTTAAAAGGAGATTTTACTTTATCATCTGGAGAGAAAAGCAGCTATTATATCGATGCACGTATCTGTTCGCTTTCTTCTGAGCCACTAAGTATAATTTCATCTCTTTTCTTTCAAAGAATAAAAGAATTAAATATAAATTATGTTGGTGGGCCAACGATTGGTGCTGATCCAATTGTTGGAGCAATCTTAAATATAGCTGCACATGAAAAATATTCTTTAAATGGCTTTTTAGTGAGGTCTACTGAGAAAGGTCACGGTACAAAAAAAACTATAGAGGGCCCAAGTATTGAGAATAAGAAAGTTATAATTGTTGAGGATGTTGTATCGACAGGTGGTTCAATCAAAAAAGCGATTAATAATCTTAAAGATAATGGTTGTGAAATAATCATGATTCTTTCGATTGTTGATCGAGAAATGGGAGCAATAAAAATGTTTAAAAATATAGATACCCCTTACGAGCCATTATTTAAAATTTCCGAATTACTTTGAAGATTAAATTTTCTTTTAAAATCTATAAAAGCTAAATACAAAGACGGAATAAGAAATAGGGTTATCAATGTTGCAAACACTAGGCCAACACCAAGCGAAATAGCCATAGGTGCCAAATAGGCTGCTTCACCTCTTGTTTCAAACATTAATGTTAAAAGCCCAGCAAATGTTGTAAGAGTTGTTAGTATTACAGCTCTAAAACGGTTTTTAGCTGATATAAATACAGCTAAGCCAAAGTTGTTATTTTTCACACCTTTATTGATAAAATTCATTAACAACAAACTATCATTTATAACTACACCTATTAATGCTACTGCACCAATAAGTCCAGTTATTGAAATAGGGTCTCCCCTTAATAAAATTCCAAAAGTAACACCAATTAAACAAAAAGGAACAATTGACATTATCAACAAAGGTTGAATGTAAGATCTTAAAATTGTAGCAAGTATTAAATAAATTAGTANAATTGCAATNACAGATGCTCTTTTTACACTGTTTAGAGACTCTCTTGTATCTTGNTCTTCTCCGTCTAGTGCTAATTTATAACCCGGATACTCNTCNGCGATAGTTTCATAATATTCTAATGCAGAGCTTATCACACTTCTTGGTGTAGTAATGTCTCCATCAATTTCAGCTGTTACACTGGCAGCTCTCTGTCTATTAAACCTTGCAATAGTTAATAAATCAGAATTAATATTTAATTCAGTAAAGTTACCTATTGGTATAAATTCTCCGTTATTATTCATAATGAGATGATTTGATAATCCAGTAATAGAATCTTCTTTTTTATTTCCCCTATATCTTATTTTTATTTTTGCCTTTTCATCATTTATTCTGGTTTCATCAATTTCTAGACCATCTACNTAGGCTCTAATTTCTTTTCCTACTATNGCTGTATTTAATCCAAACTGTGAAGCCTTTTCTTCATTAACTTTAAGGCTAGCTCTTGGTTTACCAAAGGATAAGTTATCGTTTATTCCATANACTCCNGGNTGTTTTTTTAGAAAGTTTTTTATTTCATTGCTNATTTGGTTTAAAATTTTTGTATCATCCCCTATNATTCTTATATCAAGATCTTTACCTTTAGGAGGCCCTGTGGTTTCTACAAACTCGATTGCTGATGGNCCTATAATTTCTTTATCTACTAAGATTTGAACTTGCTTCATTGACAATAAGCCATTTTCTTCTCTATTTTCAAAATCTTGAAATTGAACAAGAATATTTGATACATGATCTCCAAATCCAGGTGGTTTTTTTGAAAAATCTACACCTATTGTTGAAAGNNTATTGTTNTTTAAGTTATCNGAAGTATTTTCATTAATTATTTTTTCTATTTCTTTAGTTTTATTTAATGTTGATACAATACTATAGGTNGTAGGGTTCTGAATTTTTACAAGATATTGATTCACATCNGAAGAATATAGAAGAACAAAAGGTAGTTTGATTANAATAAATGCACATGCTAAAAAAACGATTATGAAAATTGATATTATTTGATATTTTACNCTTAACGATTGTACTAAGATTCTTAAATATTTTCTTTTTATTTTATCAAAGAANTTTGAAAAAAACCCTGAATTTTTTGTTACTTTTACAAAGTCTGCACAGTGAGACGGTAGGATAGCTAGTGCTTCAACTAATGAGAAAACTAAAGCAAAGATAGCACACAAGGGAATTATTGATAAGAAAATCCCAAGAGTACCTTCAGCCAAAAGTATAGGAAACAATGAAGCAATATTAGTTAAAACTGTTGCGATAACNGGCCAGGCTACTTCTTTTGCACCAATTATTGCNGCTTTGNCTGGTTCAATTCCTTTTTGTATATAACGCTTTATATTTTCGACTACAATAATTGCATCATCAACTACTATCCCCAGAACCATAATTAGTCCAAACATCGTTATTACATTTAAAGAATTTCCAGTATATTGCATTAATATAAANGCACCAAAAAAGGCTATAGGTAGTCCTAATGCTGCTAAGAAAGCTGATCGAATATCAAGGAAAAGAGTTAATACTATTAAAACAGCAATTATTCCATAAATTCCTGTTTTAACCATTGAATCAAACCTACCTTCTACCCAGTATGATGAATCATTAGATAAATAGATTTTAATATTATTNGGAATTGTTTTTTTGAATTGATTTGTGATTTCTTTTATTTCTTCTACAGCTTTTATAGCATCTTTATTTTTCTGTTTTTCAATCCAAAAAGATACAGAGTCCAAACCATTTATTCTTGATAAGCTTAGGTCGTCCTCTTGACCAAGCTCAATAGTTGCCAGATCNTTTAGTCTTAATGTTATCCCATTATTCAAACTTTTTATTGGNAGATTCTCTAAATCTGGTTTTCCGGCAACTTTACCTTTTGTTCTTACTGTAAATTCTTGACTACCAACACTTATGGCACCAGCNGGAAGGTCTATGTTTTTGGATTTAATAAGATTTATTATTGATTCGAGTCCTACCTCATATTGTATTAATTTTTTCTGGTCTATATTGATCCAAAAAACTAATTCACCATAACCTGATACAATCAAACTCTCTACAGAATCAAGCTTCTCAAGTTTGTTTTTTAGTTCNCTTGCATAATATCTCAACTCATTTTTATCANCATTGCTAGCAATTGATACATTTATTAATGGAGCACTTCCNCTAACTTCATTTACAATTGGATCATTAATATCTTCTGGNAGTTCATTCTTNATCTGAGATATCTCNGACCTTATCTCTTGTGCGATTTCCTTTGTATCTTCTCCTGCATAAAGTTCGGCNATAACAAATGACCTTGATTCAGATGACTCTGATTTAATATTTTTTATGCCAGATATTGATGCAATACGGTCTTCTATTGGAATTGTTATTAACTTTTCCATATCTTCTGCAGTTGAATTTTCATATACAGTTGAGATGGTAACTTTTTCAAAACCGATTGATGGGAATAGNTCTTTAGGTAATCCAAATCCTATATAAAGACCAAAAATAATTATTGTTGCCATTAATAAATTTGCAAAAACNGGGTTTTTNACCGAGTATTCAATAATTTTCATNTTAGGTTAATGGCCTCTACAAGTTGTGAGTCCTGAATNTTAGATTGTCCTTCAGTAATAATTATTAATTCATTATAATCATCAAAATTCTCTATTGCACAATTTTCATTATCAACCCAATTTGGCTCAATTTCTATTTTATATGCATAACCATTNTCATAAATAAAAACATAAAACTTGTTGTTTATNTTTACAACTGCCTTTGATGGGAATATTAGATAATTTTCAAATGCTTCAGTTTCAATTTCAACTTCAACTACTTCACCTGGTAAAAATTTTTTATTTTCATTATTTAACTTAAATTCTAATAANTATGAAAAAACTGACTTATCTATTTCTTTACTAGTTCCTAATATTTCNATCTCTGAATCACTATTAATAATGTTAATNGTAGATCTATTAATTTGAATGTTTTTTATGTCTTCTGATTTGAGACTAACCTTACCTATAAGTTTTGAATAGTTAGAGAACTGTATCAATTGTTGACCTTTTAAGATTTTTTGTCCAATATCANAGTAATATTTATTTATTGTCCCATNAAATGGGGCTTTTATATTAAGATTATCAAATTCCCACAAAATTCTTCTGTANGTCGCTTCTCTATTATCATATTCNGACTTAGCTTTTCTATATAAATTTTCTTTAGAACTTAATTCATCTTTCGATATAATTTCTTTTTTATATAAAGTTATAGCATTTTTATAATTTTTAGATTCTTCATCAAGTACTGCTTTATAAGCTGACAATATATCTTTAATCTCTTTAAGTTCTAANAGTTTTCTTGTNTCNGTCATCTTAAGGATTATTTCACCTTTTTTAACATAACTGCCTATATTGAAAGGCTTTTCTTTAATAGTTCCATCAACTTCTGATATTATATTTATTTCTTTTTCGCTATATAATTTTGCAAAAACTCTAATTTTAGTTGCAAAACTTCCAGGTTTTGCCGTAAAAACCCTAACTCTTTCAACTTTTTCTTTAACAATCTTGTCAATTTCTTTTCTAGTCTCGAATTGAAGCTTATAAAGAGTGAAGAGTGCTGAGATAAATATTAAGAGTATAATAAGGAACTTTTTTTGTTTTAAAGCCATTCTGAGCTTAAATATACATGATTTTCATTATAATTTTAAAATATAAAATTTGCATTTTAATGATTAAAAAACTATATTAAGAAATAAACAGGTTTATTTTACTACTGTTTCATTAAGGAGGCTTATTCATGGCTGCATTAACAAAATCACAAATAGCAAGTTCATTAGCGGAATCTTTAGGAATTTCTAAGGCTGATGCAAATAGATATCTTGATACTTTTGCTCAACTAGCATGTTCTGAAGCAAAAAACAATGGATCATTTACTGTTCCTGGTTTAGGCAAACTTGTTCTGGTAGATAGAAAAGCTAGACAAGGAAGAAATCCACAAACTGGCGAGGTAATTCAAATACCAGCTAAGAAAGTTGTTAAGTTTAGGGTTTCTAAAGCTGCTAAAGATTCAGTTTTATAGTTTTTCTATGAGGCAAAATTAAGAATTTTGTCTCATTTGTTCAATTTTTGTTGCTAGTGTTCTAGCTAATTCACTTTTGGAAATTAATCCAAGTTCATCTATGTTTCCTGATGAGTCAATCAAAAAACTAAAATTTGAATTTTCGCCAAAACCACTATTTTTTTTTGAAATATCGTTGGCTATAATAAGATCTAGATTTTTACTAATGATTTTCTTTTTTGCATTTTCAACTATTTTCTCAGTTTCGGCAGCAAATCCAACTACGATTTGATTTTCTTTCTTATTTTCACCAATGTATTTTAAAACATCAATATTTTCTTCTAATTCCATTTTGAGAACACCATCAGTTTTTTTTATTTTCTTATTTACTCTCCTGCTAAAACGATAATCACCTACTGCTGCAGCTTTTATAACAACAGTATATTTATTGAAATTTTTTGAAATTTCATTTTTCATTTCTTCTGCAGTTGTAATTTTTTTGTATGAATCAAATTTCTCAAAATTAACTTCGTTGTATCCTGCTATAATATTTACTTTTGCACCTTTTGATTGAAATTCTTCAGCCATACAATAGCCCACTATACCAGTCGATGGATTTGAAATAAATCTAACAGGGTCCATGTATTCCCTTGTTGCACCAGCTGTTATGAGAATATTTTCTTTTTCTAAAGATTTATTTTGAACTTTTTTTTTTATTGTTTCTACTATAGTATCTAGGTTAGCTAGCCTTCCTTTACCTATCCAACCACAAGCCAATTCTCCACTATCAGGGTCAACTACATGAACACCATTTTTAACTAACTTATTTAAATTATTTTGAATCAAAGTGTTCTCATACATATTAACATTCATAGCGGGACATAGTACGATTTGAGATTTTGATGCAAGCAATACATTTAGTAGTAGATTATCAGCAATTCCATTTGCATATTTTGAAATAAAATTTGCAGTTGCTGGGCAAATCACTATTAAATCGTTTTCATCAGCAAGTTCAATGTGAGATATTCCAGATTCCTCAAGATCGTACATATCATCAGCAACTTTATTGCCAGTTAGATATTGAAAAGTTAATGGTGAGACAAATTTTTTGGCATTTTCAGTCATTACAACTTTTACCTCTGCACCTTCTTTCATCATCATTCTAGATAATTCACAGGCCTTATATGCAGAAATCCCTCCAGTAACCCCAAGAATTATTGTTTTATCTTTTAATTCTTCACTCATTTTTTTAACCTATCTGTGACCGCACCCTCAGAGGCAGAGCTAACGAGGATAGAATATTTATACAATGCTCCTGATAGATGAGCCCTGCTAGGCTGTCTCCATTTCTTTTTACGCTTATTAAGCTCATTCTTATTAACAAGAACATCAAGCTTCTTTGTTTTTGAATCTATTCTTATTACATCACCATTTTTAACTAAAGCTAGAGGTCCACCCTCAAAAGCTTCTGGTGTTATATGACCAACTACAAATCCATGTGTCCCACCAGAAAACCTCCCGTCTGTTATAAGAGCAACATCTGATCCCAGTCCTTGTCCCATTATTGCTGAGGTTGGGGCCAACATTTCTCTCATACCAGGCCCACCTTTTGGTCCTTCATATCTTATAACAATCACTGAACCTTTTTTAATTTTTTTATTTAATATTGCATTCATACATTCCTCTTCAGAGTTAAATACCACTGCTTTTCCTTCAAAATTGAGTCCTTCCTTGCCTGATATTTTTGCAACTGATCCTTCAGGTGAGAGATTTCCCTTCAATACCACAATATGACTATCTTTTTTGATCGGACTGCTTAGGGGTTTGATTACATCATCACCTAAAATATCTTTTACATTTTTTAAATTTTCTTTTACAGTTTTTCCAGTAACAGTCATGCAATCACCGTGAAGAAGTTTTGCATTTAGAAGCCTTTTTAATAAAGGTGGCAGTCCACCAATTTCACAAAATTTCGCCATCATGTGAGTTCCACTTGGCTTTAAATCTGCTAGGACAGGAATTTTCTTTCCAATTTTGTTAAAGTCATTAATATTTAATTTAACTTTTGCTGCATCAGCCATAGCAAGTAAGTGAAGAACAGCATTTGTAGAGCCACCTAAAGCTATTGTCACAGTAATAGCATTTTCAAATGCTTCTCTTGTCATGATGTCTCTAGGCTTTATATCTTTAGCAATTAGTTTCACCAGTTGCTTTCCAGAATTTATACAATCATCTTTTTTATTGCTTGATATTGCAATTTGAGTAGAACTACCAGGCAAGCTCATCCCTAGTGCCTCAATTGCTGAGGCCATAGTATTTGCTGTATACATACCNCCACATGAGCCAGGGCCAGGTATGGCNGCTTTTTCTATATCTGTTAATTCTGATTTAGAAATTTCTTTATTTGAATATGCACCCACNGCCTCGAATACTGATACAACATCNATTGGTTTTTTCTTATATTGGCCAGGCATTATTGACCCACCATAAATAAATATGGATGGCCTATTTANTCTTGCCATTGCAATNAAGCAGCCTGGCATATTTTTGTCGCAACCTCCAATAGTAAGTATCCCATCAAAGCCCTCAGCACCAGAAACAGTTTCAATAGAATCAGCTATTACTTCTCTTGAAATTANAGAGTATTTCATACCAGGAGTCCCCATTGATATTCCATCAGAAACCGTAATGGTGTTAAAGATTATAGATTTTCCACCATTTGTATTTGCACCTTTTGCAGCATGATCAGCTAATAAATTAATATGCATATTACAAGGTGTNACCATTGCCCAGGTTGATGCAATACCAATTATTGGTTTATTAAAATCATCATTTTCAAAGCCTACAGCTCTTAACATAGCTCTATTTGGTGCCTTATCGGTACCATTAGTTACAAAGGATGAATATTTCTTTTTGGCCATAATCTTTTAACTTAAATTTTTTTCTACTTCATTCCAATTGACTATGTTCCAGAATGCATTAATGTAATCTGGTCTTTTATTCTGATAATTCAAATAGTAAGCATGTTCCCATACATCTATTCCAAGTAAAGGAGTCAACCCAGCAGATAATGGACTATCCTGATTTGGAGTTGAAATAGTTACAAGTTTTCCGCTTTTGTCTTGACACAACCATCCCCATCCGCTTCCAAATTGTTTAGTTGCTTTCTCTGTAAAATCTTTTTTAAAATTATCAAAATCACCAAAACTTTCATTTATTTTNGAAAGTATTTGACCTGATGGAGTACCGCCAGAATTTGGACCNATTGTCTTCCAGAAAAGAGAATGATTTGCATGTCCTCCTCCCCCATTTCTAACCGCACCTCTAATCGATTCAGGAATATTTTCAAGATTGATTAAAAGATCCTCAACAGTTTTGTCAAATAATTCAGGATAATTTTCTAACGCAATATTGAGGTTATTAATATATGTTTGATGATGTTTTGTGTGATGAATCTCCATCGTTTTTGCATCTATATGCGGTTCCAGTTGATTATAATCATAGGTTAGTTCAGGTAATGTATGTGCCATTTAATGCCTCCGAAACAAAAAATTTTATTATATTAATATACCTTAGCCATTATTTAATCAAATTCTTTATAGTTAATTTTTTAATAAAGAATAAGACAATATTTTATAAGCTAACTTCGCTGCTAGGAAGTTACATGAGTTCATTGATTTAATTGGTGAAAGTTCACATATATCAGCACCGTATATTTTAGATGATTTTGAAGCTATATCTAAAATTTTAATGACATCATTCCAAAATAAACCCCCAGGCTCTGGTGTCCCAGTTGCGGGNANCAAGCTGCTATCAAAAGCATCTATATCAAAAGTTATATAAACCTTTTTATTCTTTAGTTTTTTTCNAAGCTCTTTTAAATTCCATTTATCTATGTCTTTTGCCAATAAAGAAGTAATTCTTTTTTTATTTTTGTTGGAATAAGCAGCTTCATTCTTTGACATACTCCTAACTCCTATAGATATTAGATCAATATTTTTATTGTCCAAACATCTTCTCATAGCACAAGCATGAGACAAGGTGTTATTTTCATAAGAACTTCTCAAATCAGCATGAGCATCAAATTGAAGAATTGTTAAACTTTTCTCCTTTTTCAAAAGAGCTTTAATACAAGCAGTTGTAATTGTATGCTCTCCACCAAAAGTTAGCGGGAATTTATTTAAGTTTAAAACTTCCTCAACAATCCTTTGTAATTTTATTAGTCCATCAATTTCTTTTTTTGGTATTGAAGGTTTTTTTAGTGTTAAGGGCAAGATTGTTTCAGAAGGTTCACATTGAAAATCTTCATCATATAGTTCTAATTGTTGTGATGCTTTCAACATTTCTTCAGGTCCTTTTGAAGTCCCCTTCCCATAGCTTACAGTTTTTTCATAGCCAAAAGGTATTATAATCGCTTTAGATTTTTCCAGAGAAGAGTTTTGCAAACCAAGGAAGTTTTTTTTTGAGTTATAAAATTTAAACATTTTCTTTAATTAATACAATTGATTTTGAAGCTATCGCTTTATCATTTCCAATTTCTCCTAGCTTCTCATGAGTAGTCGCCTTAATTGATATTTTATTTGAGTCTATCTTCATTATTGATGATAATGAATTTTGAATTTTCTTTTTATAAAATTTTAATTTTGGTTTTTCACAAATAATTGTTGAGTCTACATTGCATATTTCATAGTTATCATCTTTTAAAAACTTCATAATTTTTTTTAAAAAAATACTGCTTTTTTTATTTTTATTTTTTTGATCTTTATCGCTAAAATGCTCTCCAATGTCACCCTTATTTAATGCGCCTAAAATTGCATCACATATAGAATGAATTAACACATCAGCATCTGAGTGACCTGTTAGACCGTTATTTTTTGAAATTAATAGACCACCTAAATATAGTTTTCTATTTTTCTCTTTTCTGTGAATATCATAGCCCAAACCAATTTTGTACATTCTGTTATACCTTTAATGCTTTAAAAATTTTTAAGTCCTCTTTAGTAGTAATTTTTATATTGTTTTCATTCATTGTAAATGTTTTTATATTAAAGCCATTTCTTTCAACCATTTCAGACTCATCTGTATAATTGAGGTTTGATTTTTTAATTTTTTTATAGCAATTTCTTATTACTTCAGTTTTAAATATTTGCGGAGTTTGCGATACATATAAGTCTTCACGAGGAATTGTTTTTAAAACTGATTTGTTTTTTACCTTTTTTATTGTTGATGTTATTTTTGATATTGGTATGATTCCATCGCTTTTTCCAATTTGAGCCATGATTTGATTTATATGAATAAAGTTAAAATTAGGCCTTACAGCATCGTGGATTCCAACAAATGGGGTATCGATTTGAGAAATTTCAAAAGCCTCTTTTACTGATTTAAACCTTGTATTTTTCCCATTTATTAAAATTATTTCTTTTTTAATTTTAAATTTTTTAAATAAATTTAGAAAATAGCTGTCTTCTATATCTGCACTTTTTGCTATTATTATTTTTTTTATCAATGATATTTTATTCATTGAAATAATGCTATATAAAAAAATTGGAATATTTTTTATTTTTAAATATTGCTTAGGTAATTTGGTTGATCCAAATCTTAAGCCACTACCTCCAGATGCTAGGATTATTGATAATTCATTTTTTGCCATACTTTAATTGGCACCAGAAATTGAGTTGTCTTTATCCCTAAGATCCGCAACCTTAGAGAAGATCATTCTCCCTGTTGGAGTTTGGATGACACTTGTTATTATTAAGTTTACATCTTTGTTGATATGTTTCTTTCCATTATCAATAACCACCATAGTCCCATCATCAAGATATCCTACACCCTGATTTTCATCCTTACCTTCTTTGATGACCTTGATGTTCATATGTTCTCCTGGAAGAATTACAGGTCTCAAAGAGTTTGCTAGTTGGTTTACATTAAGAACTTTAACACCTTGAAGGTTCGCAACTTTTGTTAGATTAAAGTCATGTGTAACCAAATGGCTTTTTAATTCTTTTGCAAGCCTTACTAATTTTAAGTCCACTTCTTTTATATTTGTGAAGTCTCTATCAACTATCTTAACTTTTAAATTTTTTTGCTCTTGCATTTTTTTTAATGTCTCCATACCTCTTCTGCCTCTAACTTTCTTTAAACTATCGTTAGAGTCAGCGATCCATTGTAATTCCCTGATAACAAATTGAGGAACAATAATTGTTCCCTCTAAAAAACCGACTTCAGAAACATCTGAAATTCTTCCATCAATTATTGCACTTGTGTCTAAAATTTTCCCTAAATAAAAGTCACTTTCATTAGCATCTTTTGGATCTGGGTTTGAACCTTTCTTTAAACCCACAGCAATCCCAAGACAAAGAATTGAAAGGAAAACTATAGGGTAGGTATAAGGAGGATACTTTATGCTCAATCCTATAATCTCTGAGAAATATGCAAAAGTCAGAAAAAAAAGAAGCGCAGCTCCCGTTCCTATTGTTGCACCAACTAGAGCTTTCGCACTCAAATCACTAAAAAGTTTTTCTGAATAATAAACAAAGAAAAAAGTTATAAGTCCACAAAAAAGACCTATTCCTACGGAATAAGGTAATATCAGATTTCCAGCATCCTTGAGACTAGTCAGTGTAATATAAAAACCAGCTATAGAACTTATAATTGAGAAAATTATTCTTAAGGGAGTCATNTATAAATTATAAATAATTGCAATGATTTAACAAGCTTGAACTAGNATATCTGTTTGATATANNTAAATTNTGATANNCTTTGTAAATAACAAAAATNTGAATATACTTTGGACTAAANATGATAACNAGATATTCAACTAAAGAGATGTCTGACATTTGGTCAGATCAAAATAAATANCANAAATGGCTTGATATAGAAATTGCAGTTTGTGANGCATGGGCTCACTATGGCTTTGTTCCAAAAAANTCNTTAAANAATATAAAAAAGAAAGCTAATTTTANTGTAAAAAAAATAAATNAAATTGAGAAAGTTGTTAAACANGATGTGATTGCATTTACAACTAATCTCGCAGANTATATTGGTAAAGATTCAAGGTTTATTCATTTAGGACTNACTTCATCAGATGTATTAGATACNGCATTNTCCTTACAGATTAAAGAATCAGGAAATTTGATTCTTGATGAGGTTAATGAATTTGTAAANATTTTAACAAAGCTTTCCAGGAAATANATAGAAACCCCAATAATGGGCAGGTCTCATGGTATTCANGCAGAAGTCACTACTTTTGGANTAGTAGTAGCAAATTGGCTTGATGAGGCAAAAAGGGCAANGAATAGGTTNATAAACTCTATAAAAATTTGCAGTGTTGGACAGTTCTCTGGTGCTGTNGGAACATATTCAAANATTCAACCNAAAATTGAACTCAAAGCCTGTAAGCTTTTAGGCCTTAAACCAGTAGATATATCCAGTCAAATTATTAGTCGAGATGTTTATGCAGATTTTTTTGTTTCATTAGCTTTTATTGCTAGTTGTATAGAGAGGATCTCTGTTCAAATTAGACACATGCAAAGAACAGAAGTTCTTGAGGTNGAAGAGCCNTTTACAAAGGGACAAAAGGGTTCATCTGCAATGCCTCATAAAAGAAACCCAATACTTTCAGAAAATCTTTCGGGACTAGCGCGATATGTAAGATCTAATCTTGCTCCAGCATTTGAAAATATTCCTCTTTGGCATGAAAGAGATATTAGCCATTCATCTGTCGAAAGAGTTATTGGTCCAGACTCATCGGTAACTATTCATTTTATGCTCCGAAGAGTTAACGGAATGTTAAAAGGTCTCAATGTATACAAAAANAATATGTTGAAAAACATATATATAACAAATGGCATTATCTTTTCTCAAAATGTTTTAATTAAGCTAATTGAAAAAGGAATTACTAGAGAGGAGTCTTATAAGTTAGTTCAAAAGAATGCNCANTATGCCTGGGATAAAAGTAAAGACTTTAAAACAGTATTAAGTGAGGATAAAAATATCATGTCCTTATTAAGNATTGATGAGATTGAAAGTTGTTTNAAATTCAATAATTTNTTTNNTAATGCGAGGAAGATTTTAAAAAAGGTGATTGATTCTAAATGAGATTTCTATTTATCTTATTTATTTTATTCTCAGTCNCTTCTTGNGATTTTAAAGAAAAAATAAGTGGTAAATCNTCACAAATCACAAGAGAGCAAGTCCTAAAAAAATTTAAAAAAAATTTTTCTGATGTTATTCCTTCAGATGTTATATTGAGTGTCAGTTCATTTAAAGACTCCCCACTTGAAGGCTTAAAAGAGGGAGTTATTTTNTTTAAATCTTTAGATTCTACTCAGCAATTGTCTTTTTTGATAACNCATGATGGTAATTATATAATCTTTAACCCTGAGATATATAATCTTTCTGGCCCTAAAAGAAATGAAGAAATTCTTTCAAAGATTAACTTAGATAAAATTCCATACAAAGGNAATCCTCAATCGAAAATAACGATAGTTGAATATTCGGATTTNCAATGNCCTGCTTGTGAATATGGAGCNACAAAAGTTTTACCAGTTTTAGANTCTGAATTTTCTGATAAGATAAANATTTATTTTAAACACTTCCCNCTAAGCTTCCATAAGTGGGCAGATGATGCGGCCCGCTTAACNTCATGTATAAGCTTAGAGTTTGGTTTAGANGAATTTTGGGAAGTACATGATTTAATTTTTTTAAACCAAAAAAATTTTAAAGATGGAAATTTTAAATTACAGATTAGTAAATTATTAGAAGAAAAGAATTTAGACCTAGACCTTTGTCTTNAAANCTATAATGACGAGAAATATGATAAGTTTGTTNTAGACAGTATTNNTGAAGCTAAGTCATTAGGTGTAAATTCAACTCCTACTTTTTTTGTTAANGGTTATATGATAAAAGGTGCAGATTTATTGAAAATTGTTGAAGCTATAAATAAATTTTCTGAATAAAAAAATTAGCCTTTAAGATAAATTTGTTTTTTGATGAGAATGAAATGTCTATATTGAATTATACAGATCCAATTATTGCAAAAAATCTAAATAAGATAGATGAATGGATTAAAAAAAAGAAAGAAATATCCAAACCTCCTTTTTATACATCAACAGATATAAGGGTNTCNGAAAATAAGGTTGTTGCTGTTGATACTAATATTTTCCCTGCAGGATTTAATAATTTATCAAATNATTTTTTAAAAAAATCTGCAAAAAATATAAAAATGTATATTGAGAAATTAAATTTACCAGTGGAAAGGATATTAATTATCCCTGAGNTACATACACGTAATCCATTCTATTGGGATAACATTATTGCAATTAAAAAAATGTTTGAAATTGCTGGNATATTAAGTGATGTTGGTTTGATAGTNGATGATGGAACAAATTTTATGATTGAATTTGATTCTACTTCTGACCTAAAAGTTAAAGCNGCAACAGTTGACAAATCTAATAACAAGGTATTTGTAAATGATTTTATGCCAGATNTAATTTTAATAAATAACGATTTTTCCACTCATTTCCCTAATATTCTCAAAGATATTGATCAGCCAGTAATTCCTCCAGTTGANGTTGGATGGCATTCAAGAAGAAAAAATATTCATTTTGATTTTTATAATTCATTGGTTGATGAATTTTGTAAAATTTTCAATATGGATTCAAATATTTTTCAATTAAAAACAGAATTAATTAAGAATATAAATGTAGAAGAGNATGANGATCGATNAAAGGTTGCTAATNTAATTAATGANNTGAAAAGNANAATAGGTAGTGANCAGAATATTTTTATAAAAAGCAATTCAGGAACTTATGGAATGTCAGTAATGCAGGTAAATGAGGGAAGTCAATTTGTAAACCTTAATAGAAGTGGAAAGAAAAAGATGAAGGTTTCCAAAGGTGGAAAGTTACTTAGCGACTTAATAGTTCAAGAAGGAGTTGATTCTATATTTGGAAAAAAAGAACCAGTTTATTATTTAATAGATTGTNAANTATCAGGAGCTTTTTATAGAGTTAATGATAATAAGTCNTCAAGAGATAACCTTAATACTCGAGGNATGTANTTTGAGCCAATATCTGAATCAGGATTAAATCCAACAATAAGTATTATTTCTCAAATTGGTTCACTAGCTACTGGTTTAGAGATTCAACATTTAACGAAGTGACCAGGAATTAGTTGTTATCTTCGTTAAGTGCTTTGTTGTAGGCTATTAGAGCATCCCTTCTGGCTAAAATGCCGATAATTTTTTTGGACCCATCCTTAGAAACTACAGGCAACATATCACCTTTATCCCAATGCCTTAAAACTTCAAGCATAGATTCCTCGGGTGTAACTGTATTAACTTGAGTTGATGCAAGGTCTTTCATAATGACTACATCTTTCAATTCCTCCTCTAATACCCAACCTCTATAGTCTTGAACACTAATAATTCCAGATAGATTGTCATTTTCATCTATTAATGGAAAAGTTGTAAGTTGAGTAGTTGGTAAAAATTCAATAAATTTCCCAAGTGTCATTTTTTCAGG
Organism: bacterium; assembly: GCA_002701605.2. Classification (GTDB taxonomy): domain Bacteria; phylum Desulfobacterota_D; class UBA1144; order UBA1144; family UBA1144; genus TMED126. The sequence goes on from NZWF02000022.1 coordinate 16,991, forward strand.
AATTGTAACNACATCTCTTCTCATAATTTCAGATACTTTCATATTATTTAAAATATTTGATTCTTCATTTTGAACTATTTCAATATTATCCTTTTTGAAATAACAAGACTCAAAAGATCTCCCAATTATTAATCTATATATTGAAGTTCCAATAACAGAGCTAATCATAACTGGCAATACAGCTTGATATGTTTGAGTTAGTTCAAAAGTAAAAAATATAGAAGTCAATGGAGCCTGAGTCATAGCTGCTAAGAAAGTCCCCATTCCTACTATAGAGTATGAACTTGAAAGGCTACCTGGATCTATTANATCTTTATAAAATAGATTTTCAACACCAAAACCAAATAAATAACCACAAAATGCACCAAGAAAAATGGCTGGNGCAAATATTCCTCCTGGCCAACCGCTACTTAAAGTTATNCTTGTAGCAATTGGTTTTAAAAGTAGAATACTAATAGCTATCAACAGAGTATATTCAGATGTTAAGGCTTTTTGCATAGCTGAGTAGCCATTNCCTAAAATTTCTAGTCCTATTCCAAATGGAATGAAAGCTAATATTCCTAGGAGAATTCCACCAATAATAGGTCTAATTTTTTGATCTGGTATTAAATTTTCAAATTTCTTTTCAATTAAAAAATGCATTTTTGTAAAAAATGATGAAGCAAGTCCAATTCCAATGCCCATTAAAGCATAAATAAAAAGCTCATTGTAGCTTAGAAGCAAAAAATCAATTTCATAGAATATATTTGACTCAGCACTATAAAAACCAGCAACAACAGTTGCTGTAGCAGCAGAAATAACTACGGGTAAGAAGCTCCTGATTTTAATGTTTCTCAATAATGCAACTTCTTCAACAAAAAGAACTCCTGTTATGGGGGCATTAAATGTTGCTGCAATTGCTCCCGCAATTCCACATGCAATAAAAATTTTTAAGTCAGATTTTTTTATTCTTATTTTTTGGCCAACAATGCTCCCTATGGAACCACCAAGTTGTGCCATAGGACCCTCTTGACCCACTGAACCACCAAATCCCAAAGATACTATTTGAGAAAAAGCTTTCGTTATAGTTTCTTTTATTGTTATTATTCCACTACCTTGTGAAACATTATGTATAAATCTGTGAAATTTATAACCTAATATATCATCTTTTTTAGAAATATATGTTAGAAAAAAAAGAATCAGACCACCTATGAGGGTACCAAATATTGTCATATTTCTGTTAGCTAAAGGATCCAGAAAAGATGAAGTTAGCTTGCTATAAAGATAGTGAAAGATTACATTAGAAAAACCTGCACATATTCCAACAATGAAACCTATTAATATGAAATAAGTATATTGATTGTTCCATAATTCATAAACTGCATTTAATAATTTTCTTTTAGGCATATGTTTTAACCAGCATTAATAATATCAATAACTTTATATTAATATTTACTAAATAAAATGTTTATTTATTATGTTTGACTAGGTCATTTTTTCATGCGAGAATTTAGTCGTTTTAATTGGTCTAAATTATGTCAATCGATGATCCGAATTCATATAGTCTTGGTAGCTTTTTTCTAGCTTTAGCCAGTATTTTTATTGTTGGAAAAATAGTAAGTTCATTATTCGTAAAATATAAGCAACCAGAAGTACTAGGTGAATTAATCGCTGGGGTTTTATTGGGAATCTTGGGATTAATACCCTTATATGGCGAATTAGGTTATGATTTTTTCCACTTGCTGTCAGAGGTTGGGGTTGCAATCTTATTGTTTGAAATTGGTCTAGAAACAGATCTAGATGATTTGATTAATGTAGGGCTACCATCATTAATCGTAGGAATTATTGGAGTTGTAGCTCCATTTGGCCTTGGATATTTTACGGTTTATACCCTTGCTGACTTAAATTTTGTTAGCTTTGGTTCAGAAACAGCACAATTCCTTACAGCTCTAACTATAGGAGCAACATTGACAGCAACAAGTGTCGGAATTACTGCTAGGGTCCTTTCAGAGCTTGGAAAACTAAAATCAACTGAAGCTAAAGTTGTGCTTGGTGCTGCTGTTATCGATGATGTTCTAGGCTTAATTATACTTGCTGTAATCAGTGGAATTATATCCACATCTTCTATCAGTGGAACTTCAGATATTAGCATTAGTTCAACAGAAATATTAATCATATCAGCTAAGGCTTTTGGCTTTTTAATCCTTGCGATACTGCTTGGAAATTTGTTTACAAAAAAATTATTCATATTCATATACAACCTTAAAGCAAGGGGAAGTCTTTTATTAGGTGCTTTAGCTTATACATTTATATTTGCATATTTGGCCCAATTTGCCGGTCTAGCACCAATTATTGGGGCATTTGCTGCAGGCTTACTACTAGCTAAGACTAATCAAAAAGATCTTATTGAAGATAGATTGAAACCAGTAGCAGATGTGTTCATACCTATCTTTTTTATCATGGTTGGTTCTGCTGTAGACATAACAGCTTTTAACCCCTTTATTAAGGAAAATATTGCTGTTATAATTTTGGCTTTAGTTTTATTTGTGGTCGCGATTATTGGTAAAGTGATTAGTGGCATAGGAGCTTATAAGCTTAATGTCAACAAATTAGTTATTGGAATTGGCATGATACCAAGAGGTGAAGTTGGATTAATTTTTGCTTCAATGGGTTTGGTTTCAGGAGTTTTAACGAAAAGTGAATATTCAGCTCTTACTATAATGGTTATGCTTACAACTTTTATTGCACCACCATTATTGTATAAGTTTTTTAGAGATAAATGATGAAAAGATTAATTTTTATTTTTTTTATTTTAATAACTAGTACTTCAAAGGCAGCAGATACTTCTAATATGCTGAGTGTAGATAAATCATATTTTATTGAATTGGTGATTTATTTAGGAATAATCCTTTTTTTAAATAAATTTTTATTTCAACCACTTTTAACATTGAAAGAAAATAGAGATATTGAAAGTTCCGTAAGGCTTGAAAGGGCTGATAGCATGGAAGAACAGGCAATCAAATTAGAAGATGAGTATAAGTTAAAAATTTCCGAAGTTAGATTAGATATTGAAAAGTCATCTATAGACCGAATTAACAAAGCAAAGCTTGAAGGTGAAGAAGCTGTAAAAAATGCAAAAAATATATCATTAAAGAAAATTGAAGAATCTAGAAATAATTTACAATCTGCAAAAATTCTCTCACAAATTGAAAGTTTAACTGATAAAGAAGTATCAGAGGGTAATGATGATGTTAGCATCCAGATTAGGGAAATTGCTGAGGCGATAAAGGTAAAGGTAGGTTAGATGGAAGAGATAAATACCGTAGCTCAATTAAAATTTGCTTCACAACATTTATTTAATCTTATATGTTTTATTGGAATCCTCTATTATTTCTTGAAAAAACCTGTATCAAGTTTTTTTGTGAACAGATCAAAAAATATTGAGGAATCAATAAATACCGCAAAAAATATAATTGAAGGTGCTCAGCAAAAATACGATGAAAATTCTATGAAGATTAATCAGTTAGACAATGAAGTAACATTAATGAATAAATCAGCTGAAAATACTGTTGAATCAAAAATAGAAGATATTAACAATAATGTAAACTCTATGGTTTCATTAATAGAAAAAGATACTGAAGAAATTATTAAGCTTGAGAAAGATAAAATCGATTCACAAATTCAAGCTGCAATAATTCAGAAGGCTATTAAGATTTCTGAAAATGATTTAAGACAACAATTAACTGAAGAAAAGGATGAAGAATTAATTATGTCATATTTAGTGGAGGTCAAAAAAGATGTCATCAGCAACAGTTAATGATTTTTTTCAAGCTATAACATCATCTGGTGCATCAAAAGATGATTTAAATATCATTTATGATTCAGTTAAAAAATTTTCAGAAGCAACTTCAAAAAATAAAGATATAAAAGTTTTTCTAAGTAATGATATATACCCCGCAGAATCAAAACTGGATGTTATAAAAGATGTGGTTGGNGAAAAGCAGCAAGCAATTAATTTTTTTAAAACTATAATAGATTTTGGGATTTTGAATGATTTAATTGGTTCTTCCGAATTCTTCCTGAAAAAAATTAGAAGCATTCTTTCAAAAGTTAAAGTAAAAGTTGTAGTTTCATCTTTAACTCAAAGAAAAGAAGAAATTGTTAGGAAGGGCCTTGAAGAAGTTTGGGGTTCTGATTTAGAAATAGATTTTTTTATTGATAAAGAGATAATTGGTGGTGTAATTCTTCAAGTAGAAGATAAGTTTTTTGATGGTTCCATCAGTGGGAAATTAAAGAAAATAAACAATATTATATAAGATAGGAGATTATAAAATGGCAGATGCTAATATCCAAAATATAAGCGAACAGCTAAAAACTAAAATTAAAGGACTTGAATCAAATTTTAAGTCTGACGAAGTTGGTACCGTAACTTCTGTTGGTGATGGTATTGCTAAAATCTATGGATTAGATCAAGCCATGGCTGGTGAACTTGTATCTTTTGATAATGGAGTAATAGGTTTAGTTTTAAATTTAGAAGAGGATAGTGTAGGAGTAGCAATTTTCGGAGATGATAGTTCTGTATTGGAAGGAGATACAGTTAAAAGAACTGGTGATATCGCTCAAGTCGGAGTAGGCAACTCAATGTTAGGAAGAGTAGTTAATGGTTTGGGGCAACCAGTAGATGGTAAAGGCGATATTCAAGCAACGGAATTCAAACCTGTTGAGATAAAAGCTCCTGGAGTTATTGCAAGAAAATCTGTTAATGAACCCCTTCAAACGGGAATTAAAGCTATTGACTCTATGATACCGATAGGAAGAGGACAAAGAGAGTTAATTTTGGGGGATAGACAAACTGGAAAAACAGCTATTGCTGTTGATACAATCATAAATCAGAAAGGAAAAGGAGTTAATTGCATATATGTAGCTATCGGTCAAAAACAGTCTACAGTTGCACAGGTTGTAGAAAAATTGAAGGAAAACGGAGCCTTTGAATATACAACAGTTGTAGCAGCTAATGCTAGTGACCCTGCACCGTATCAATTTCTTTCACCATTTACTGGATGTGCAATAGGCGAATACTTTAGAGATAATGGACAACATGCATTAGTTATTTATGATGATTTAACTAAACATGCATACTCATATAGACAGCTTTCACTTCTTCTTAGAAGACCTCCCGGTAGAGAAGCTTATCCTGGCGATGTCTTTTACTTACATTCAAGATTACTCGAAAGAGCAGCTAAAATGAGTGATGAGCTAGGTGGAGGTTCATTAACTGCACTACCAATAATCGAGACTCAGGCCGGTGATGTCTCGGCATATATTCCTACAAATGTAATATCAATAACAGATGGTCAAATATTCCTTGAAACTGATTTATTTTATTCTGGAGTTAGACCAGCAATCAATGTTGGGCTTTCGGTTTCCAGAGTTGGAGGTTCGGCTCAAGTTAAAAGTATGAAAAAAGTTGCTGGTACACTAAGGCTTGATTTAGCTCAATATAGAGAAGTAGAAGCATTCTCTCAATTTGCCTCTGACCTTGATGAAGCTACAAAGTCTCAACTTCAAAGAGGATCTAGATTGGTTGAAGCTTTAAAGCAGGGACAATATGTTCCTCTCCCTGTAGAAAAACAAGTTCTTTTATCATTTGCTGTTACAAACGGTTTTGCGGATGAGATAGATACCGATAAAATTTTAGATTATGAAGAAAAATTATATGAATACTTTGATGCTAATTATAAATCTATTTTAGATGACTTAAAAACAAATTATTCAGATGAAATTATTTCATCTCTAAAAGAAGCTTTAGAAAAATTTAAAGAGGTATATTCTTCGTAAATGCCAAGTTTAAAAGAAATTAGGACAAAAATATCTAGTGTTAAAAGCACCAAAAGAATAATGCAAGCAATGAAAATGATTGCAACAGTGAAGTATGCGAAAACACAAGTTATGATCAATTCTTTCAGACCTTATTATGATGCTTATCAAAAAATAATAGGCACTGTCTCAAAAATGTCTACTAAAAGTGGTGAGAAATTTCTTAAAAAAAGAGAAGGTGATAATGATTTATTAGTTTTGATTTCTTCAGATAGAGGCTTATGTGGTTCTTATAATACCAGTCTCTTTAGAAAAATTGAGAAAGAAGATGCAATATATTCTGCTAAGTTGTTTGTAGGAAAGAAAGGGCAAGATTACTTTAAAGAAAATAGTTTATATGATGAAGAAATTTCTTTTACTGAAAAAAATTATAAAGAAGTAGGTAAAAATATTTCTGACAAGCTTTTAAGTTCTTATTTAAATGATGAGCTTTCAAATATATACATAGGATATAATCATTTTGTTAGTGCCATTGTTCAAGAGCCAAAAATAGCCAAAGTTTTACCTTTTGAAAATACTGGAGATGGTGAAGAGCTAAGTGCAGATGTATTGATAGAGCCTGATGTAGAAACATTTGTTGATATAGTATTTCCCCAATATTTTAATTTAATAGTTTGTAGTATTTTATTAGATGCTATTACGAGTGAACATGCAGCAAGAACAGCTGCAATGGATAATGCTACAAAGAATGCTGATGAAATAATTAAAGAAACAACTAAATTATTTAATAAGACAAGACAAGCTTCTATTACAAAGGAATTAATGGATATTGTAAATGGAGCTGAGGCAGTCAAATAAGGAGTTTTAGATGAGTACTGATAATTTTGGGAATGTTATACAGGTTTTAGGACCAGTTGTTGATGTAGAATTTGATGGAGTATTACCTCCTATAAATTCAGCACTAAGAGTATCCAATCATTTAATTAATGATCAAGAGTGGAACCTGGTAGTTGAAGTAGCACAACAGATTGGAAGTAAGAGAGTAAGATGTATTGCAATGGATACTACTGATGGAATTAAAAGAGGTGCAAAGGTTCTTGATACTGGTAATCCTATTAGTGTGCCTGTAGGAAAATCTGCCCTAGGTAGGATGATGAATGTTGTTGGAGAACCAATTGATGGAAAAGGTGCAATAGAGTCAAACGAGTTAAGCCCAATTCACAAGCCTGCCCCATCTTTCCAAGATCAAAGTACCAAAACTGAAGTCTTTGCCACAGGTATTAAAGTTATTGACCTTTTAGCTCCATTTTTAAAAGGTGGAAAGATTGGATTATTTGGTGGTGCTGGAGTTGGAAAAACAGTTTTATTGATGGAGCTTATAAATAATGTTGCTAAAGAATCAGGTGGATATTCCTTCTTTGCTGGAGTTGGAGAAAGGACAAGAGAAGGTAACGACTTATATATGGAAATGAAGGAATCTGGTGTTTTAGCTAATACAGGTCTTGTATTTGGACAAATGAATGAGCCTCCAGGTGCAAGAGCAAGGGTTGCTCTTACTGGATTGACTCAAGCTGAGTATTTTCGAGATAAAGAAGGACAAGATGTTTTATTATTTGTAGATAATATCTTTAGATTTACTCAAGCAGGGTCAGAAGTTTCTGCTCTATTAGGAAGAATTCCTTCAGCTGTTGGATATCAACCTACATTGGCTACTGATTTAGGTGCCTTGCAAGAAAGAATTACTTCAACCGTTAAGGGCTCTATTACTTCTGTCCAAGCAATTTATGTTCCTGCTGATGATCTTACAGACCCTGCTCCAGCAACAACTTTTGCTCATTTAGATGGAACAATTGTTCTATCTAGGCAACTAGCTGAGTTAGGAATTTATCCAGCTGTTGATCCTTTAGATTCAACATCTAGAATGTTAGATCCTAGAATTGTTGGAGAGGAGCATTACAGAGTTGCTAGAGAAGTNCAAAGAATACTTCAAAGATATAAACAGTTACAAGAAATCATTGCAATCCTGGGTATGGATGAATTGTCGGAACAGGATAAGATAGATGTTTCTAGAGCAAGAAAAATACAAAGATTTTTATCTCAACCTTTCTTCGTGGCGGCTCAATTTACTGGTTTGGATGGAAAGTTTGTCCCGATTGAAGAAACAGTTAAGTCCTTTGATGAAATTTTATCCGGAGATCTTGATCACTTACCTGAGCAAGCATTTTATCTTGTAGGAAGTATCGAAGAGGCTAAAGAAAAAGGAGCCAAGTTGGGATAAATGGAAACCTCTTTTAAGCTTAGAATTTTAACTCCTGATGGAATATTGTTTTCTGACTCTGCAAGGCAAGTTACTGCTAGAAATTCTACTGGNGAATTTGGGGTACTTCCTGGTCATACAGTTTTCGCATCCGATATAGTTAGTGGCAAAATGAATATAATTTCTCTAACTGGAGAGAATATGTCTTTCGAAGTTGGAAATGGTTTGATAAGTGTTGAAGGAGAAGAGGTTACTGTCGCACTCGACTCTGGAACTAAGATTTAATCATAGTAGTAATCTAAACCTGTATGGTCCAAAGGTTTCTCNCCTGCAATNACTCTGAGGGTGTTTTTTAATTTCATACTNTGAATAAACAAGTCATGTTCTGGATATAGCCCATCACCATGCATTGGACTTTTAAAATAGAATGACATCCATTCTTGGATTCCATACATTCCAGCCCTTTGCGCTAGATCCATAAAAATAACTAAATCTAGTACAATAGGAGCAGCCAGAATACTATCCCTGCATAGGAAATTGACTTTAATTTGCATTGGATACCCCAACCATCCAAAAATATCGATGTTGTCCCATGCCTCTTTTTCATCACCACGCGGTGGATAGTAATTAATTCTTACTTTATGATAGAAGTCACCATATAAATCAGGATATAAATCGGGTTGAAATATATGATCNAAAACACTTAATTTNCTTTCTTCTTTAGTTTTNAAATTTTTAGGATTATCCAATACTTCGCCATCTCTATTTCCTAATATATTTGTTGAAAACCAACCATTGAGACCTAAGAGTCTACTTTTTATCCCTGGTGCTAAAATAGTCTTCATTAATGTTTGACCAGTTTTAAAATCTTTCCCACAGATTGGTACATTGTTTTTTTTGCTTAATTCTATCAATGCAGGTATGTCTGCTGATAAATTTGGTGCACCATTAGCATATGCTGCTCCACACTTGATAGCTGCATAAGCATAAATCATACTTGGTGAAATATTTTTATCGTTATTTTTGAGCCCTTTTTCAAAAGAATTTATTGTTTTGTGTACCTTATTAGTTTTAAGAAAAATTTCAGTACTTCCACACCAAACCATAACAAGCCTATCAATTTTACTTTGTTTTTTAAAATCATTTATTTCATTTATNAGTTCTTGAGCTAATTTATATAGATTTTTTTCTTTTTTTATATTTTTCCCTTTCAAATTAGCTGCAAACTTTTTGTTAAACACAGCTTTTTGTGGGACAATTTTTTCTAATTCAGCTCTAATTGAATCTATTTGATCTGTTTTTAATACTCCAGCTTTTTTACAAGATTCATAGCAATTGTCACTATAGACATCCCATCCNAAAAATTCAATATCTTCAATTTTAGCCAAGGGTAGAACATCTTTGATAAGGGGAGATTTTTTGGCAGTTCTTTTACCGAGNCTAATAGTGCCAAGTTCAGCCAATGAACCATGTAATTCACCAATATTATTTTTTTTTGCTAATATTCCTGCTATGAAGGTTGTACTAACAGCACCAGCTATTCCTGGAATCAGCACTCCAAGTTTTCCGGTTGCTTTTTTTAATTTAAATTTTTTTTTCATAAAAAGAGTACTATCTTTTAGAAAACTGTGATCCTCTTCGAGCCTTTTTTCTGCCGTATTTTTTACTTTCAACCATTCTAGAGTCTCTAGTAAGTAGACCCAAAGGTTTTAATTTACTTCTTAATGTCTCATTATAAAGGACTAATGCTTTTGAAATACCTAGTCTAATAGCACCACTTTGGCCAGTAAGACCACCACCAAGAACCGAAATACGAATATCAAAATCACTTTTNGTTTCAGTTATTGCAAGAGCTTCGATAGCATGTTTTACCCAGGTTTCTCTAGGGAAATAGGAACTAATTTCTTTTTTGTTGATTTTAATATCCCCATTTCCTTTAGTAAGCCATACTTTTGCGATGGCATTTTTTCTTCTTCCTGTTGCATAAAATTTATCTGACAATTTATTAAACCTCTAAGCTCTCTAATTTTTGTGCTGTATGTGGGTGGATTGTGGAACTATAGACTCTTAATCTTGTTAATAGTTTATTTTGCCATTTATTCTTAGGCAACATTCCTTTNACAGCTTTGATTAATACTTCTGGAGAGTTATCCTTTAATAAATCGCCAGCTTTAGTACTTCTTAATCCACCAGGATAACCAGTATTTCTATAGTAGAATTTATGATCAACTTTGTTTCCAGTAAATTTTAGAGAATCTGAATTTACAACTACAACAAAATCTCCATTGTCAGCACCAGGTCTAAAATTAGATTTATTTTTACCGATTAGTATAGTNGCTATTCTAGTAGCNAGCCTTCCTACAACTTTATCTTTCGCATCTATTAAAAACCATTTTTTATCTGTCATAAGTAACTCTTCAATAAGAAATTAAGCTANTATATTACTGTATAGCTAATGCATGTCAAGCCTTCAGCTTTTGCCATATTAAGTTTGTATTTTATGTTATATTTATGATTAGTGAGGCAATTACATGCAAGTTAGTAAGACTTTAGATTATGCTGTTAGATGTTTAAGCTATATGGCTTCATCCAAGGATGAGAACATAACCATCAAACTCGTAGCAGAGAGTCAGCATATTCCTTCAAGCTATTTGGCAAAAATAATGAGAAAACTTGTTGAGAGAGGCATCTTAGTCTCATCATCTGGGCCAAATGGTGGATATTTTTTTAAAAAAGACCCCAAGGAAATATCTTTAAAGGAAGTTTATGATGCAATAGAAGGNGATATGCAACTTGTTGACTGTATGGATGGAGATCAAGTTTGTGAATTATTCAAGTCATGTAATCAAAGATCAATATGGGATCATTTACAGCTTAATACTTTAGAATTTTTAAGTAATATAAGTGTATTAGATTTGGCNGATGGTAATTTTAAAAATTAATTTNAAAGGGGTGTAAAATGAGAGAAGAACTTAAAATTGATAATGATGAAGCAACAAAAAAAATGCTTGAAGAAGAAGATTATAAATATGGATTTGTTACAGATGTTGAGCAAGAGATTCTGCCCTCAGGTTTAAATGAGGATGTAGTTAGACATATTTCTGCGAAGAAAGAAGAGCCAGAGTGGTTGTTAAATTTTCGACTTAAGGCTTATAAAAGATGGTTAAAAATGAAGGACCCTAGTTGGGCAAAATTAGACATTGAAAAAATTGATTATAANAANATGAGTTANTTTGCTGCTCCTAAAAAGAAGCCTGAATCACTCGATGAAATAGANCCAGAGATTCTAGAAACNTATGAGAAGTTAGGNATTCCTTTAGAAGAACAAAAAATGCTTGAAGGAGTTGCTGTAGATGCTGTTTTTGATAGTGTTTCATTGGTGACAACTTTCAAGGANAAGTTGGCGGAACTTGGTATTATATTTTGTTCTTTTTCAGAAGCCGTAAAAGATTATGAAGATTTAGTAAAAAAATATTTGGGTACAGTTATTCCATCCGGAGATAATTACTTTGCTGCATTAAATGCCGCAGTTTTTACTGATGGATCATTTGTTTATGTTCCTAAAGGTGTTAAGTGTCCCATGGAATTATCTACATATTTCAGGATTAATGCAGAAAATACTGGACAGTTTGAAAGAACCTTAATCGTTGCAGATGAGGGAAGTCAGGTGAGTTATCTTGAAGGTTGCACTGCTCCCAAGAGAAGTGAAAGTCAATTGCATGCCGCTTGTGTTGAGTTAGTGGCGCATGATGATGCAACAATCAAATATTCTACAATTCAAAATTGGTACCCTGGAGATAAAGAGGGTAAGGGTGGTATTTATAATTTTGTAACAAAAAGAGGACACTGTATTGGAAAAAACTCGAGGATTTCATGGACTCAAGTAGAAACTGGTTCATCAATTACATGGAAGTATCCTAGCTGCATTTTAACTGGTGATAATTCTGTTGGTGAATTTTACTCTGTAGCATTAACTAATAATATGCAACAAGCTGATACAGGGACAAAAATGGTTCATATTGGAAAAAATACAAAAAGTACAATTGTATCAAAAGGAATTTCTGCAGGTAAAGGACAAAATATTTACAGAGGCCTTGTTCAAGTAGATAAAAANGCAGAAAATGCTAGAAATTATACTCAATGNGACTCTATNTTGATCGGCGATAAGTGTGGTGCTCACACTTTTCCTTATATTGAAATTAAAAATTCATCAGCTCAATTAGAGCATGAGGCAACAACCTCTAAAGTTGGAGAAGACCAAATATTCTATTGTCAACAAAGAGGCATGTCAGAAGAAGATGCTTTATCTTTAATAGTTAATGGCTTTTGTAAAGAAGTTTTTAAGGAGTTACCATTTGAATTTGCAGTTGAAGCAGAAAGGTTACTAAGTGTTAGTCTTGAAGGCAGTGTTGGATAAATCTTCTAAATTCTTGACCAATAAATAAGGAGAGTTTTATGTTAGAGATAGTGAATCTTCATGCAAAAATTGAAGATAAAGAAATTTTAAAAGGATTGAGCTTGAAAATTAATAANGGTGAAGTTCACTCNATTATGGGCCCTAATGGTTCAGGTAAGAGCACTCTTGCTTCTATCTTGGCCGGTAAAGAAGATTATGAAATTATTGAAGGTGATATTATCTTTAACGGCGAAAGTATATTGGAAATGTCCCCTGAGGAAAGAGCACAAGAAGGTGTATTTTTAGCATTTCAATACCCAATTGAAATTCCAGGTGTATCGAATAGTTATTTCTTAAGAGAAGCTTTAAACTCAATTAGGAAGTCAAAAGGCCAAGACCCTTTGAAACCTGTGGAATTCATTAAGATTGCTAAAGAAAAGATTAAAGATTTAAAGATGAACGAATCTTTATTAAACAGATCGCTTAATGAAGGTTTTTCGGGTGGTGAAAAGAAAAGAAATGAAATTTTACAAATGTCTATNTTAGATCCAATGATGGCAATACTAGACGAAACAGATTCTGGATTAGACATTGATGCTCTTCAAATTGTTGCTGATGGTGTTAATGCNCTAAAGAATGAAGAAAAATCTTTCTTAGTTATAACTCATTATCAAAGACTTTTAAATTATATAGTCCCNGATTATGTTCATGTTTTGGTTGACGGGAGAATTGTTAAATCAGGAGATAAAAGTTTAGCTTTAGAGCTTGAATCAAAAGGATATTCTTGGTTAGAGGGTTAATTGAATGGGAAATTTTGAAAAGAATATTAGCTTAGAATTTGATAACTTCAATAAAAGTAATGGAGATAGTTGGATTAAATCTCATAGAGCCGAAACTTTTGAAAAATTTAAGTCGTTAGGAATTCCAAAGCTTACAGATGAAGATTGGAGATTTACTAATTTATCTGATTTTTCTTCGAAACCATATTCACTAAATGCTAAAACTCCTAANAGTTTTGACCAGACTCTTGTTCCCGAAATTTTAAAAGATATAGATGGATATTTCATAATATTAGTTAATGGGAAGTTGGTTGAATATTCATCAGATAATTTCCAAGTCCATGATATTTCAGANATGCTCCAAGAAGANGAGTGTGCNTTTAANGATTTAATCAAGGGAAGTTTCTCAGATAAGAATCAAGATTTTTCTTTTTTNCTAAATTCATCTTTTTTAGATAGAGGATGTTTTATTGAAATTAATTCTTCGATTAAAATCCAAAAGCCNATCGTAATACTTAATTTTTTTGATAATAATGCAGAAANNTCACTAATTAATCANCGNAATATAATAANTATTTCTTCATCATCTTCGGTTAAAATTATTGANTATTCTTTTGCTGTTGATGGTATTGATTATTTNTCAAATAAATCTACTTTTTTTTATCTAGATGATAATTCAAATGTAGAACATTTATCTATTGATGATGGAAGCAAAAATTCTCATATTTTTTCTAATATAAAAATTAATCAAGGAAGAGATTCAAATTTTACGACAGANTCTATTCTTATNGGTGGAAAATTATTTAGAAANAATGTTCATCCAATTTTAAATGGCGAAGGATCAAATTCAAATGTTTTAGGATTGTATTTATCAAAAGACTCTCAACTCATGGACAACTATATGTTTGTTGAGCATGCTAAAGCTCACTGTGANAGTAGGCAGNTNTANAAAGGNTTGCTTAATGATNATTCTAAGGGTGTTTTTCATGGNAGNATTTTNGTTCANAATGAAGCCCAAAAAACTGATGCAAAGCAAACAAACAGAAATTTACTNCTNTCAAATACNGCTCAGGTTGATACAAANCCNCAACTTGAGATATATGCNGANGATGTCAAATGTACNCANGGNGCTACNACNGGCCANATNGANAAAGANGCATTATATTATTTAAGGGCAAGAGGAATCAATGAAGACCTTGCAAGAATAATGATGATAAGNTCTTTTACNGAAGANGTTCTTGAATTNATCNCTGATGATNTNTTACTNGNNTTACANAAAANAGTTGTAGANAGATGGTTTNTTGAATCAAATTTAATNTCTGGTGATTAANATGATAGAANTATGNTCTTTNAATGANTTACCNGAAAATGAAATTGTTAAAAAAGAAATAGANAANCATANNATTATTTTANTTAAAAAAAATGAAAAAATTTATGCANTTGAAAATCTNTGNANNCATATGANTTATCCTNTAGATGATGGTGANCTNGAAGATTTTGAAATNGAATGTCTNTANCATNCTGCNAGATTTGATATTNGAGATGGNTCTGCNAAGTGNTTNCCAGCNACAGAACCAATAANAACTTATGAAACTNAAATAAAANATAATAAAGTTTTTATTGAAATNNCNTAAATAAATTCCTTGACTTACAAATCAAAAAAAANTANAGTAGAAAAAAATGGGTTAATNNNCTTAACTCTTTTTTTAATCTAAAATGGAGGTTTCTNNTATGGCAGTAGCAAAAAGAAAACCTGCAGCAAAAAAACCTGCNGCAAAGAAAAAAATTACAGCTAAAAAACCAGTTGCAAAAAAAACAGCNGTAAAAAGAAAGCCTGCAGCTAAGAAAAAAACTACAGCGAAAAAAGCAGTTGTTAAAAAAACTACAGCTAAGAAAAAGCCTGTAGCAAAAAAGAAAACTGCAGCTAAGAAAAAAACTACAGCGAAAAAAGCAGTTGTTAAAAAAACTACAGCTAAGAAAAAGCCTGTAGCAAAAAAGAAAAC
>NZWF02000024.1 GCA_002701605.2 bacterium
AAAAACATAAATCTTTCAGATTTTCCACCACATAAAGGATTAGACCTTGAAGTTAAATTTATGAGTAAAACAATTGCTTCACTTGGGGATATACATCGTACTGAATTATTTTATACAAATGACGAAGGGCTATACTTAGTAAAGCTTCATGATCAATTACCTTCGGACTTAAAAGGTATTGAAGGGCTTTCAAAAGAAAAGAAAATAGAAAAAATAATAGAACTTTTTAAAGCATCTAGGATAAAAATCCATGATGGAAGAGCAGATTTACCTCAAGTACCCCCAGGTCTAGCAATACATAATACATGGAGTGTAAATAAGCCTGGAACAACACTAATGATGCCTGTAACCGATTTAAGTGCTGGGCTGATCAATATTCTATTTTTTTATATGAGAGATGGGCATAGATTTCATTTCGTAGATGAACTGAAAAAAATGAAACCTGCTGGAACACAAAAATGGATTGATGATGGATATATTGATACAAGTAAACCAATCCCTTTAATTGAAGCTGAATTAAGATTTGCTAATGGATATATCGCTGAACAGCCAATGTTTTGCCAAAATGTTGCCCTAACACAACAAATTCTTGGAATTGGCGGATGGATGTTTAGTGGTTTTCAAAGTCGTTATATGCTTGGTGCTGATAAAGAATATAAAGGATTGGGCTTCACTTGTGTTGAATCAAAAGAAGACTGGGGCGAAGCAGTTTCTAAAGCTCCAATTGGCTTAGATGGATTATTTGAAGCTTTTTCACCGCCCTATTATTCAAATATGGGTGAAGCTGTTGAAGCTTTTAATGATATGAAATGGTCAAATTGGGAAGAGAAGTTTATGCCATATAAAGATCCAACAGGTGTGCTTAAAGATACTCCAAGGCCATCAAAAAAAGAAATTGAAATTGTTAAAGATATTTGCACTTATCTTTATGAAACATATGGAAGATTTCCCGCTTTTTCAGATGCAATGTATTGCAGAATGATGGTGCAAAATCATCATATTGATTTAGATTTTTATGACCACTTCTACCCTGAAGGATCATATACTGAGAATCATAAAAACCATTTTGCTCTCTGGCACCCTGAGATGGAGGATCCATTTAAAAAATGAAAATTCTAGAAATTTTAAAAAATGTAGATTTAGTGATTGCCGATATTGAAGTTAACTTAGGCAAAGAAAAACATAATAACCCAACATTGTGTGTTAAAAATGGAAATAAAGTTATCCCTCTAAGTACTCCGGATGGTAGGCCAATATTAATGAAAGAAGAAAACTCAATTCAAATTGATGACGATAAGGATTGAATAAATATTTCTATCTAAATAATTTTATTAATCTTCATCTAATTCTTTAAAACAAGCAAAAGTAAAAGCAAAAGTACATAATGCAAAAAGCCATAGACCAGACCCAGCTACATTAACACTTTCACCTTCATAAATTTCAACACTTTTGGTAGTAATAAACCAAATTGTTAAAATAACAGTCAAAACACCTAAAGAAAGGGATGCTACAGCATTGTGTTCCTTTACAGATAAAATGCAATAAAGCGGATATATAAAACAAATCAAAAAAAGATACCCTTGCTGTTGAAATCCATTAAGAGTTATAATCTGCATATCAACCCAAGGTAAAAACAATGAAAAAAGAGATGCTACAAAAGAACCTAAAATTATTTTTTTATTTGTACCTAATGTTTTCCAGTCAAAATCCATTTTTAAAATCCTCTAAAATTTGATATGTAAATATTCCCATCTGTTGTTTCATCAACATTATATGAAATATATTTAACTAAAGATAGGTTTTTAACAATTTTATCATCCCATTCATAATAAAGTTCGGCTGCACAAGAATAAGAATTTGTATTTTTATTATTTGCTAAAACCCTTATATTTTCAATCTCCCACTCAGGGGTAGGAATTGGAACGGTTCCATCTAAATATCCTGAATATTTATCCTCTGTGAGTAAAGGTAACCCTACAGCCTCACCAAACCTGAAACCAAACTCATAATCATTATTTATTACATTTGCTGTAATCAATCTATCAATTACATCCATTGCATCAGAAGAATCACAAGAAATTTTTGGACTACAACTTGTTATTAAAAAAAACAAAAATAATAAAGTGTAAATTTTAGCTTTAATCATATTTTAATTATAACAATTCATTTTAATTATCAAAACCCTAAGCATATTTTCAAACATTTGAAACTTGTCGTCTAATCCCACTCTAAAGAGCCAGCAGTTTGATATTCTGTAACTCTAGTTTCGAAGAAATTCTTTTCTTTTGATAAATCAACTGATTGTGACATCCATGGAAAAGGGTTTTCTGTACCATAAACCTTTGGAAGGTCGATTCTTTCGAGTCTTCGATCAGCAATATATTCAACATACTCACAAAACTGTTCAGGGTTAATTCCTAGCAAGCCATTTGGACATGCATCATAAGCATATTTTTTTTCTTGATCTACTGCTTTTATGATAAGCTTCTGAACTTTATCCTTAAGACTATCGGTCCAAACACCATCGTTCTCTGTTTTAATTGTATTTATCAAATCACAACCAAATGCTAAATGAATACTTTCATCTCTCATTATATATTCAAATTGTTCACCAATACCAACCATTTTATTTTGTCTTTTTAAAGCTAACATCATTGCAAATCCAGCATAAAAGAAAATACCTTCCATGATCACATAGTAGCCAACCAAATCGTGAAGGAATGTTTGAATATCCTCAGTAGTTTTAATTTCGAAATTGGGGTCCATTATAGATTTAGTTAGACCAACAACAAAATCATCTTTCTCTTTAATTGAAGGAATAGTTTCATACATGGAATAAATATAATCGGGATCTAATCCAAGAGTATCACAGCAATAAATAAAGGTATCAGTATGAACTGCTTCTTCGTAGGCTTGCCTTAAAAGATATTGTCTAGACTCTGGATTTGTAACATGTTTATACACTGTAAGAACAATATTGTTCGCGGTTAATGACTCAGCAGTTGAAAAAAAACCAAGGTTCCACAATATCATTCTTCTTTCAACATCAGATATTGCTTTATCAGATTTCCATTGCTCTACATCCTTCTGCATGGAAATTTCTTCAGGTGTCCAATTATTTGCAACACCGTCCTTATAATGTTCCCTCGCCCATTTATAAGTCATGGGTAGTATTTTGTTTGGATCTGTTTTTGAATTTAATCCTATAATTGACATGTTTCTCTCCTCTTTATAAAAATATTACTGACAAGCTTCACAATCCGGATCCATAATGCTACAAGCACTGGCAACCTCACTTGCAGGGGCCTCTGAATTTGTAGCTTCATTAGTCACAGACTGTTGTTCTTCAACAGCAGCTCCTTCTTCGACTTTTTTATACTCTCTTTTCTGAGTGTAACCAAATTTGTTAGCATCTAAAGTAGATTTTTCAATCTGACTTGCAGCTAATGTTCGCAGATAATAAGTAGTTTTTAAGCCAAACTTCCAAGCAGCTGTATATATTTCACTTAACTTCTTACCTGACACACCTTGCATAAAAACATTGTGTGATTGACTTTGATCAATCCATTTTCCTCTTACTGAAGTGTGCTTCAAGAGTACAACGGGATCTATTGAAAATGCTTCTTTATATTTGTTCTTTATNTCTTCGGGTAATTCTTCTATATGATCTAAGTTTCCATCGAAATACTTGATTTTATCTAACATATCCTTGGACCATAAGTTTAAAGCTTTTAAATCATTAATAAGATAATTATTAACAACGGTAAACTCGCCACTCATATTGGCTTTAACATAGATATTTTTATATATTGGCTCAATGCAAGGATAACAGCCCGCAATATTTGAAATTGTTGCTGTAGGAGCAATAGCCATGGTATTTGAATTTCTCATTCCGTTTTCTTTAACCTTAGATTTTAAACCTTCCCAGTCGAGTGAAGTTATTTTATTAACATCGATATTTTGACCTCTCTCTTCCTCTAGCAAGCTAAGAGAATCTAGTGGGAAGATACCCCTATCCCACTTTGAACCTTTAAAGGACTCATAAGCTCCTCTCTCTTTTGCTAAATCGGAAGAAGCNCTTATTGCATGATACGAAATTTGTTCCATCAGTTGATCAGAAAAATTTAAAGCCTTTTGTGAATCAAATGGAAGATCAAGCTTAAACAATGCATCTTGCAATCCCATAATGCCAAGACCAATTGGTCTATGTTTCATATTTGAATTTTTGGCTTCAATGGTTGGATAAAAGTTTAAATCGACTACATTATCCAACATTCTCATTGCANTATTTATTGTTTCCTCTAATAAACCTCTATCTAGNTTTCCATCCTCAGTTACATGTTTAGATAAATTNACTGAGCCAAGATTACAAACTGCCGTCTCTTCAGCAGAAGTATTTAGTGTAATCTCAGTACAAAGATTAGAACTATGAACTACTCCAACATGATCTTGAGGTGACCTTACATTACAAGGATCTTTAAATGTTATCCATGGGTGACCAGTCTCAAATAATCTTGTGAGCATTTTTCTCCATAACTCTTTAGCAGGAATCTTTTTAAATTTTTTAATCTCTCCAGTATTAGTCATTCTTTCGTAATTTGTATATAAATCCTCAAATTTCTTTCCAAAAGAATCATGTAAATCACCTACTTCTTCAGGTGAAAAAAGTGTCCAATCATCGTCTGTTTCGACTCTTTTCATAAACAAATCAGGAATCCAATTTGATGTATTCATATCATGGGTTCTTCTTCTATCATCNCCTGTNTTTCTTCTTAAATCTAAGAAATCTTCAATATCTAGNTGCCATGTTTCTAGATATGCACANGTTGCCCCTCTCCTTTTACCACTCCTGTTAATTGCNACAGTTACATCATTTGCTATTTTTAAAAANGGTACTACTCCTTGGCTNTCAACATTCGTGCTTTTAATATGTGATCCAGTTCCTCTAATATTAGNCCAATCATTACCAAGTCCNCCCGACCATTTNGACAGTTGAGCATTATCGCCAATACACTTAAAAATATGTGATANATCNTCACTCACTGTAGTAAGGTAACAAGAACTAAGTTGAGGGTGTGGTGTCCCTGAATGAAACAATGTAGGTGTTGANGAGACAAACTGCATTTTAGANAACACATTATAGAATTCAATTGCCCTTGCCTCTTTATTATTCTCATTAAANGCTAATCCCATTGCCACCCTCATCCAAAATGCTTGAGGTAGCTCAAATCTCTTTTCTTCATGCTTTTGTAGATATCTTTCGTATAAAGTCTGAATTCCAAGAAATTCAAAAAGACTGTCTCTTTCAATGTCAATCGCTAAACTTAGTTTCTCTAGATCAAAATCTAATAGCTTTTCGTCTAAGTACTTATTTTCAACTCCAAGAGCTATACCACTAATAAAAGTTTTTCTATATTCATCTTCTAAAGTATGNTCATTAACAGAAACTCCCATACCTTCTTTATATAATCTCTGCATAAAGAAACCAGCAGAGACTTTACTGTAATCTGGATCCCTTTCNATGAATGCNGTTGAAGCTAATAAAAGTGCTCTCTCTAAATCAGATGTTGAAGCCCCGTCAAATATATTCCTATTTAATTCTTTAGCTATAGAATCAACTGAAGTTGTATCAGGATATTTAGAACATACCCTAGATATAGTTTCTCTAATCTTTTGAGGGTTAAATAAAACTGTTTTTCCATCNCTTTTTGTAATCTTTAACTTTCCAAGTTCAGCTTTTTTAGAAATATTTTCTTTTAACTTTTCTCTTTCTCTAGATCTTTCTGCTCTATAGATTATGTATCTTCGAGCAACAGTAAACATATCAGATCTGATCAAGTGTTTTTCAACAATATCTTGAATATTTTCAACATTTGGATAGAACTCTGTAAATCTATCGCTCAATTCTTGATGAACTCCATCAACAATTTCTGGGACGGATGACAAGTCAAATCCTTCATCGCCNGCATTTATGGCTGCCTCAATTGCATTTTTAATTCTGTCAGGGTCAAATTCAACAATTTCACCTGATCTTTTGACAACTAAAAGTTCATCAATTTGATTCATAAAACATCACTCCTAAACCTAATCTATGCTCTTCAGTCGTTTTTTAGAGGCAAGGAAAAGCTATAACGGGGTGCAAAAGGGGGTTTTTAAACTTTACCTTGCCCCATGGATAATCACGCCTTTCTAAAACTTCCTAAAGATCAATACAACAACATCTTGTGATTATATTTTGATTAAACCACTATATATAGTAGCAGTCAAGAAAAAATATTTTTTTTTAAAAAATCTATTAAATTCAATGGTTTAGACGACCATGTTTGCTTCGGCTTCATTCTTAATNGCGATGGTAAGATCTCTAAAAATAAATTTATGAANTGGGAGAATAGAATACCAATACAAATATCCCCAAATACCCTTTGGCTCAAAAATNGCAGAAACAACCAAATAGGAGCAATCAGTGTCTTCAATTGCTTCAAATTTAAGCCAAGCCTCTCCGGGGGTTTTTAAATTCATTTTCAAGAGGAGCTTCTTGTTTACCTCTATTTTTTCGACAATAAAACAGTCAAATNGACTTCCTTCTGAAAGATTATCTCTATCTGGCTCTCCGATAGATTTTCCACCTAATATACGGTCAATGAGTTTCCTTATTACCCATAAGAAATTCCAAGCCTTCCAACCATTAACTCCCCCTAAAGAAATAAATGATTTATAGAGGGAATTCGTTGAAGCAATAGTCTTAGAAATTCTTATCTCCTCAAATCTTCCTCTATGTTGAAGCAATTTATATTTAAAAGTAATTTTTTCTTTGTTCCANGAAGTTTCAATGAACTCTTTTTTTGTTTTATCTAGNGCAGACTTGATTGAATCATTAAAATTCAATGTTCTAATTTCAGGAAAGAACCTATGGGCCTTAGAAATATCTCCAGTAATATTATTTATTACACTTTTAACAATTGGCATTGCTAATGTGTTAGGTATTGGGGTCACAAGTCCTATCCATCGTGCAGCAAGACTAGGTGCCAAAACTGGTACTGGAAAAATATATCGCTTTAAACCTCTGAACTTACAGTACTGCAACATTAAATCCTTAAAAGTCATAGAATCAGTACCTATATCCATCTTAACACATGGCTTTTTATCAATTGAAAGGACTAAATATTTTAAAACATCTCTAACACTAATAGGTCTAACAGAATTATTAATCCATTTTGGAGCAACCATTATTGGCAACTTTTCACTTAAATGTCTAAGCATCTCAAAAGATGCTGANCCAGAACCAATTATTGGACCAGCACAAAACTCAGTTGTTGGTAACGATTGTCTGAGAATTTCGCCAACTTCTATCCGACTTTTTAAATGATCAGAAATATTTTTTTCTTGAGGTGAAATTCCACCTAAGTAGACAACATGCTTAAGTCCTTTGGCTTTTTTAACAAAATTCTTTACAGCTAATCTGTCAAGCTCTATATATTCCTCTGAACTTGTCATTGAATGAATTAANTAAAAGGCTTGTTCAATTCCATCACANAAATCTTTTAAAGTTTCTAACTTTGTTAAATCACCTTCAAAAATTTCTACATTATTAATCCAAGATTTATTTTTTATTTTATCCTTATCCCTGACCAAAACTCTAACTTTGATATTGTTTGCCAAAAGTCTTGGTATCAAACGACCTCCAATATAACCGGTAGCACCAGTTACCAAAACTTTTATGTTTTGAGTTTTAATCTTTATTGGATTTAAAAAACTTTCCATTTTGTATTACCTATAGTGATAAAAATTTAATTTTACTCTATAATGTTTTTTAATGTTAGAAACTTTTAATAATCTAATTAAAACTGAATTTTTAGATAATACTCTAATGGATTGGGGATTATTTGTATTTTCCTCAATTGGATTATTTATATTAGGTAAGATCTTTCAGTCTATTCTTTATAAAAACTTATCTGCTTTATCAAAAAAAACGGCTACCAAAATAGATGATTATCTAAGTACTTCGGTGAAATCTGTATCTGGAATTTTTATTCTATTCCTGGCTATTTTTATAAGTTCAAACCTTATAAATTTAGATGAAAAAATAAATTCAAGAATTTCTCAATTTTTTCTTTTAATTTTGTTCTGGCAATTAACAAAATGGGCAATAATGATAGCAAATCTTGCTTTCGAAAAATACAAAAATAATAGAGAATCAGACAATGACATGCATAGTGTCACTGCAATAACAGGACTTAGCAAACTTGCAAAATTTCTAATTTGGTCCCTCTTTCTTTTACTCGCATTAGATAATATAGGTGTTGATATTACTGCTTTAGTCGCTGGATTAGGAATTGGGGGTTTAGCAATTGCATTAGCAGCCCAAAGTATACTTGGCGACCTGTTTGCTTCATTAACAATAATGATAGATAAACCTATCGCCCTTGGTGATTATATTGTTGTAGATAACTATATGGGAACAGTGAAATCTATAGGAATTAAGAGTACAAAAATTGAAAGTATATCTGGAGAAGAAATTATCATATCTAATTCTGATTTGTTAAACAGCAGGCTAAGGAATTATCACCAATCAAGAATGCAAAAAAGAAGAACAACTATAATGATTGGTGTAGTTTATAACACTTCTTATGAAAAATTAAACTCTATACAATCACTATTAACAGAAATTGTTAACACATCAGAATCTACAGAATTTATAAGAGCAAGTATGGTTGATTTTGCTGATTTTTCGTTAAATTTTGAACTTGTATACAATGTACTAAGTTCTGATTATTCAGATTTCATTGAGATAAATCATAAGATAAGGCTCAAAATTTTTGAGAAATTTTCCAAAGAAGAAATCGATTTTGCATTCCCAACAAGAACCATTCATGTTCACAATGAGGGGGAGAAATAATGACAAGGAAAATGTGGGGAGGGAGATTTAAAAAACCTACTAATAATAANGTTGAATTATTTACTTCTTCCATAGATCAGGATAAAAAGTTATATGAACATGATATTAATGGTTCCATAGCTCATGTGCAGATGTTATCCAAACAAGGAATTATTTCTAAAACAGAATCCAATAAAATAATTAATGGCCTGGAAAAGATTAGGGCAAATATTGAATCTAATAGGTTTGCTTTGAAAGANTCATTAGAAGATATTCATATGAATATTGAAAGTGCTTTGATANAAAATATTGGTGATGTTGGAAAAAAAGTCCACACAGCCAGAAGTAGGAACGATCAAGTTGCAACAGACCTTAAGCTTTANACTAAAAGCTCCTTNGACNAACTTAAGTTANTAATAATTTCTTTGGTTAAGGCATTGATAAAAAAATCAGAACAAAATATAGATATAATTATTCCTTTTTATACACACCTTCAAAAGGCACAACCAATTTCTGCTTCACATTATTTAAATGCTTACATTGAAATGTTTTTAAGAGATTTAGAAAGAATTAATAATTCGATCAAACTAGCGGACTCAAACCCCCTTGGCTCTTGTGCAGGAGCAGGAACATCATTTGATATAGATAGAATTTATACCTCAAAGAAACTTGGCTTTAAAAATATTACTAGAAACAGTCTTGATTCTGTTAGTGACAGAGATTTTATCGGGGATTCAATATACACATGCTCTCTCATTATGACTCATTTATCCAGGTTCTCTGAAGACTTAATAATTTGGAATACTTATGAATTTGGATTTATTAATATTGGAGATGAATATACAACTGGTTCAAGCATAATGCCCCAAAAAAAGAATCCTGATATATTGGAACTCATAAGAGGGAAAACTAGCTCATTATATGGAAATCTAATTAATATCCTAGGCAATTTAAAAGGGCTCCCTACAAGTTACAATAGGGATCTTCAAGAAGACAAGCATCCATTGTTTTCATCCTTTGAAACAACCATTAGTTGTATATCAATTTTTATAGATCTGATAAAATCAATAAAGTTCAATAAAAAAGAAATTAATAAAAATATTCATTCTGGCTTTATGACAGCTACAGATCTTGCAGATTATTTAGCCAAAAAAAATATACCCTTCAGAGATGCTCATCACATAACTGGTCAGATAGTAGCCCACTGTGAAAAGAAAAATATTAAACTGTTTGAGCTTGAGCTAAAGGAGTTCAAATCATTTTCAAATAAAATAAATGCCGATATTTATAAAGTTATAGACAATAAAGCTTCAATGGATTCAAAAAAGTCTTATGGAGGCACAGCTACTAAAAATATAAAAAAAATGATTTCTTTATACAAGAAAATTATAAAAACTAGTTCAAATTAAGATATTTGTAAATCTTGAGCTTAAGAGAATGTTGTTTACAATTACATAATGGGTCTTATAGATACTTTTCAGAATAAAAATACAAAAAGAGATTATGAAATCGAAATTTCTTGCCCAGAATTCACCTCTATTTGTCCAAAAACAGGACAGCCTGACTTTGCTACGATACATATAAAATATATTCCAGATAGAAAATGTGTAGAACTAAAATCTTTAAAATTATATTTCCAATCCTATAGAAATGTAGGAGAGTTCCATGAGAATGTTACTAATAAAATTTTAGATGATTTTATCAAATCCTGTAGTCCAAAGAAAGTGTCAATAATTGGAGACTTTAATGTGAGAGGGGGAGTAAAAACGATTGTTAAAGTTGAACACAAGAAGTCTAAGAACAAAAGAAAAACTTAAATTCTATATTTCACTATCAATAATCATTCTACTTTTACTTTTTAGTTTTTTTCCAGAAATATTTGCTCCATATAAAGCAACCAAATCAAATTATAACAACGTGCTCTCATTACCTTCTTGGTTGAACTATTTGGGCACTGATGAATTAGGCAGAGATGTTTTTAGTCGTTTAATATATGGAACCAAAGTTTCGCTATTTGTTGCATTTTCGGCATCAATCATTTCATTAATTTTTGGTGGACTCTATGGTTGCATTTCTGGATTATATGGATCTTATATAGATGAGATTATGATGAAAATAGTAGATATATTTTATTCAATCCCTGATCTATTATTAATATCTATATTCATTTTAATTTTTGGAAAAGGTTTACTGGGAATAACTCTAGCCTTATCTTTACTAAGCTGGATGAGAGTTGCAAGAATTTCAAGATCTAGTGTGTTGGAATTAAAGAATCTACCATTTATTACATCAGCCAAATTAAAAGGTTTTGGAAAAACTCACATCATTTTTAAAGAAATCCTCCCAAACATATTGGCCCCTTTAATTGTGACATTTACTTTTACAATACCAAGCTCAATATTAGCAGAATCTACATTAAGCTTTTTAGGAATTGGAATATCTTCACCAGAAATAAGTTGGGGTTTGATGGCAAGCACCGGATGGGAAGGAATTAGAAGTTATCCGCATTTAATAATATTTCCATGTATTTTTATATTTATATCTACAATATGTTTCTTAAATATAGGTAATTATATAAAAAGGAAGTTTATATGAAAAAAATTTTTTTAATTTTAATACTGTTAGTGCTAACAGTTATAGAGTCAAATGCTAATCAATGTAATTTAATTAAAAGTAGCTTAGCAAAAAGCTTTTGTTACGAAAGAGCTGAGGATTATAATCTTGCACTCAAAAATCTTATACAAGCTAAATCAAAAAGTTCTAAATTTGGCGATTTCTATGATTTTTATGAGATTAAATTAAGAAATTTAAGTAAAAAAGATTCTGAAGAGTCGAAAAGAAAAATTGAAAAGTTTAAAAAAAATTATCCTGATTCAATCTTTAATAAAGATGTTGATCTTTTTTTAGCTAATATTTTATTCAGAAATTCTAATGTAAGTGAATTAAAGAATCAGCTCAAGATTATTAACAAAAAATATAAATTAAGCTATAGAAATAAAAAATATTTGCTCTTGTTTGAGGCAAAAGTACTTGAAAAGAATGATGAGACTAAAAAAGCTTTCTTTAAATATTTGAAACTTTGGTCGCAATATCCAAATTTCAAAAAAGAGTTTATAAACCAAAAATTAAAGTCTTTAAATAGAACCAAGAAATATAAAATTAAAATTTCCGAAAAAATTACCAGATATAAAAGACTCTTATCTTCTGGTAAATATAAACAATTATTAGAAGAAGCAAATGAACTCGAAAGTGATGAAATAAAACTTTTGGTAGGAAAATCTTATATCAAGTCTGGCAATCATAAAAAAGGTTTAAAGATATTTTCAGAGTTAGAAAAAAAGAGTCTCAAAGAAAGTAGTTTGAAAGACTTAAATATTTCTGCTGATGCTAAATTTC
This sequence comes from bacterium, assembly GCA_002701605.2. Lineage (GTDB taxonomy): Bacteria > Desulfobacterota_D > UBA1144 > UBA1144 > UBA1144 > TMED126. The sequence continues at coordinate 12,272 of NZWF02000024.1, forward strand.
AAATTATACTATTTAACCTTAAAAAATATGATGATAATAATGCTACTGCGAAAGAGCTTACAAAACTATATAAAAAATATCCGAATTTTCCTAAAAACGAAAAAGTTGCTTACTTAGCTGCTCGTTTGTACATATTAAATAAGGATTATAAAGATGCATATAAGGTCTATGATTGGCTTATTAAAACTAAGTCAAAGAGCTATCTTGATGATTCTTATTGGGGATTAGGTTGGTCTGAATATATGATGGGCAACTACAAAGATGCACTCAACATTTTTGCATATCTTGAACAATCAATAAAACCTTATTATAAAACTAAAGGAATGTACTGGAAGGCTCGATGTTTAGAAAAAATGGGAGAGAAAAGGGAATCTATAAAAATATTGAATGATTTATATAGTAATTATAATTATGGATACTATGGCTATTTGGCCTCCAATAAATTAGGTTTGAACAATAAAAACTCTCAGCTTTCAAAAAGAAAAGTAATAAAATTTAATGATCAACTTGCAGAAACAACTTTATTTGTTTCAACTCTTTATAAGAATAGACCACTATATAATAGAAGTATAAAAAATCTACTTAATCAACTATCAAAAGAAAATAGAGGAATTTTATTAGACAATTTGATTGTTAATAAAGAGTTCAATTTAACAATTAATTTAAGTTATAAGGTTAATTCAGAAGAATATCATCGATACCCTCTAGGGTTTATAGAAACAGTAGAAAAGTATAGTGAAATTTATAATGTCGAACAAAGTTTAATCTTAGCTCTCAGTAGAGAAGAAAGTCTTTTTGATGTTAATGCAATATCAGTTGTTGGTGCAAAAGGGTTAATGCAATTAATGGATAAAACAAAAGCTAATCTTGCTAGGGAACTTAACAAATCATCAAACATAAGTTCTTTTAATTATGAGCATAATATTGAACTTGGAACTTATTATTTATCAAAACTACTAAAAAAGTTTGATGGAAATTATTTTATGGCTATATCTGCATACAATGCAGGACCACATAATGTAGAAAAATGGTTAAAAAGGTTCGAAGGACTAGATAATGATGAATTTGTGGAAAATATTCCATTTAAAGAAACTCACGGCTATGTAAAAAGAGTCATTAGAAGTATAACGAAATATCGAAATTTTTAATTACAAAGGTCTGCAAAATTTTTTAAGATAGTAAGTCCAATTTTACTACTCTTTTCAGGATGAAACTGAGTAGCAAAGATATTATCCTTATTGATTGAAGCTGAGAATGTTTCACCATAACTCGAAACCGAATCCGTTATTTTAAGGTCATTATTAAATTTAAAAGAGTGAACAAAATACATCCAAGTATCAGAATCTATCCCCTGAAGTATGCTGGAATCCTTAATTATATTAATTTTATTCCATCCCATATGAGGAACTTTTAAATCTTTATCAAATTTTATCTTAGATATTTCACCTTTTAAAATTGATAAGCCTTCAACATTTGGAGACTCTTCACTTCTTTCGAATAAAATTTGAAGNCCTAAACATATTCCCATAAATGGTTTTCCAGAACTAATAGACTTTTTTAAAGAATTNATTAAATCTCTTTTATCTAGCTCTTTCATACAATCTCCAAAAGAACCAACTCCCGGAAAAATAATACCATTGCAATTATTAATATCTTTGATTGAACTTGTTATTTTAGANGTGAACCCCAATGAGTTTAAAGCTTTATGTACAGACTTTAAGTTTCCAAGTCCATAATCAATTATAGAAATCATAGATTTCCTTTAGTTGATGGGATTGAGTTAGATCTTGAATCATAAGCGGTAGCAACATCTAGAGATTTGGCAATTGATTTAAAAATCGACTCAATAATATGGTGATTATTGGTTCCATATTTTGTTTCAATGTGAATATTTGCTTTCAAATTATTTGTGAAAGATTGGAAAAACTCTCTTGTAAGCTCTACATCAAACTCTCCAACTTTCGTTGAAGGCATTTCAACTTTAAAAATAAAAAATGGCCTTCCACTTAAATCCAAGGAAGAACTTGATAANGTTTCATCAAAAGGAATTGAGCTAAACCCATACCTATTNATNCCTTTTTTNTCACCTAANGCTTGATTAAAAGCTTCGCCTAAAGCAATACCAACATCTTCAACNGTATGATGAAAATCTATTTCAGTATCACCTNTGGCACTGATTTCTATATCAAACAGNCCATGTTTGGCTAGCTGCTCCAGCATGTGGTTNAAGAAAGGTATNCCAGTATCAATTTTATATTTTCCTTCGCCATCAATGTTAATTTTTACATAAACNTCTACTTCATTGGTTTTTCTCTNTACTATTGATTCTCTAATCATATTTTGATGTTAAACCTAAAANACANAAATTTCAATTTCTCTTATTTATCNTGCTCATCTTTAATCTCACCCAATATTTCTTCCAATATATCCTCTAAAGTTACAATCCCTGATGCAGATGACATCTGACCAACAACAACCAAAGTAGATTTTGATTTTCTAATCTCATTTANTAAAGAGGAAGCTAATGTGTCTTCACTAGTATACAAACCTTTGTCGACAAAATCTNTTATGTTTTGACTATCATGAATTCCCAGTAAATAAGAAGAATGTATAACACCAATAATGTTTCTTTCTTTATTATAAAAAACTGGAAGCCTGGAATAACCTGTTTTTTTTATAATTTTTTTTGCTTCTCCAACCGTAGATTCAAGTGGAAGAGAAACAGTTCGTGATATTGGTATCATGATATCTCTNACACGAACNTTATCAAAAGAGAATATTTTGTTTAAAATATTATCGCGAAATCCTTGCGAAGAGCTTTCAACATTTGATTCAACCTCTATGGCATGTATTAGTTCCTCTCGTGTTATTAATTTTCCAGTTGTTCCAAGAATCTTAACAATTGTATCAGTCAAAAGTTTTACCAAAGCTAACAAAGGTTTAAAAACAATACTGAAAAAAATTGAAAAATAAATTGTTTTTAAAACAAAATAAGTACTCTGTTTTTGAAAAATCGACTTTGGTACAACTTGACCAAAAATAACTATCAATGGTGTAAGAATTAAAACAGAAATCAAATGAGGATCATACTCTGGGTAGTTTCTTTTAATATACAATGAAACTAGTGCAGTGTTTATAACTATGCACAANTTCTCTCCCACTAAACTTGTAGAAACATATTCTTCGATTCTGTTTATAGATTGTGTAACCAATTTTGCAGCTGAATTACCTGAATCAGCNTTTTCTCTAATCTTAGCCTTATCACAAGAAAGAAGAGCAATCTCTGATCCAGCAAAAATTGCCTGTAGTGACAATAGGAATATAGTTATTAATGGTAANGTGAATAAATTAATCATTAGAGCTTATTCTCCTAAGATTAATTTTTGTTATTCTATTATCAACAATTTCTTTGACTATTAATTGTATATTGCCATTAATTATTGACTCCCCAACTTTAGGCAACCTACCTAAAGAAGTGAATATAAAACCTCCAANAGTTTCAATTCCTAAGTTNTCATCNATGTAAGATTTTTCAATCTCATTTGTNATATTTGCTAATCCTGATTTTCGAAGAGCAACAAATANACTNGTTTCATTAAATTCCTTTATTTTTGTTTTCCCTAAAATATAAACTTCTTGATTANCTATAAAAATATTCTGATTTTCTTTATCAGTTTCATCCTCTATCTCACCAAATATTTCTTCTAAAATATCGTCTAATGTGACTATTCCCTCTAATCTTCCATATTCATCNATTACTATTGCCATATGTAATCTCATCAACTGCATCTCTCTTAAAAGAGAAAAAGCATTTTTTTGAATAGGAACAAAGAAAGGCTCTCTTAGTAGGGGATAAAAATCTGAGGATGGGCTATTAAGAAGATCTTTAGAATATAAAACTCCGATTATATTATCAGAATCTCCCTGGTAAACAGGAATTCTTGAGAAGCCTTTTTCTTTAATAAGTCTTAGAGCTTCATTAGAGCTTATATTGGAATTAAGAATAAGTAGATCTGGTTCAGGTGTTAAAATCTTAGACAAAGGTATTTCTTCTAGTTTTAAAAAATTATCTATCAATTGACTTTCACTTCGTTTAACAGAACCTGAATCCTCGCCAATATCGATAAGACTAGTAATTGGTGCTGAATTTTCGTTTGTAATGATTGATTCAGATTTAACACCAAAAATCTTAATCAATTGGTTTGATAAATAATCGAAGAATAAAGTTAAGGGGTAAAGAACTTGATTTAAAATAGCAACAGGTCTTGCAACTATAACAGAAAGTTTTCTTGAAAACTTAACACCTATAGTTTTTGGAATAATCTCACAAAAAATCAGAACAATTATTGATGTTATCAAAATCGCTATTACTGAAATTAATTCTTCTGAAATTCTCCCGGTAAATACTTCATCTAATTTGGTTGATATTAGACTAGTTATAGTCACATTAAGAATTTCATCGGCTAACAAAATAGTAGCAATGATAGAGGCTGGTTTTTTAACAAATGACTCTAAAACATTACCAACCTTTGATCTCTTTTTTATTAGCTCAATTTGATATCTTTGTAATGAGAATATTGAACTTTCTGTTATTGAAAAAAAACCTGACAATAAAATTAAGCCTAAAATTAAAAATAAAAAAATTAGATTCTCAGTCATTAGAACTTGTGAACATAGCCTCCATTTTTAATTTTTATATTTTTACTATTTCTAGAAATACAAATATTTCCAGTTGTATTAGTAGTGCCAATCTCAAACACACTTAAATTGTTATTTTTCACATAATTTTCAAAACTTCTCTGCTTATTCTTTTTAATAGTAAATAATAATTCATAATCATCTCCTCCGAATAAAACCATTTCAAAAATTTTTTTATTTGAAAAATATTTTTCTAAATTTAATGATTTTGGTATCATNGACCATTCTATNTGAGCCCCTAAAGTCTTTCTTTTAAACTTTACAAGTCTTTCTAAATCAATTGCCAAACCATCNGTAATATCGATCATTGATGATAAAAAACNCTTCGAAGATAATCTTTTCGCTAGCTCNACTNTAGGTATTGGAGTCCTATACTTTTCCACTAATTGTTTNTCTACCTTTTTCATCTTCAAAAGATTTAAACCTGCATTTGCACTCCCTATATTACCGCTAACATAAATCTTTTCATCTTTAAGGGATCCCCTAGATATATAATTATCTAAAGAACCAATAACAGTTACATCTATTGCAAAAACTTTTGATGAAGCAATGTTTCCACCTATTAATTGAATATTGAATCTTTTCTCAGCCTCTGCAAAACCTTTCTTAGTCAGAGCAATATCTCTTTTTGAGAAACCCTTGGGAATGTGAAGAGAGTTAGTGAAAAAAAGNGGATTTGCTCCCATTGCAGCCNAATCGCTCAAGGCAACTGAAACTGCTCTAAATGCTATCTGCCTTATTGTTGAAAATTCAAATTTAAAATGAACATTATTGACTTGGGAATCACATGAAACAGCAAGCTTTTGGTTTTTTATTTTTATAACTGCTGCATCATCTCCAATTCCATTTAGGAAGCTTGAACTAGTTTTATCATTTCTAAACAATTTTAGAATATTAATTTCATCAAATGAAAACTCTTTACTCAATATTTATATATCTCCATTGTAATTATAAATAATCTCCTGTGGTTTCAAAAAACAAGTCGACTATTTCACGTTTAGCATTACAGCCCATAAGTCCCACTCGCCAAATTTTCCCTTTTGTAGCTCCAAGCCCTCCTCCAATTTCCATGTTCCTTTCATTTAAAATTTTTGATCTTACCAATGAGTCATTAACATTTTTTGGTAAAATCAATGATTTCAACATTGGCAAACTTTTTGTTTTATCAGAGTTAATAAATGTTATTAAATTTGAAGATTCTAATTTGTTATCAAAATATTCTCCAACTTGCTTGTGGCGAGTAATTCTCGAATCTAGTCCCTCCTCTAAACAAATTTTTAATCCTTCATTTAGTGCAAAAATCATATTAACCGGAGCAGTGTGATGATATATTCTGTTAGAACCTAAATAGCCTTGTAATAAATTCATATCTAGATACCATGAAACTACTTTTGATTTTCTTTTAGTTATTTTTTCTAAAGATCTGTCATTAAAGGTTATTGGAGAAAGACCTGGTGGAACATTTAAACATTTTTGAGTCCCTGAATAACAAACATCAATACCCCAATCATCTATTTTTAGTTCAGCTCCTGTGAATGAAGTGACAGCATCAACAATAAACAAGATCTCTTTATTCTTTAAATACTCACCTAATTTTTTTATATCTTGTAAAACCCCAGTAGAGGTTTCAGCATGAACAATTGCCACAATTTTTAAATTGTCATGTTGTTCAATTTGACTAATCATTTCACTTATTTCAAATGAAGATCCCCAATCTTTTTTATATTCAATAACATTGGCACCATACCTATTTGCTACATCCGCCATTCTATCCCCAAACAGTCCATTGTTAAAGATTAAAACCTTATCGTTTTTTTCTATTAAATTTGCAAAGACAGTTTCCATTCCAGCACTACCAGTACCAGAAACTGCAAAAGTGGTTTGATTTTTTGTTTCAAATAGCAACCTTAGGTTTTCACTTGTCTCATCCAACATTTTAAAGAAATCTGGATCTAAATGGCTGATGGTTCGGTTTGCCATCGATTTTAAAATTCTATCTGGGACTGTGCTTGGACCAGGGCCCAATAAAAGCTTGGCAAAGATNCTCGNGTCTGATTCCATATAGAAATTATAATTTATTTTATCAATGTTGGTATAATTAAATTATGAAAACTTTATATGTTGATTTTGATGAAGAAAAGATCGTAGCAAATTTNGATGAGGTTGTTCCCTTGTTTCCACTAGATAATGTNGTTTTTTTTCCTAATACTGTGTTACCACTTCATATATTCGAAGAAAGATATAAGCAAATGATTGAAGATTCTACTAACTCAAATAATTTAATTTGTATGAGTCTTATGTACGATAGCTCNAAAGGTAGTCAAGATAGCAGTAATATNGCAAAAATTGGATGNGTTGGAAGAATTATTAGTAATGAGGAAACAGATGAAGGAAGAAAAAATATAATTCTATACGGAATTACTAGAATAAAAATCAACGAAATAATTTACACAAAGCCCTATAGGCAGGCTAAGATAGATATTGTATCTCAAACCAAATCTACAGATTCAAACCCCTTGAGCAAAAGAATTACAGATTTAACTAGTGAATGGAATCTATTGCTTGAAGATTATAATGAAAATTATAAAATCAAAATTGACCCTGAAGCTTCTTTATCCAAACTAACAGACTCTCTTTCTTCAATTGTTGTAACATCTACAAATGAAAGACAGTGGTTTCTCGAAGAGACAGATGAGGCAAAAAGAGCATTAAAATTAATTGAAACACTCGAATCGAGAATTGATTATCTTATGGGTAAAATAGAGTTACCAGATAAAGATTCAGAATTAATTAATTAGAAAATCTATGATTTCCTGATCAACCAAATCTCCATTCTCTTTCCAAAAACCGTGCCCCCCNGGAAATGAAATTGTTTGAGTATTNTTAATTAACTTTGCTAACTCATGCGACTTGGAAACATCAACAATTAAATCATTTTTTCCATAAACAATTAAAGTTTCACATTTAATTCTAGATAAATATTTTATATTATTGAGTTTTTCAATAGCCCTACATTGTTTTAAATAACCATCCAAATTCTTTTTATTAGTTAATACTTCAGTATTTTTATATTCTTTAAAATTGCGCATNATATAATCACGAGAATAACCAAGCATAAGAGCATTGAACCATAATTCTTTTAATCCAACATTTTTAGCAATTTTTTTAGCTATTGCTATTATTTCTTTTCCAACATTGTCTCTTGATGCTGCAGTACAACCTAAAACNAGTTTGTTTATGTATCTAGGATACTTAGAACATAAAACTTGGGCAATCATTCCACCCATTGATTTTCCTACAATATGTGTTTTTTTAATTTTTAACAGTTTCAAAATTTCAAATGTATTATCTGCAAATAATTCCATAGAATTAGCATCTCGAGGCTCGTCACTTTTCCCCGAACCTAAGTTATCAAAAACTAGTATTGAAAAATGTTTTTTATAAAACTTAATTTGATTGTCCCAACTTGATATATTGCTACCTAGCCCGCCAATCAAAGTGATGAATTCTTTATCTTTGTTTTTATACAATCGATAATTCACATTCCCTTGTGATGTTTTTAATTTTCCTATGATAAACTCCTTAAGTAACTATTAATGATATTGCAAGCTGCCAACTTATCNTTTAAATTTTTCCTTTTTTTTCTTGAAACTTTATTTTTAATAAGAAAGTCTTCAGCTTCATCAGTTGTAAAATTCTCATCCCAATGAAGAATTTTAATATCAATTAATTTTGATAATTCTTCAGAAAATTTTTCTATATCATCTTGAATTTTTAATCTACCATCATCTTTGAAAGGTATGCCNATTAAAATTAAATCAATTGGCCTCTCANTTATAACTTCCAAAATTTCATCAAAGTGTGATTTATCATTTTTATTTTCAATCTGAACTAAGGGATAACTAGAAATATTCAGTTCATCAGTACATGCGATTCCNATTCTTTTTAAACCATAATCAATTCCAAGAATACTCATTTATATAATTAATATATATTATATATCTATCTTATGCTCTTATACTTTGATAATTTGGACCTAGCTATGAATATGATTCATATAACAATTATAATGATTAATGCATTTGGATGGATTTTTGAAAAAACTAGAAAGCTAAGTGTTTTCATGATTTTAATAACTATATTTTGCTGGACAATTCTTGGTGTTTTCTTTGGTTTAGGATATTGTCCNTTGACACAAATCCATGCGGATTACTTATATAATAATTATCAATATTTATTACCTTTTTCATACATTGATTACATCTTTATTACTAACTTTGGCTTTAAAGTGTCTACAAAATTTCTATCATTATGTAGTATTCTGGTAGTTTTCTTATCCCTATACCTATCAAATTTGAAACTAAAAAGCCTAACCAATAAAATGTTATATCTAATAATTTTGAATATTATTATATGGAGTTTCATTATTATTTTTAATGAATTAGGCTCAAANATCAATTTTAACAATTTAAATATTTTATTTGGTATTACTTTTTCTTGTTTATTAATAAAAGAAGTATTAATTAAAAATATTAAAATTAAAGTATAATGACAAAATGAATGTAAGAGTTAGGTTTGCTCCAAGTCCAACGGGATCTCTTCACCTTGGTGCTGTTAGAACAGCTATTTTTAACTATCTTTTCGCAAAGAAAAATAACGGTAAAATACTTGTTAGAATAGAGGATACGGACAAAGAAAGGTCATCAAGCGAATCTCTTGATGAAATATTAGAATCTCTACAATGGTTAGGTTTAGATTGGGATGAAGGACCAATTAAGCAGTCTGATAGGCTTGAAATTTACAGAGCAGCTGCCGAGAAATTAATTGAAGAAGATTTAGCTTATAGATGTTACATGACTCAAGATGAAGCTAAGTTGTTAAAAGATAAAGCTAAGGCGGAAAATAAAATATACAAATATCCAAATACATGGCGTGAAAAAAAAGAAGATCCAAAAGGAAGGGACTTTGTTGTTAGATTCAAAACACCTTATAAGAGCAAGATAAATTTTAATGACACACTTAGAGGAAATATTTCAGTTGATTCGAATACATTGGACGATTTTATAATTATAAAAAGCGATGGATTCCCTACTTATAATTTTGCTTCAGCTTTAGATGATGCTCAAATGGGTATAACTAACGTAATTAGGGGGGAAGACCATCTATCAAATACACCAAAACAAGTTTTAATATTTAACTCTTTAAAAAAAAATTTGCCTAATTTCACTCATGTATCAATGATTTTGGGTAAAGATAAGGCTAAATTAAGTAAAAGGCATGGAGCTGAATCAATCAATAGTTTTAAAGAAAAAGGATACTTGCCAATATCTATTATTAATTATTTAGCAAGGCTTGGTTGGGCTCACGGTGATCAAGAAATATTTGCTTTAAATGAAATGATTTCAAACTTCTCGCTAGACAACCTTAGTAAATCTCCAGCTGTATTTGATCCCGAAAAATTATCATGGGTGAACAGTGTTCAAATTAAAAATTATCCAAACAGCGAATTGAAAAAAAAATTAAAATTGCNATTCATAGATGGAGTTGATGAAGAATTAGCTATAAATGCNGTTAAAGANAAAAATAAAGATTTAAATGAATTGCAGAAGTCATTAAACTTTTGTTTGTTGACAAAAGAATCTCATGAATATGAACTAATCAATGAAATAGACAATCAAGCTTTATTAGAATTAAAGAAATTCATGATTGTTTGGGAAGCAAAAAAACCAAAAGAAATAGAAGAAATCAAAGAAGTGTTCACGGACTATTTAAATGAAAATGAAATAAAAATGAAATCCCTAGCTCTACCTCTAAGAATTTTATTAACCGGAACTAAGTCATCACCGGGTATCTTTGAAATTTTAAAAATACTAGGACATGAAATAGTTATTAANAGAATCAAAGAATTTATAAAGAACAATGAAAAATAAAATTATAAAAATNGGAATTTCTGGAAAAATAGGAAGTGGTAAAAGTGCTGTTTTGGAATTACTTAAAATGAAAAACATTCCTTGCTATAATTTAGATTTAGAATCAAGAAAAATAATGAAGCCTGGAATGGTTTGTTACGAAAAAATATTATTTACTTTTGGTAAAGNGNTTTTAAATAAAAATAAATCATTAAATAGAGGAAAAATTGGTGAAATAGTTTTTAATGATAAAAGAAAAAGGGATAAGTTGAATTCGATAGTCCATCCAGAGCTCTTAAAAAGAGTAAAGGAATTAACGATTAAGAATGCTGATAAAAAAAAAGAATTTATTGTTTTTGAAGGTGCTCTAATCAAAAAAACAACTAAAATAGGGAAATTTCTCGATAAAATTATACTTATTAAATCATTTCAAAGAATAATAATCGAAAGGGTTTTAGCAAGGGACAATAAGACAAAGGAAGAAATTAAAAAAATTCTTTTAGCACAAAAAGGAATAACACAGAACAAAAATGACTATGACTTCATTGTTAATAATAATGGTGAAATAAGCCATTTATTTCAAAAGTTAAATTCAATACTAGAAAAAATATCTCATTAGATTATATTTTTATAAGCATTTTTTTTAATTTTTTTAAAATTTTGAATTACTAATTATATAGAGGTTTCATATGAGTGAAGAAATAACGATGGAACAAAAAATAAAAGTACTTGAGGATAAAATTTCTCAGGCTAATGAAGCGGGTGGTGATGCTAGAGTTGAAAAACAACATAAGCAAGGAAAGCTTACTGCTCGAGAAAGAATTAATTTGTTGCTTGATAATGGTTCCTTTGTTGAGCTTGATAAATTTGTCGAACATCAAAACTATAATTTTGGAATGGAAAAAACCAAATTTCTTGGAGATGGTGTTGTAACTGGTTATGGGAAAATTGATGGGAGACAAGTTTTTGTTTATGCACAAGACTTTACTATTTTTGGNGGTGCTCTAGGTTTAGCTCATGCAAGAAAAATCACAAAAATTATGGATATGGCTGTTCAAGTAGGTTGCCCTGTAATTGGTTTAAGTGATTCAGGCGGTGCAAGGATTCAAGAAGGTGTAAGAGGACTTGCAGGATATGCAGAAATCTTCTTAAGGAATGTTCAAGCATCAGGTGTAATACCTCAAATTTCTGCAATCATGGGTCCAAGTGCTGGTGGAGCCGTATATTCACCTGCCATGACAGATTTNATAGCAATGGTAAAAGATACTAGCTATATGTTTATAACTGGTCCAGATGTTGTAAANACAGTTACGAATGAAGAAGTAACATCAGAAGAACTTGGTGGTGCTGTAGTTCATACNACTGAAAGTGGTGTTGCTCAATTTGCTGCGGAAAATGATGAAGATTGTCTATCATTATTAAGAGAGCTTTTTACTTTTCTTCCATTAAACAATATGGAAGATCCACCANTAATAAAATGTGATGATCCGATTGATAGAAAAGTTGATAAATTAAGAGATATAGTTCCAACAAATCCAAANAANCCTTATGATATGAAAGAGGTGATTTCATCAATTGTAGACAANGAATACTTCTTTGAAGTTGCTGAAAATTATGCTCCAAATATTGTAGTAGGTTTTGCAAGAGTAAATGGAAAAACTGTTGGAGTAGTTGGGAACCAACCAAATGTACTAGCTGGTGTGCTTGACATTAAATCCTCAATTAAGGGAGCACGATTTGTAAGATTTTGTGATTGTTTTAACATCCCCTTGCTTACATTAGTAGATGTTCCAGGATTTTTACCTGGAGTAGACCAAGAATTAAATGGAATTATCCTACATGGTGCCAAATTGCTATATGCATACTGTGAAGCAACAGTTCCAAGGGTTACAGTTATAACCAGAAAAGCTTATGGTGGAGCATACGATGTTATGTCATCTAAACATTTAAGAGGTGATATAAACTTGGCTTTCCCTACAGCTGAAATTGCTGTTATGGGACCTGATGGTGCAGTAAACATTGTTAATAGAAGAGAAATTGCAGAAGCTTCAGATCCTGTAGCAGAAAAGGCTAGACTTGTAGAGGAATATAAAGAATTATTTGCTAATCCATACAGAGCTGCAAACCTTGGTTATATTGATGAAGTAATTAAACCTGAAGATACAAGAATAAGNGTTGTAAATTCATTTGAAATGCTCGAAGGAAAAAGACAAAATAACCCTCCAAAAAAACATGGGTTAATTCCACTTTAAANAAGAGAGATTCATTTATGTATAAAAAAATTCTAATAGCGAACCGAGGTGAAATAGCAGTAAGAGTTATTAGAGCTTGTAAAGAGCTCGAAATTAAAACTGTTGCTGTTTTTTCTGATGCAGACAGAAATTCACTTCATGTAAATATGGCAGATGAAGCCTATAATATTGGNGGCCCACTACCTAATGAAAGTTATTTAATTGGTGACAATATTATAAAAGTTGCAAAAAAAGCCAAATGTGATGGTATTCATCCTGGGTATGGCTTTTTATCTGAAAATGCAGAATTTGCCGAAAAATGTATAAAAAATAAAATTGATTTTATTGGACCCAGTGCGGAGGCNATTAGACTAATGGGCGATAAAATTACTTCTAGAGAAATAGCAAAAGCTGCTAAGGTTCCATTGGTTCCTGGAACAGAGGGAGAAGTAAAAGATAGTGAAGCGGTTGATNTAGCTAAAAAAATTGGATTTCCGTTAATGATTAAAGCCTCAGCTGGAGGTGGCGGTAAAGGAATGAGATTGGTTCATCAAATGTCTGATTTTGAAAATTCACTTAAAATGGCGAAAAGTGAAGCTAAGTCTGCATTTAATAACGATGCAGTTTTTATCGAAAGATTTATTCAAGAGCCAAGACATATTGAAATCCAAATTCTNGGTGATAAAAAAGGAAATGTTATACATCTTTTTGAGAGAGAATGTTCAATTCAAAGAAGACATCAAAAAGTTGTTGAAGAAGCACCTTCACCTGGTGTTAGTAAAAAAACCAGGGAGCTAATGGGGAAAATCGCTGTTAAGTTAGCAAAAAAAGTATCTTATTCTGGAGCAGGGACAGTNGAATTTATTATGGATCAAAAAGAAAATTTTTATTTCTTAGAAATGAATACCAGAGTTCAAGTTGAACACCCTATAACTGAAATGATTACAGGAATTGATATTGTTAAAGAAATGATTAAGGTTTCNGCGGGACAACCCTTAAGCATTAAACAAAAGGATATAGAAATTAATGGTCATGCGNTTGAATGTAGAATTTGTGCTGAAGACCCAGATAATAACTTTATTCCCTCGCCAGGAGTTGCAACATATATCAAGTCACCTCAAGGGCCTGGAGTTAGAGATGATTCCTCCCTATTTAATGGNTATGAAGTTACAACATTTTATGATCCAATGCTTTCTAAGTTAATAGTTTGGGGTAAAGATAGAAATGATGCAATCAAAAGAATGAAAAGAGCATTAGAGGAATATATTGTATTAGGTTTAAAGACAAACTTGGGATTCCTTAATAGACTAATGGATGATAAAGATTTTATTAGTGGAAAATTAGACACAGGATTTATTGAAAAGCACAAAAAACTTTTAAAGGTTCCTAAAGAGAATCTTGAAATAGCTTCTATTGCTGGGGCNATTATACTTGATTCAGCAACAGGTGAAANTGAAACAGTTAAAGATCCAAGATTTACACCTTGGAAATATATTGCTAGACGATCTAGTGTGTCCAGAAATTCAATGTTTTAGTAAGGAAATATAAATATGAAATATAGTCTAAAAATTGGTAAAGAATTAATAAACTTTGAATTATTCCCAGAAGATAATGGGTATAGGATTGAAACTGAAGAAAAAAAATTTAAAAGTGAACTTATAAAGATTGACTCAAATCTTTATTCAATGATTTTAAATGGTAAGACATATACAATCGCCCTCAAAAAAGAAGGTAAGGCTATNGAAATCTTNTATAAGGGTGAAACCTTTATCTTTGAAGTCCCTTCAACAAGAGATAAGAGTGCATTAGAAAATGCATCAGGAATTGATAAGATAGTAGCACCTATGCCTGGAAGAGTTGTAAAAGTTCTAAAAGCTTCTGGTGAAAAAGTTNCTGAAGGTGAAGGAGTTATAATTGTTGAAGCTATGAAAATGGAGAGCGAACTAAAGTCTGCTATCGACGGTACTGTTACAGAAGTTAGCGCAAAAGATGGTGATACTGTAGATCTGGGCGCACACCTAATTACAGTTGTTGCTGATGATGCAAAAGAATAGATATTTTTTTCTCCTTTTTTTCTTATTAGTAAATATTTTTTTATTTTTCACATCATACTTTGTACAAGCAAAACAAATAATTAAAGTTCATATGTCTAGTGAGCCCTCTACTTTAGATTGGAATCTAGCTACAGATAGCTCTTCTTTCCAAATAATAAATAATATTATGGGAGGCTTAACAAAACTTGACCATAATTTTGAAATTAAAAANAATTTTGCAGAAAAATGGTATTTTGATGACAACAACAAAATATATTTTAGTCTAAAAAAAAATATTTATTGGTCTGATGGNGTTGAGCTTAATTCAAAACATTTCATTGATTCATGGCAAAGATTACTGGAGCCNGCAACCGCAGCAGATTANGCTTATTTTTTATTTGATATTAAAAATGCTGAGGAGTTTAACTCAGGTGTAATTAAAGATTTCAATANAGTTGGAGTAAAAAGTATTGATAAATATACTATTGAAATCACTCTAAAGAGCAAAAAGGCATATTTTCCAAGCTTAATGAGTTTTATGTCAACATTCCCTATAAGATTAGATTTAATAAATAGATATGGGGTCAAATGGACTGATCCAAATAATATGGTTTCAATTGGGCCTTACTCTTTGATTGAGAGAAAAAACAATAGTTACATCCTTTTGAAGTCAAAAGATAAAGCCAATCATCCAATTAAAATTATTATTAATGAAAATTCATCATCTGCATTGGCAATGTTTGAAAATGGTGAAATTGATATAATCGATGGTAGCGGCATACCATTACTTGAAATACCAAGGTTAAAGAAAAAGGGAATTCTAAATATTGAAAAACAATATCGTAATAACTATATAGGCTTTAATGTAAATATTCCTCCATTTGATAATTTAAGAGTAAGAAAGGCATTTTCACTTGCNATTAATAANAGTGTATTTAAAAAAGTTTTACATGGTACCGTGAGTCCAACGAATTCATGGATACCNGANGGCATGATTGGATTCAATGAATACGAAGAAAAATACAATCCAAATTTAGCAAAAAANATACTTAATGATGAAAATTTTGATAATAAAATTAAAATCAAATTTTTATATCCCCATTCAGCNAACAACAGAATCATAGCAGAATTACTGCAAAACATGTGGAAAGATAATCTTGGTATAGATGTAGAAATAAGAGGNTTAGAGTGGAGAGTTTATCTCATGCAACTTGATTCTAATAGGCCTAACATTTTTAGAGCTGGGTGGGCAGCAGATTATCCAGACCCGCATAATTTTATGAATCTTTTTACCTGTAATAGTGGTAATAATGAGACAGGTTGGTGNAATAATTATTACGATCAACTAATAAATAAAGGATCAAGAATAGCAGAAGAAACCTTAAGAAAAGAAATTTACAAAAAAGCCCAAAAGATTTTAATTCAGGAAGATAGTGCAATTGTCCCATTGTTTCAATCAAATCAATTATTTTTAAAAAATAAAAGAATTAGTGAGTTTAATTACTCTAAGCTTGGAATAATAGACTTTACAAATTTAAGACTTAAGAATTAAAATAGGGGATTATTTCTTTAGAATAAACCTCCATTGCTTTTACGGGGTCAGGACTAAAATAATGAAATAGTACGAAATGTTTTACACCTTTATCAACATATTTTTCTATTTTCTTTATACAATCTTTCTTAGAGCCAGTAATTGTAAAATCTATGACTGCTTCTCTAGGGAAAAATTTACCTAAATCTCTAAATTTTTGTTTTCTTGTTTCATCTGTAGGAGTAATATTAAAGTAATTTAAACCTTTATACTCATCAGGAATTTCAATATCATAACCAGCTTTCTTTAATTGATCTTGCATTATACATACATATCTGAAAGGCTCTAATGTTTTGTAAGCTTCGTCCTCATTATCACCTAAAGAAGTAAAAATCCAAAGTGTTGTATCAATGTCTTTCATATCTCTTCCAGAATTTAATGCTGACTTTTTTATTTTATCTAGAGATTCCTTATATAGACCTGGGGTCAANTCTAACGGCATCCAACCATCACCAGACCTACCAATCAAGTCTAATCCTTTATCNGTATGTGTTGCAAAATAAAAAGGTACACTTTTTCTATCATCGTATAAATTTAAAAGTAAAGAAGCATCCTTCAACTTAAAAAAGTCACCATTGTAACTAACTGTTTCATTTTTAGACCACAAGAGCTTCATAATATCCATTGATTCGGTCATTCTCTTAAAAGGATTATCCCAGGGNATGCCATAAGCATCTGTATTCATTGACTCGCCTACACCTAAACCAAGAGCAACTCTTCCTTTAGAAAGATGATCTACAGTTGCAAGTCGCTGGGCAAATACAGCAGGATGATTTCGGTGTGGGTCTGAAGTAGTACCAATTAATATATTTTTTGTCTGTTGGGCAACAGCAGCAGCTATCGTCCATGCCTCGTATGCAGGACTCGGTGCTATAAAAGCTAAATGATCAGGAAACCAAAGGCTATCAAAACCCATGTTATCTGCTTTTATTGAAAAATCTACTAGGCCTTGACAATCGGCACCAGGCATTGGTGGTACAAGACCAAATTTAACCTTATTCATAAACACCTTATTATTCTAAAAAGCTTTTTAGAACTTCGCCTACATCAGATTTGGCTAATTTCTCTAAAGCTTTCTTCTCGATTTGTCTTATTCTTTCCCTAGTCAAATCAAACTTTTTACCAATCTCATCAAGTGTATATGTACTTTCCATATCAATACCAAAACGCATTTTTATAATTTCTTCTTCTCTAGGAGTTAGAGCTTTTAAAGCACCCTTAATTCTTTCAGTTAAAGAACTCTCAGCAACAATTTTATCAGGAACAGGAGATCCTTCATCAGGAATAAAATCCAACAATGTTGCTTTTTCACCATCAAAAACAGGAGTATCTAATTGAACAACTTCATTAGTTGACTCAAGAATCCTTTTAACTCCATCGACTGAAATTCCTACCTTCTCAGCAATTTCTGCTGGTGTAGGCTTTCTTCCAAGATCTTTTTGAAGGGCTGTACTTGCTTTAAATACTTTACTTGCCTGCTCAAGAACATAAACAGGTACCCTTATAGTCCTTGTTTGATCAAGCAAGGCTCTGGATATTGCCTGATGTATCCACCATGATGCATATGTTGAAAACTTAAATCCTTTAGTGTGGTCAAACCTTTCGACTGCTCTCATTAGTCCTACATTTCCTTCCTGTATTAAATCTTGCAAAGCAAGTCCNCTACCAATATATCTCTTTGCAATACTTACAACTAACCTTAAATTTGCTTTAACAAATCTCTCCTTTAAAGTATTTGCTAGATTAGTATAAGCTCTTACATAACCNTCAACCTCTGCNATTCTTCTTTTCTTTCCNCCTTTTAATGCAACTAATTTTTTATTCTGAGTTGCAGTTATNGATGAAGATTCTACATCCTCTAAAATTTTGGTGAAATTGCTTGCAATAAGTTCAGATTTCTTTATCTTTGCAGAAACTTCAACCTCTTGCTTAGANTTAAGCAACGGCTCCAAAGACATATCTTTGAAATAGACATATAATAGTCTNTATTGCTCATCAGGTACCCAATCTTTTTTCTTAGCCTTTGAAGTTACATTTCTTAAAGTTGTTTTCTGGTATTCTTCGAGTAGCGCTTTATCGTCTANTTCATTATCACCAGATTGTTGTTCTGAATTATTGTATTGTTGNAAATCCTCTGCGCTCATTATNAATCCTTATTTTTAATNATANTNCTGCTTGCCTATTATACTATTTATGCAATANAAAAGGAAGTAAAAAAANCTGGCCCGGAAGGATTCGAACCTCCATTGCTTGGACCAAAACCAAGAGTCCTGCCATTAGACGACGGGCCAATCCATAGATGATACAGTTTTTTTTTCTAATTTCAATCGATTTGCAATTGCCAGCCTTCTATTGATTGAACTTGAAAAACTTTTAATTGATTTGATGATTTAAAATAATCTATTATTGGTTCACAATCATAAGAATTGTTNATAATAGCAAAAATCGAGGAACCTGTTCCTGATATAGAAATATTTGATAAACCAAAATCCTTTAAAATGGAAAAGATTTCATCATAAATTANAAATTTTTTTATCAATAAGGGTAAAAAATCATTTCTTAATTCTATTATGTGATCTTTGATATTTAATTTAGTATCTTTNTTTTGAAAATACTGACTAACAGCCTCCTGATTTTTATCCCATTCTGAATAAAGTTCTTCTGTTGATGAATGTATTTGGGGTATTATAAGCAAATAATTCAAATTAAAAGGATTTTTAATAGTTTCGACAATATCCCCTCTTCCACTAAGATTTGCAGATCTTCCATATAAAAAAAGTGGGATATCTGAACCTATTTTAGCACCCAATTTAACCAATTGATCAAAATTATTAAGCTTAAAAAGCTTGTGTAAACCTATTAAAACTGCAGCAGCATTGCTNCTACCACCGCCAAGCCCNGCTCCCATAGGTATATTTTTCTTAATATCTACTTTGATACCTTCTTTTATTTGGAAAAAGTTAATAAAACTTTCAATTGCTANAAANGCTAAATTTTCATNTTTTTTAACAGAGGAATCAGANAAATTAAATATTATTTCTTTATCTTTCGATGATTTTGACAATTGAATTTCATCAAAAAAATTTATAATCTGAACAACAGAATCAATTTTATGATAACCATTATCAATCTTTTCTGCCACCTTAAGAGTTAAATTTAATTTAGCTGGTGATAAGATACTAATTTTTTCCATACACAAATATAATATAGATGATATTCTTGTCTTTTATATGAAAAAAAATCGAAATTCAGAAAAATTATTTAATGAAGCTTTAAATTTCATACCAGGTGGTGTTAACAGTCCTGTAAGATCATTCAAAGCAGTCAGTGGCAATCCAAGATATATTAAAAAAGCTTATGGTGCATATATNGAAGATGAGGATGATAATAANTATATCGATTACATATCATCGTTTGGACCCTTNATACTTGGTCATGCAAATATTGAAATAAAGAATGCTGCAAAAAATGCACTAGAATATGGAACCACATATGGGGCATGCCANAAAGGAGAGATTGAAATTGCTAGAATAATTTCAAAGCTAATGCCTTCAATGGAAATGGTTAGGCTTACAAACTCTGGCACTGANGCAACTATGAGTGCAATCAGGTTAGCAAGGGGTTTTACAAATAAGGATAAAATAATTAAATTTGAAGGTTGTTATCATGGACATGCAGATCATTTATTGGTTAGTGCAGGGTCTGGTCTCTCAACTTTTGGAGAACCATCTTCACCGGGTGTACCTAAGGACTTNACTAAACATACNTTGGTTGCNGANTATAANAATATCAAAAGTGTCGAAAAAATTTTNAATAAATATAAGAATAAAATNGCTGCAATAATAATGGAACCTGTNCCAGCTAATATGGGGTTAATTTATCCAAAAAAAGATTTCTTAAATAAAATTAAAAAAATNTGCAATCAAAATAATTGTTTATTAATTTTTGATGAGGTAATCACTGGATTTAGATTATGCCTTGGTGGTGCAGAATCCTTTTATGGCATTAAACCAGACCTTTCTTGTATTGGTAAAATAATAGGTGGNGGNTTTCCTGTTGGAGCATTTGGAGGAAGNAAAGATATAATGGAAAAAATGTCACCNTCAGGTGATATTTATCAAGCTGGAACATTATCAGGTAACCCAGTTGCTGTTGCTGCAGGNATAAAGACACTTGAACTTTTGATTGAAAAAAGTTCCGANCTATATNTNAATTTNAATAGTAAAGCNAAAAAATTAAAAACTTTAATCGAAGATAATCATAGAAAAAATATTCATATCAACCAANTAGGTTCAATGATAACAATTTTTTTTACAGATAAAGAACCATTNAATTTCAATGATGTAAATAATTGTAATTTAGGAAATCATAGNAAGTTTTTTCAAACCATATTAGACCAAGGTATTATGTTTCCGCCTTCTCAGTANGAAACAATATTCATTTCTAACTCTCACACCGATGAAGACATTGAAAGAACAGCAGAAATTTGTATAAAGGCTTTAAANAAAATAATTTTATGAAAAATTCCTGGTTAAAATATTTTGTTATTGGNACTGAGTTGGCTTCANCTATCTTGGGTGGGATGTTTTTAGGTNGCATGTTAGACTCTAAGTTTAAAACAGAATCATTNTTTTCTATTATTGGTATAATTCTTGGAACAATNGGGGGTTTCTATTTGATGATTAAAATCATCAATAATTTTGACAAAAAGAAAAAATGAAAAACTTTTTAAGAATTGGGTCATTGATTATTATTACTTCATACTGTTTATATATATATAAAAGTAGCAGTTTTGTTGAAGGTTTTTTCTATGGATCTACTCTTTCTTATATAAATTCTATTGGAGTAAGAGTAATTTCAAATCTATTTATATCAAACAATAAAAGTAAATTTATTCCTTTTATTGTAACAATTTTGAAAATTACAATACTTGCCCTNGTTACACTTTATTTAGTNAAATATTTATCAATTAACTTAATTGGATTTTTGACTGGTTTTAGTGTAATTTTAATTGTGTTTATTCTACTAATCCAAGGTAAATAATGTTATGAGTGCAGCATTAGAACATGCTCAATGGACGGAGCTAATAGGAGTTAACCAATATGACCACATTGTTGGGTCAGGTATAGTGGTGCTTTTTTTAATCTTAGTATCCTTCAAGGTTAGAGCAAAGTGCACTGGCGATTCATCTTTAGTACCAAGTTCTAAATTTTCATTGTCCAATTTATTCGAATTTTTAACCCTTGATTTTCTATTAAAATTATTAACTGACATTTTTGGGACTGAAGAAAAAGCAAAAAAATATTTACCATTATTAGGTGGTTCATTTTTCTTTATATTCTTTTCAAATTTATTAGGTGTATTTCCTGGTTTTTATCCAGCTACTCAAAATTTAAACTCTACTCTTGCATGTGCGACAGTTATTTTTATTACTTACAATTACATGGGATTCAAAGAGCATGGAGTTGGATATTTAAAGCATTTTATGGGACCTGTTATATATTTAGCACCTTTAATGATAATTATTGAAGTTATAAGCCATCTTGTTAGACCTGCTTCTCTTTCATTGAGATTATTTTGGAATATGACAGGTGACCACTTAGTTCTTCAAATTTTCTCAAATCTTACACCTTATGTTGTGCCTGCAATATTTATAGGATTAGGTGTTTTTGTTTCATTTTTACAGGCATTTATTTTTACCATTTTATCTAGTATTTATATTTCATTATCAACAAGTCACGATCATTAAAGATTTTTTAAAGGAGGACTACAATGAGAAACTTTTCACTTTTTGCTTTTTCTATGCTAGCAGTAATGTTTCTTCTTTCACCGGAAGTATATGCTGCAGCAAGTGGAGATGCTGTTTCTGGACTAGCTTTAGGTGCTGGATTAGGAATTGGTATAGCTGCTGCAGGAGGTGCAATTGCACAAGGTAAAACTATGGATGCTGCATTAAATGCCATCGGTAGAAATCCTGGTGCAGCTGGACAAATTCAAACACCAATGATTATTGGTTTGGCTCTAATCGAGTCTCTTGTCATTTATGCACTTGCTATAACATTCTTATTACAGAGTAAAATATAAAAAAAATAAAAGGAAGGTCTTATGGCCTTCCTTTTTTTATTTATATTTCTCTGTTATCAAACAGAGCTTACCAATAGATTTTCTTTCCTTAATAGCTTTAAAAGCATCTAGATAGTTTTCAAGCTTAATTTTCCTTGGATTTGCGATTTTAAGAAGACCTTTATCATAATAATCATTTATTTTACTAATTGAATGAAGATCAAAGCTATTATTACCCCTTGCAAAAGGCCCCCAGAAAACACCAACAATTGAAATATTTTTTAATAATATAAGATTCGCAGGAATCTTAGAAATAACACCTGAGGCAAAACCCATTGGGACCAATGAACCTTCCCATTTTAAAAAACTTAAAGAATCGATGGTTTCTTGTCCACCAATTGTATCTATAATATAATCGACTTTTTGAACATTATTCTCTTTTAAAATTTGCTTCAAAGACTTATCTGGCTCTCTTAGAATTAAATCTGTAGCCCCGTACTTCTCGCATTCATTTAACTTATCTTGAGATGATGCTACTGCTATAATTTCTGCATTTTTAATCTTTAATAGTTCAATACATGCTAGCCCAATTCCACCTGATGCTCCCAAAATCATAACTCTGCAGTTCTCTTCGCAAGCCAATCTATCCTCAATTGTATAAATTGAAGTACCATAGTTTATGATAGTTGTTGAGCCTATTGAATGAGGAATCTTTGTAGACTTCTTAATAACATATTTAATATCTACTGTTACATATTCAGAAAAACCACCCCACTTAGTAAGAGCGATAACTTCATCTCCAATATCTAAAGAATTAATGTTTTTACCCTTACCTATGATAATCCCAGAAACCTCTAAACCAGCCACGAATGGTAAATCTGGCTTATCTTGATAATTACCTTCATATGCTAAAACATCAGCAAAACTAACACCAATACTAAAAACTTCTATTAGAACCTCATTATTTTTAGGTGAGGGAATCTCTGATTCTTTAAGTTGAATATCATTTATTGAGCCAAAATTCTCTTGGACTAACCTTAAATTTCTCATTCTATTTTTAACATCTTCCTTACTAATATCATACCTTGCTCTTTATCTTTTATATTCCCTTCTAATTGTTCGTCGAATACTTTTGAGAGAATCTCTTTAAAGCTAGGTCCAGGCTTTAAACCAAGTGATAATAAGTCATCTCCACTAATTAAAGGTTTAGGTAGCTTTGGCTCACTCTGAATTTCAATCATTTTACTTTCAGTAAATTCTAATAATGATAAATCACCATGACTAGCTAGACAGTCGGCTTTATGTAACCTTAAGTGCTCATTGAACGAGTCCATTGAAACAAATTTTTTAAAAGTGCTAAGCTTCATATCTTTTATGTTTCCAAATTTCATATGCTCTTTTACTAAAGAACATATAAGCTCTGTTTGCTTTTTTGAAAATTTTAGTCTCTTACAGATTCTCTGAGCCTTAATAGCCCCAACATATTCATGCCTATTAAATCTTATTCTGTCTGTAAGTGTATAGGTGTCTGGTTTACCTATATCATGAAATAATGTTCCATAGATCAATTCTATACCTTTCTCTTTATCATCACTTAACATATCAAGTGCCAAGCATGTATGAACAAAAACATCTCCCTCGGGATGGAAATCTGGCGGTTGCTGTATGCCTTTCATTTCTGTCAACTCAGGAAGAATCTCGTCTAGAATACCAAAAGAATCAAGTAGTTTAAGGCCTTGGCCAGGTCTGTTTCCTGATAGTATTGATGTAATCTCATCTCTAATTCTCTCAATACTAATTTTCTTAATATTTTTTACTTCGAGTCTCATTACAGACTCAGTATCCTTATCTATTGAAAGTGACAAATGATTCACAAATCGTATTCCTCTTAATATTCTTAAATAGTCTTCAGAAAGACGCTCTCTTGGATCTCCAATTGTCCTTAAAACTTTACCCTCAATATCTTTTAACCCATCACAATTATCAATGACAGACTCAGTGATTGGGTCATACAGTAAACCATTAATAGTAAAATCTCTTCTTTTAATATCATGAATTACATCGGATGTATATGATACTGTATCAGGCCTCCTTTTATCAGAATAATTTGATTCTTCTCTAAAAGTTGCAACTTCGATAAACATATTGCCTTCGACAATCAAAGTTACACCAAACTTTTGTCCAACCAATTTTGTTACTGGAAAAAGATTTTTGATTTCATCCGGTGTTGCAGAAGTATTTATATCAAATTCTTTTGGTACTAAGCCAAGTAACAAATCTCTAACAGCTCCCCCTACAAAAAAAGCATCATGAGATTTTTTTCTCAGTATTTTAATAACTTTGATGGCAAAAATATATTTCTGGGAATTTTTTACTTTATTTGGAATTTTTATCATGAGACATAATTGTTTATAAATAACATTAATGTATAGTATAGACAAAAATCAATTTTATTAAATCTATGCAAAATTTAAATTTATTACAAGATGCTCTCAAGAATAATGGCCAAGCACTTGCATATCAATTTTTAGATGGAATGAACTGGAAGCAACATACTTATTCTGATATAAAACATTCTTTAGATAATACAATTGCATATTTGCTTACAAATGGATTTGAAAATAAAAAAGTGTTAAGCTGTGCTTCAACAACATTGGAAAATTTCTTAACTCTTAATTGTCTAGAGGCTCTAAATTGCTCGATAAATTATGATTCAGACACTAATAATTTAAATAAAAATTTTGATATATTAGTTATGGATGAAATAGATGAGTCAAATAAAATCAATACTAATGAATATTTCTCAGTAATTTCACTAAACAGTCCAATTAAGAAAGAAATAGAAAATAAAAATTTAATAACATTTAAAACAATCAATAAGTTTGGAATGATGTCAAAGAAAAAAATAGATGAATCAAAGATTAGCGAATTAATGGGAACAGATCTTAATAACATTTCAAATTCTGACAAAATAAAACTCGAAAAAATTATTTCAGAAATATCAGAGACTGAATTTGTTAATATTTTTTATCAAAATAGTGTGAAATTTGGTAATTCTATTTGCTCTGGATTATTAAAAGGCAAAAAAAAATTTATCAATTTTAAAAATTGGATGGAATTTATTACCAACATAAATGAGACAATACCAACATATTTATTTATTGATAGGGATAATCTTGAAAAAACTTATGATTTTTGTATTCAGAAAAAAATTAATTTAAAGTTTTTTCTAGGTGGAAAAGTAAAGAAAATAATTTGCCATAACTTGGTTGATTTAAATCTTAATGAAGACTTAAATGCAATCGGTATAGAATTAGTTAATATTTAAAATTATTCAATCAATGAATGTGTCCATCATTGGGAAAATTTCGCTAATAATATTAGCAATCGCTACAGCTATATCCATATGTTCTTTTTGAGTTCCGTTAGCACTTCGTAGCTCAATATAATGGACCCAACTTCTAAGGGTCCCATTCATGTACATTCTACTTACAGTATTACCCTCAGGTAAAACTGCTCTAGCCTGCTCTTTTGCTATACCATTCTCTATTGCCCACTTATAGGTCCTAAGTGATAAATCGATTAACTCTGACTGCTTTCTTTCCCAATCTTTCTTTAATTGTGTGTTATCTGTCTCAACAGAATTTTGCCTATTCTTTTCATCTTGAAGTCTTGCATCTCTGGTAACAAATGACAAATCTTTAGTGGGATCTGCATACCTTTGGCTAAACTCTTGAAAACTAAAAGATCTATGTCTTAAAATTTGACGAGCTATATCTCTAGTAGTTTCAATTTCAATACAAGCTGTGACCATCTCTAATGGCGACCAATGTTTATTACTAATTAAATATTTTATTAACTTCTCTGAAGTTTCTTTGTTATTTTGGTTTGAAGGATTTGAAACCCTAGCACAAAATGCGACTAATTCTTGAACATTTGATATTCCATCATCCAGGAATTCTTTTGTAGGAGTTGAATAACTAACTAATCTAACTTTCATTTGTGTATAATTGTATCATGAGCATTTCAGTTAGAGAATTTGAATTATTAAATGATAACCTTTTTTCAATTACATGGAATGATAACCATCAAAGTTATTTGCTGCTTAGGGATATAAGGAATGCATGCCCATGTGCAACATGTAAAGCAGCTTTGAAGGGTTTTAAGAAGAAAATTGAAGTAAAAAATCCAGAATGCTTTGAGCTAATTTCAGTTGAAATAATGGGATCTTATGCATTAAAATTTAAATGGGGAGACGGCCATGATACTGGTATTTACTCTTTTGAATCTCTTCTTGCTCTTGAGTGTAAAAAAGATTAAACACCTTTAATATCACCCCAGATATCCTTATGTAGNTGNGGCAANACTCTAACTTTCAANTTATCTTTGATTACAGCATCAGCGATTTCTGATATTTCATGGCCATNGACTGGTTGAAATATAATTTCTGCTCTAAAAGGGTTTTGTTTTACTATGTTTTTAGCAAAAATATAATCATCATTATCTGCTATAACAAACTTTATTTGATCTTTAGGTTTTAATTNAATTAAATTTTTTAAATCTGACTTTGAATCCATACCTGAGGAAGGACATTTGCAATCCATGCTTACTATAGTGTTGGAATTTTCAAAAATATCAGGTGGCTTTCTNTGGCCAGCGGTCTCTAATATAACTCTTTTATCTACTTCTATAAGTTTTTCTGTTAGATATACCGTTTGATCTAACTGAAGCAAAGGTTCGCCACCAGTAATGCAAATATTTGAACATTGGTATGATAATGTAGTATTAATTACATCATTTATTTCTAAGGAACTAAAGTCTGTTCCTTCGACTGCATACATTGAATCGCACCATGAACATCTCAAATCACAACCAAATAATCTTACAAATACTGTAGGTATACCAATTTGGATACCTTCACCTTGTAAAGAATAAAAAATTTCACTTATCATAATCTTCATAATTCTTTGTCCTAGGTTTCTCCATGAGTCCATCTTTGACTGCACGAAGAACTAGTGGGTCTGGTAGTCCCGCATCTAAAAACCCCTTTGCTCTTAATAAATTTGCATGATCACCATTTGTAGGTGGATATTTTCCATCATAACTCGTATGTGAAAATGATAATGCATTCCAGCANGTAGGTCCAAGTTGCCAAGCAAGTTTAACTATGTCAGATTTTTTTATATCAATTAACGGTGTGAGGATTTTAATTTTCTTATCTAATCCTAGTGAAATTGAAGACTCTAATGATTCTATAAATTCTTTTCTACAATCTGGATAACCAGCATAGTCTGTTTCACAAACTCCAGTAACAATAGTCTCAATACCTAAAGAATATGCATAATTAGATGCCAAAGATAAAAAAACAATATTTCTTGATGGTACAAATGTTGGTTGTAAGCCAACAGAAAATTCTTCTAAGCTATCATGAGTTTGTAATTGTTTTGTTGAGTTTGTCAAAGGTGATTCTCCATCAAATATTGATCCAAGTTTTAAAATCTTATGATTTTTAATTTTAGCGATATTAACTATCTTCTTCGCTGAGTCAATTTCAATGGAGTGAAGCTGGTTATAATNAAATGTAATAGCAGAACATTCATATCCTTCATTGAGTGCCCAGAATAAACATGTTGTAGAATCCTGGCCCCCGCTTAATACAATAAGTGCTTTCTTCATTTTGTGTTTATTATAATACATGTAGTGATATATTTTGAAGAAATAGTTTTAAATGATATTAGNAAGATTTATCAAATAGAAAAGGATTCCTTTAAACATCCATGGAATATTTCACAAATTAAATCAGAGTTGATAAGAATAAAAAATTATAATATATGCATAAAAGAAAATAATAATTTACTTGCTTATACATTTTGTAGAGTTGAATCAGATTTTTTAGAAATAATGAAAATTGCTAGTNCAAAATCATTAAGAAGAAAAGGTTTGGCAAATTTAATAATGTCAAAATTGAATGATTTTTGTATAAAGAAAGAAATAAATAGTATTTATCTAGAAGTAAATTCTAATAATTTTGAAGCAATAAATTTTTATAAAAAAAATGGGTTTAAGACTGATTCAATAAGAAAGAATTATTATCAAAAAAGTAGAGAAGATGCAATCCTGATGAGCAAAAAAATTATACTCCTTTAAAGCGACCATAAATCTTCTCTAAAGACAATGTCATCTCGCCAATTGTACAATATGCCCTTACTGCATCAACTATGTANGGCATTAGATTTTCATTTTGATTNGCTGCATTTTCTAAATTNGTCAAACACTTTTCAACTTTAGCAGAGTCTCTTCTTTCTCTTAAAGACCTCAATCTTTCTACTTGATCTTTTTCTAACATTGGATNTATTTCTTGAATGGGCATTGGCTTTTCTTCGTCTGCTTTAAAATCGTTGACTCCAACAACAGTCCTATCTTTCTTCTCTAGCTCAATCTGAAAATCAAAGGCTGAATTCTCAATTTCTCCCTGAATATATGTATCTTCNATGCACTTAATCATTCCACCTTTTTGTTTTATTATTTCTAAATAATCATAAACTTTTTTCTCAATTTCATCAGTTAAATTCTCGATATAATATGAACCAGCTAAAGGATCAATGGAATCAGCAACCTCAGATTCATATGCAATAATCTGTTGAGTCCTCAATGCAATTGTTGCAGAATCTTCAGTTGGCAAACCTAAAGCTTCATCAAATGAGTTAGTGTGTAAGGATTGTGTGCCGCCTAAAACTGCAGCCAATGCCTGCATGGACACTCTTACTACATTATTAAGTGGCTGTTGAGCAGTTAAAGTNACTCCACCAGTTTGGGAATGAACTCTAAATTTACATGAATTATCATCGGTTATATTAAATTGGTTTCTTAAAATATTTGACCAGATTCTTCGTGCAGCTCTATACTTAGCAATCTCCTCGAAAAAATTATTGTGAACAGCAAAGAAAAAAGANACCCTTTGACAAATTTTTTGTACATCAATATTTCTAGACTTTGCAATTTCAAGATATTCAATTGCATCTGCTAACATGAAAGCTAGTTCCTGAACAGCTGTTGAACCTGCTTCACGAATATGATATCCGCTGACACTAATTGGATTCCATTTAGGAATATTGTCTTTACAATACTCCATTATATCAACTGTTAGTTTCACGGATGGTTCTGGTGGAAACGCATATGTACCTCTCGCAATGAATTCTTTTAATAAATCATTTTGAATGGTGCCCATTATTTTTTCTGGTCCAACACCTTGTTTCTCTGCAGCAATCATATACATTGCTAACAACATTGATGCAGTAGCATTTATAGTCATAGAAGTTGAAACTTTATCTAAAGGTATCCCCTCAAGAAGAATTTCCATATCTTCTAGGGAATCNATTGCTACTCCTACTTTACCAACTTCACCTTTACTAATCATATGATCTGAGTCGTATCCCATCTGAGTTGGTAAGTCAAAAGCAACACTCAAACCAGTTTGACCTTTATCTAGTAAACTTTTAAACCTATTATTTGTATCTTTTGCTGAACCAAATCCAGCATANTGGCGCATGGTCCAATAACGACCTCTATACATTGTTGGTTGAACACCTCTGACGAATGGAAATTCACCTGGCAAAGAATTCTTAGAATCTACATCTTTTGATAAATCGTCCGAAGTATAAAACCTATCAACTTTAATTCCAGAAGATGTCGAAAAATTTGACTTTCTTTCTTTNATTTTCTCTTTAAATTTTTCTTCCCAATTTTTTTTCATATCTAACTAATCCTTGTTAAACTCGCTTCTAAAAGATATCTCAAAGCTTTCGTNTAATCATTTTCTTCTAAAAAACTGATATTATTTAATGCCTTATTTGTAAATTTATTTAAGACTTTCCTAGAGTCTTCAATAGCACCCTCTTTAAGTATTAAATTATACAGAAAATCTATGTTCTTACTATCAAATTTTGAATTCTTCAAAATCAAAGTAGCTTTTGAAAGATCTTTCTTTCTAGTTTTCTCAAGAGCGATAATTAACGGAAGAGTTATTTTGCCATTAATCAAATCTTGTAAAGGTTTTTTTCCTAAATCATTAGAAGAGCCTGTAAAATCTAATAAATCATCAACTATTTGAAAGCACATGCCAAGATTAAAGCCAAAATTTTTCATCTTCCTTACTTTGCTTGAATCTACATCAGCAAGGATTGCACCAACCTCAGAACATGAAGATAATAATGAAGCTGTTTTAAGAGATATCATCTTATAGTAAAGATCAAAATTAAAAGAATTAGGTCTTTTTGATAATGACATATCCAAAATCTGGCCATTAGCTAACTCTGATGCTGCATTTGTTACAGTATTCATAACTTTAAAGTTATTAACCTTATTTATTAACCATAATGATTTTGAAAGTAAAAAATCGCCAGCAAGTACACTTGCATGGTCTCCCCAAATAACATTAGCCGTTTTTTGACCCCTTCTCATTGAAGCTAAATCAACAATATCATCATGAACCAAAGATGCATTATGTAAAAGTTCTACAGCTGCAGCGGAATTAATAACTTTCATGTTGACCCTTCTATTAAGGGCTAAATAGCTCAAAAGTAGGAGAAGTGGTCGAAATCTTTTTCCAGGCTTTAAAACAATATGTTCAGATATTTCTTTAGAAATTTCAATGTCAGTTTTAACAACATTTGAAAGAACATTCTCGATTTTTAATAACTCTCTATCCAAAATCGAGAAAATTTTTTTGTTGTTCATTTTTTTTAAGTTATCAGAAATAAGAATTAAGTCAAAAATAATATAAAATATACAAATGATCTTATTTGATTACATTTTTTTTACTATAATAATAAGTTTCTTTATTTTTGGTTTTTATGTCGGATTCATAAAAGGAATCTCAAAATTTCTAACCTTATTAATTCCTGTNTGTATTACATATCTTGGCTCTGAAAATATTAATTATTATTTCAATAATATTTTTAATTTTTTTTCTTGGGAAATACCTGAAGGCGTCTCTTCCATAATTACCTTTATTCTATTCTACTATTTATTAAAAATTCTTTTTTTTATACTAGAATCCATAACTACAGCATCAGGTTTAAATTTGTTTAATAGATTAGTTGGTGCTATAACCTCCACAACGATAGGTATAGTTTTAGGATATATATTATTAACTATTTTATTTAAATTTTTTAATATTGAATCATACATGTACAATTCAATTAACGAATTTATAAAATTAAAGGTGTTTAATTAAATGAAAGAAAAGCTAACTGCTTATCAATATTTGTTAAAAGATAAATTAACAGGAGATAAAAATAGNGAACTTATAGCATTATTAAAAGATATTAAACTCGCTGCAAGACAAGTTTCCAAAGAACTTAATAATGCATCTTTAGATAATACAATTGGAGATTTTGTTGGAAATAAGAATTCGCATGGTGAAGATGTTAAAAAGTTAGATGTTATAGCTAATAATTTATTTATAAAATCACTTGAGAATGGGGGTAATTGTGCCGGNATTGTATCTGAGGAAAGAGAGAAAGTATTAATTTTTAATAATGAAGTATCAAAAAATTCTAAATATTTANTTTGCATTGATCCCCTTGATGGATCATCTAACTTAGATGTTAATGTTCCAGTAGGAACAATTTTTTCAATATTNAAAAGACCATCAATAATTGATAAAACTTATACAAAGGATTTTTTACAAATAGGAAACAAGCAAGTTGCAGCAGGATATATAATTTATGGNTCCTCAACAATTTATGTACTTTCTGTAGGTAAAGGTGTTGATGCTTTTACTTTGGATCCTATAGTTCAAGAATTTTATTTATCGCATGAAAATATCAAAATACCAAAAAAAGGTCATATGTATTCTGTCAACCAAGGAAACTTTTATGAATTTCCTCTCTCAGTTCAAGANTATATAAGATGGTGTGAACAGAAAGATGAAAAAACCAAAAGACCATACTCATTAAGATATGTTGGTTCTATGGTTGCAGATATTCATAGAAGTTTATTAAAAGGTGGATTATTTATTTATTCGGCATCAAAAAATGCATCTAATGGGAAATTGAGATTAATGTATGAATGTAATCCTATGGCTTTTATAATTGAACAGGCAGGAGGACTTGCTATTGATGGGAAAAAAAGAATTCTTGATATAAGTCCCACTTCTATACATCAAAAGTCACCAATATTTATTGGATCATCAGATATGGTGAAACAAATTAATAAATTTTTAAAAAGTAAATTATTCAACTAAGCAATGGTAACTTTCTTGTTCAAATAAATATCTTGGACTAAATTTAATATTTCAATACCGTCTTTCATAGGCTTTTGAAAAGCTTTCCTTCCAGTAATAAGTCCCATTCCACCAGATCTTTTATTTATAATAGCAGTTTTAACAGCCTGTGAATAATCATCATTTCCGGATGGTCCTCCAGAATTGATAAGTCCAGACCTCCCTGCATGGCAATTAAGAACTTGATATCTATTTAAATCAATTGGGTTCTTTGATGTTAAATCAGAATAAACACCTTTATCTGTTTTACCAAAATTTAAGTCAATAAAGCCCCCATTAGTTTCGGCAATCTTCTGCTTAACAATATCAGCCTCAATTGTTGAGGCTAGATGGTTTGCCTGGCCTGTTAAATCAGCTGACACATGATAGTCTTTTGTTTTAGTTTTGAAGTTGGAATTTCTAAGATATGCCCAAAGTATTGTTATCAACCCTAGAGAATGAGCATATTCAAACATTTGAGAAACTTCTTGTATTTGTCTTGCACTTTCATCAGAGCCAAAATAAATAGTAGCACCAACTCCAATAGCACCCATATTAAATGCTTGATCTACTGATGCAAAAGGAATTTGATCATATTTGTTTGGGTATGAGAGAAATTCGTTATGGTTTAATTTTACGATGAAAGGAATTTTGTGTGCATATTTTCTTGAAACTGCTCCAAGCATTCCAAGAGTGGATGTAACTGCACTACAACCACCGTTAATAGCTAGTTGTACTAAATTTTCCGGGTCAAAATAAATAGGATTAGGTGNAAATGATGCCCCAGCAGAATGCTCAACACCTTGATCAACTGGCAGGATGGATAAATAACCTGTGCCTTTTAATCTTCCGTGATTAAAAAGCGTTTGAAAATTTCTCAAAACTACATTTGACCTGTTTGATTCTTTAACAAAATTATCTATGAAATTAGGACCTGGTAATGAAAGTAAATTTTTATCTATTTTATTGCATTTATGATTTAAAAGGCTTTCTGAATCTTTACCTATTATAGATTCAATCCATTCTGTATTATTTGTTGGGCGGGACTTAGCCATGATTGAATTATAAAATATTAATCCAAAATTTCTATACCTGGTAAATCGGAGCCACCTAAATATTCTAACAATGCTCCTCCGCCTGTGGACATATGCGAGATTTCTGATTCCAAAACTTCNGCTTTTCTCAGAGCAGCTATTGTCTCACCTCCACCGACTACGGACACTGCTCCTCTCCAAGTAGCTAGTGCAACGGCACGAGCGACATGAATTGTTCCAGATGAATATTTNTCGAGTTCAAAAACACCCATTGGACCATTCCAAAATATACATCCTGGTCCTTTTATAATAGAATTAAAAAGCTCTATGGTTTTGGGACCAATATCAAGTGCTTGATAATCATCAGGAATTTCTTGATCAACTATCAAACATGAATTTGTTTTTTCTATGGATTCTGAAACCAGGTGGTCAATAGGCAGGACAATTTTATCTGAATATTTAGAATAAACATCCTTTGCCCAATTCACCATATCTTGTTCAAAAATTGAATTTCCAATATTTATTCCTCTTGCTTTGAGGAATGTGTATGCCGCACCCCCTGCAATAATAATCTTATCTGCTTTATCTAGGAGTTTTGCCATAGCAGTGATTTTATCTTTGATTTTTGAACCTCCTATGATTACTACAAATGGATGTTCAACCTCTCCAATCATTTTTGATATAAATTTTAATTCTTTATCAACTAAAAAACCTGCAAGTTTTGACTTGAATTTAAGTGCCATNCCAAAAGTAGAAGCATGAGCTCTGTGGGATGTTCCGAAAGCATCATTTACATAAATATCAGCCAATGATGCAAGAGTAACAGAAAAATTCTCATCATTTTCTGTTTCTTCGTTATAGAATCTCAAATTTTCTAATAGAACTACTGAACCATTATCTAAATTATCAATCTTTTTTGGCCATCCCTTATCAGTAAAATCATCACAAAAATAAACTTTTTTATCTATCAATTGAGACAACCTTNCTGCNACAAGTTTNAAAGAGAGATTTTTATTTTTTTTACCTTTGGGCCTACCTAAATGGGAGCCTAAAATAACTTTAGCACCTGCATTTATCAGAAAGTCTATAGTGGGTATAGCCCTTCTAATCCTATAATCTTCTCTTATTATATTCTGCTCATTATCAATTGGAACATTAAAATCAACTCTGACGAAAACCTTTTTCCCTATATAAAAATCTTTAGGATTATCAGTAATTACTTTTTTGGTTTTCAAAGCTGACTTCCAATTTTAGTAACTAAATCTATAACTCTAGATGAGTAACCATATTCATTGTCATACCATGCTATTACCTTAACAAAATCATTAGAAATAATACTGGCACCGAAAGGATCATAAATTGCAGAATGCGGATTTCCTAACAAATCAACAGAAACTGCTCCATCGTGGGCAATCCCTAAATAGCCCTTCAAATTGCTGTTCGAAGCATCAATAAAAGCATTATTTAAATCTTTTAATGAAATCTTTTTATCTATTCTTGCAACAAAATCTATTAAAGAAACATTTGGTGTTGGAACCCTGATTGATATTGCTGACAAATTCCCTTTTAACTCTGGGAAAATAACTTCAATTGCTTTAGTTGCACCAGTGCTTGTAGGTATCATTGATAAGCCACCGGCTCTTGCTCTTCTTAAATCTTTGTGTGGAGAATCAACAATACGTTGGTCATTAGTATAAGAATGAACAGTTGTCATATGACCACTTTGTAAACCAAAACTATCTCTAAGAACTTTAACAATCATTGCTAAGCAATTTGTTGTACAGGATGCATTAGAAATAATATTGTGCTTTTCGTTATTATATAACGAATCATTTGCACCCATAACTGTCGTTAAATCAACATCACCGCTGGCAGGAGCAGAAATAACTACTTTCTTAACAGTCCCGCCCAAATGCATTGAAGCTTTTTCTTGAGTAGTAAATATTCCAGTTGATTCAATTACTATTTCACATTTTTCATCTGTCCATTTAATATCACTTGGAGACATTTCAGAAAA
Source organism: bacterium (assembly GCA_002701605.2). GTDB lineage: Bacteria > Desulfobacterota_D > UBA1144 > UBA1144 > UBA1144 > TMED126. The sequence goes on from NZWF02000024.1 coordinate 48,112, forward strand.
AAAACGAACTTTTTTTCCATCAATACTTATCCCATCATCAAGCAAGTCAATATCGGCATTTAAGACACCAAATATAGAGTCATATTTTAATAATTGAGAACAAGTTTTTAAATCTGCTATATCGTTAATAGCAACAACTTCTATATCTTTATTTGAAAGAGCTATTCTTAATACTTGTCTACCTATTCTACCAAACCCATTTATTCCAACTTTAATAGCCATTAACATCTCCTAAAGTAAAATGATTTTTAAATATTACCTTTTCATGTTTGGAATTCAAACAATTGAAGAACTGATAATAAGATGATATTGTGAAATTTATGATAAAACTTAAAGTTGGCATTCTTGGTGCCACAGGATACACAGGAATAGAGTTGTTAAAAGTGTTAGATTCGCATCCGAATGTGAATATAGTATTTCTTGGAGCACATAATGTTGTTGGTAAAACTGCAATAAATTTCATATCAAATTTAAAAAATTTCGGAAATATAAAAATAAGAAAAAATGAAAATATTAAAAACTATAAACTGGATCTAATTTTCTCTTGTTTGCCACATGGTGAACTTGCAAAAAATCTAAAAAAATTCAAAATAAATAAAGAAACAAATATAATTGATTTAAGTGCAGACTTTAGACTTCCAGATAAAATTCACAATAAATGGTATAAAAAAAGGCCTAAATTAATAGATGCCAAAAATTTTAAGTATGTTTTACCTGAGATAAGTAAAAATGTTGCTAAAGGCAATATTGCCAATCCTGGATGTTATGCAACATCGATTCTTCTAGGACTATCTCCTTTGGCTAAAGATATTAATAAAAAAAATATTATAGTTGATACAAAGTCTGGTGTTTCGGGGGCAGGTAAAAGCAATAAAATAGAGCATATTTTTAATGAAGCAAATGAAAACTTAAGCACATATGCTGTTGGAAGTCATAAACATAAACCAGAGATTGAATATATCCTTAAAAAAAATTTCAAATCAGACATTAACTTACTAATGATTCCTCACCTGTTGCCAATTACGAGGGGAATTTTATCAAATATATATATTCAGTTTGAAACCAAAGTAAATATTAATTCCATACATAAAAAATTTACAGATTTCTATAAAAATCAAAAATTTATAAAAGTTTTTAAAGATGAATTGCCAGCTATTAAAGATGTTCAATTTACTAATAATTGCCACATTGGATTAAAGACATTTAAAAATAGTAATGTCCTACTAGTTTCCGCTGTAATTGATAATCTCATTAAGGGAGCTTCAGGCCAAGCCGTGCAAAGCATGAATCTAATGTATTCGTTAGACGAATCGCTAGGATTTTAATTTATTAATTTTATTTTCTAGATCCTTTAATTTTTCTTGTAACAATACCATCTCATCTGTAGTTGGATCAGAAATTTTATTATGATATAAGTCTGGTGCATTAGATGAAAATTCCTTACTAACAACTTTTCCAGGTATTCCTACAACAGTTGAACCCTCAGGAATATTATCAATTACAACAGAATTTGCTCCTATTTTGGTATTCGTTCCAATATTAAGTGGACCCAAGATTTTACTGCCTGCCCCGACAATAACATTACTAGCAATTGTAGGATGTCTTTTGCCTTTATTTGAGCTAATTCCACCTAATGTCACCCCCTGATAAATAGTCACATTAGAGCCTATTTCAGTCGTCTCACCTATAACAACTCCCATTCCATGATCAATAAAAAAACCTCCGTCAATTTTGGCACCAGGATGTATTTCAATACCAGTTAACATTCTAACAATATTAGATATTACTCTTGCTAAAAGCTTTAGTTTAATTTTCCATAAAACATGTGAGATTCTATACCAAAAAATTGCATGAAATCCTGGATATGTAAGAATTACTTCAAATAAATTTCTTGCGGCTGGGTCTTTATCAAATACAGCTTTGATATCCAAATTTAAGTTTTTAAAGATGACCATCCGATAAGGATAAACTAAATGTTTAATTTTCAAAAACTTTCAAATATTCATAAGAGGTGGATCTTTCTACAGGCCTTCTATTTATTTCAAAGCTTAATTTTCTAAAATCTTCAGGTGCAAAATATTGCCCAAACTTACCACCTGCTGCGGTGGTAATTTTTTCTTCCATTAGAGTACCGCCAAAATCATTCGCTCCCGCTGTTAAACAATATTGAGCAAATTCTGGCCCTTGTTTTACCCAGGAAACTTGAATATTTTTTATTAGGCCTCTGAAATAAAGCCTTGAAATTGCATACATTTTTAATTGGTCTAAATCAGTAGGACCCTCACGAGATATACCTTTTTTAAATATTCTTGTGTCCCAAGGAATAAACCTTAATGGAACAAACTCAGTAATACCCATTGTTTCTTTTTGTATCTCTCTAATAACTTCAAAATGCCTTGCCCAGTGATGAGGCTTATCAACATGACCATACATTATAGTAGAAGTGGTTTTCATGCCTGCTTTATGGATTTCTTTAATTGTGCTCACCCATTGGTCAGTTGTAATCTTTCCAGGTGCAATAATTTTCCTTACATCCTCACTTAAAATTTCTGCAGCTGTTCCAGGAAAAGTTCCGTGTCCAACATCTTTAAGCATTTTAACAAAATCTAAAATAGGGATTCCCAATGTTTCTGCTCCGTAGTGAACTTCAAAAGGTGAGAAACAATGTGTATGCATGCTAGGAACAGCTTCCTTAACACTTTTAATAATCTCAACATAAAAGTTTCCATCAATATCTGGATGCATACCGCCTTGCATACAAACTTCTGTAGCACCATTATCTTGGGCCTCAAA
>NZWF02000008.1 GCA_002701605.2 bacterium
TTTTAATATCTATTTTTGAATTAGATCTACTTAAAATTAAAATTTTTTTTGATTTAAGATTTCTGTTAAAATAAGAAAGTAATGACTTTCCGAAGAACCCAGAACCTCCAACTATTAAAAAGTCATAATGTAATCCCATTAGGTTTCTTTAAGAATCTTTTCTTACATATCCTCTATCAAGAATTTTAGATTTAAGTTTTTCATCATTAGAATAGGGGGTTTTGACATCGGTAATCATTAATTCTTGACCTTTTTTTATCGGTTTTAGAAGTTCTATACCATTCATGATTTCTTTTGAACTCAATTGACCTTTTATTAATGGAATTTTCAGCTCAAAATCTTCAAGGAAGCTTTCTTTTGAGAATATATAACCACCATCAATATCTTTTTTTGCACAAACACCCCTAACCAATGCATCAAGGTATTCTCTCTCTGCTTTAGGAATATTTCTCCTTGAATCTGTTGGCCCTTGGCACATCTCTTGAGCTTTTTTGAAAGCTGAAAACCATTCATCTATTTGGTGAGGTAGAGAACAATATTTAGAAACACCTTTTTCTTCATTCTCAATATCAACATGCCTCTCCCATGTTCGTGCACCTTTTGCATAACTTATTAGCATCGAAGAATGCCAATCTGAATATTCATGAGATGAAAATCCTATTTCATTATCTGGATATTTATTAATTAAATAGTCTATTTGATTTAATTGTAAATCTTCATCCTCAGAAGGATATATTGAAACACAATGATTAATAGCTAGGGGAATATTTCTCTTATTGAAAAACAGAACTAAATCGTCTAAATCCTTTTCTGTAACTCCACCAGTTGATATTATAGTAGGTTTATTCAAATGTGAAATCTTTTCAACTAAAGGCCAATCTGTTACATCAGAACTAGCAATTTTTATTACAGGTAATTGAAGAGCATCACATAAATCTACAGACTTCTCATCAAAAGGAGTAGCCATTGGTATACATCCCTGATCTTTAACTAAATCCGTTAATTCAAAAAAGAAATTTGTACCCAGAGTAGATTGTTTAATCTTATTTATATATCTGATATCATTTGAGTCAAAATAATTAGAATTTATAAAGTTCTCTAAATCTCTAAATTGAAATTTTATTGCAGCTTTTACTTTATTGAACCTGACAACATTTCCGTAAGCTTTAACTATTTCTTTTGCTCTNTCAATTTCACCCCAATGATTATTGGCNACCTCAAGTACAAATAAGTTTTTGAAGATTTCGTCTTTCATAATTCAATTCAAAGATAACATTTCNCTGAGACCATTCAAGGTCAAAATACCAGATTCTTTTTCAACTATTACATCTTTCTTNAATTCTGATTCTATTTTGGATTTCATTCCNGGAATNTTGTGAATAATNCCCCCAGAAATCTTAATNATTTTAAAAGNATTGATTTTATTTTTTAGTAATGAAATGTATTGATTAATATAGCTAGATACCAATCTTAATATAAAATNTCTTACATCAGGTTTATAGCTTCTTGCTAATTCCTTTACTCCTAATTCATTAAATTCAAATTTAAATGATGTCTGACTGTCAATAATTTCATCATGTTNTATATTATTTATGTAATTCCAAAATTCTTCTCTAGATTGAATTAAGTCTAAGCTAATTANTTTCTTTTCCCATAAATTAAAATGCCTACCCGAGGGAATATGNGTAATACATTCCAATAATTGATTGTTAATGTATGGTCTAAGTTCTTGACCAAAACTAAATTTATTATTGTAAATGGCAATAATCTGAGAACCAGTTCCTAGATTTAAGAGTACTTCATTAGCTCCTAGTTTTGAACCTATACATGCAGCCTGAAGATCACCNATAAATGATCCTATTGTAATTTTTTTTCCTTTATATTTNAAAGAACCTAAAGATTTACATTGGTTATCATCTANGACTNTAGGGAAATTGAAGTTTCTCAATTTATTAAAATATGATGAAACATTACCGTCAAGATTATAAAAACCAGATGAATGTGCTATTGATTTATTAACNAGNGATTTTTCTCCATCTAGTTGAAAAANACTGGGAAAAAGGAGGATATCAATTATTTCAGTTTCNGATATTTCACTTTTTATACAATTTAAATTAATAGAAGGTAATCCAGGCCTTAAGGTCATCTTGGTAAAGTCTTCTAAGCCAATTTTCTTTAGTTCCAAGAGTGATACATTAGTCATTGGATGAGAGTATCTCCAGCTGAAAAATTTATTTTTATATTTAATATTTTGTTTTGAAGCTAAAGNAAAATTGTGCATTTCACCACATCCGATAATTTTAGTAATATTAATCTTTGAAAAATGATCTAAATGATTAATAAGGGATTTNTTAAAAAATTTTAGATCNANTTGTCCTTGCNTATCATTAAAAATTGATCCTGGAGTTTCATATATTTCAGTAAATTCAGATTCTTTATTCTTTATTACTACTGATTTAATTCTTGATGCTCCAAAATCTATTAGCAAATTCATGATAATTCTTTTATAATTTTNTTTGAAATTTTTTTTAATTTTTTTTCAATATTTAAATTAATTTTTTGGTTACAGAATTCAAGATTACCAAGTTNTTTAGTTGGTACTGCAAGTTTTAATATCTTACCAANAGTTTTTTTATCTCTGGTTAANATGTTACTTATTCCAGAATAGTTAATATCTTTTAATTTTTTTATAAATTTAATTGGTACATCAATCTTTCTGACAATCTCTTTGATTAATTCAAGATCAGTTCTTTTCATTCCATAGGTTTCATANGAAATTTCATTTTCCATTAAAATTCCAAAAATAATAGAGATACCNTGAGGGATTTTATANTTACTTAATATCTCNAAGGCATGTCCAACACTATGACCATAATTTAATGATCTTCTATGATTAAACTCAAATTCATCAAATTCAATAACCTCTTTTTTGATATATAAAGAATTTATAATAATTTTTTTAAGACTTATCTGACTATTATTTTTTACAGCAGCATTAANATTTTTATTGAATATCTCTAAGGATTTAGTACCCCCAATTATTGAAAGCTTCAAGGATTCACCAATTCCTGAAATAATNTCTTCACTCCTTAAAGTTTTNATAAATTCGAGGTTTATAATAATTTTTTGNGGTGCAGAAAATAATGCATGAATATTTTTAGTAGAGCCATAATTGAGACCAGTTTTTGCCCCTATACAACTATCAGTAATTGATAAAAGTGTTGTGGGTATCAGTGTCCATGGAATTCCTCTTTTAAACATTGCACANGCAAAAGCAGCTACATCCTGAATTATTCCNCCTCCTATTACAATTACATTGTTTTGTTTCGTAGCATTTTGTTTTATTAAAAAATCTGTGAATTTTATAGCTTGATTTACATTCTTTAAATTTTCACTAGCATTCATTAAGAAAACTTTNTTTAAAGACATTTTTTTAAAATATAATTTATAAACACGTCTATCNATTAAAAAAATATTATTCTTATCTTTAAATAGAGGATTTATACTTTTTGATATCTTGTCATTATCCCAAACAACTCGATAATTTTTCAGGNTGGATTTAATGACAAAATTATTCGATACTTTTTTNCCTACTTTAAATTTTGTTTTGTCTATACTAAAATTAAACATTTTATAACCTTAATTAATCAAAAAATCCTCCAGAAGTATANCCNCCATCNACAACAATGTCTTGGCCATTAANNAATGATGATTCCTTTGAAATTAAAAAATCAATCACATTTGATACTTCTTTTGGTGTTCCAAGCCTTCCAGTTGGTGTTTTNGTTGAAATTGAAATGATCTCTTTNTTTGATAAATTCTTTTTAGTCATTTTGGTATTTATAAATCCTGGTGTTATTGAATTAACTTTAATCTCTTGTCCAGACAGGTCTATACATAAATTCTTGACTAACCCATTTAAGAGATGCTTNGAAGATGTATATAGACTTCTGCCTTGTCTCCCAAACTTACCATATAACGATGATATTATAATTATTGATTCAATTTTATTTTTTTCTTTTAANAANTCAGAAAGTAGATACATAAAATTTTGAAAATTAATCTTAAAAGTATNNTCAATTTCTTTTTTATTCAATTTAACNAAGTTTTTAATATTATTCGATGCAGATAAAAAGACAATATGTCTAAAATTATTGACTTTATTTTTTTCGATGAATTTTTCGACAGAATTATCATCTTTAAGATTTAATATTTTNGAATTTGTACTTANAAATTCATATTCATNTTTAAATTTTGAATATTTTTTAAANGATCTCCCTAGATCACTACTTCCACCAATTAATAAAATTGTTTTCTTCATATTTCCTTACTCTCTTCTGCNAGTGGTATCAGCATATTATTTTTAAANTCTTCTCTATCTAGATAGGGAGACATGTCCTCCAGGGGCATAGAAACNAAATCACCATTAGGTAGTTTTTTAGATGAAACCTTTGGTTCAAAGAAATATGANTTATTTATNATAACTTCACAAATAATAGGACCTTTTTTCTTAATAAGTTGTTTTATTTTATTATCCAATTCAATTTCGTTTTTAATTTGCATATANGGTATTTTAAATCCTTTNGAAATATCTTTATAGTTTGGGAAAGTTAATCCAGATTCTGGACCACANCCAACACCAAATCCGCCAAAATAGTTAGTTTGTGTNTGTTTAATAGAAAGATAACCACCATTATTTAAAATTATTATTTTAATTGGATAATTATTTCCTTTAATTGTTTGTAGTTCTTGAAGATTCATCATGATGCTTCCATCTCCAGTAATACAATATATTGCTTTATTAGATGCAAGGTGAGCCCCAATTGAAGCAGGTAAGTCATATCCCATTGATGCACAACCCTTATTGGTATATACCCTTTGGTTTTTTTTAATTTTTGCAAACTTGAATGTCATAACAGCTGCACTGCCATCACCAGTGACAATGTTATCTTTTGGTTTTAAATTTAAAAATAGTTTATCTAAGAACATATATGGGTTTACAGTCTTTTTAGAAATTTTATTTTTTTTACCTGGAAAATCATTAAATTTTGAGACTCTTTCCTTGCACCATTTTAAATAATTTTTATGATCACTATTGCTATTTGAATTTTTTGAATATTTTAAGAGGTCAGGCATTAAGTACTTAAGATCGCATATTAATCTAAAATCAATATTCAATGATGGTTTTTTAGTTTCTATTTCATCAATATCCACCATTATTTTTTCGGCATTTCTTCCAAAAGATTTATAATTAAATCCTACCTGCCTAATATGCATTCTAGCACCAAGTATGATTATTAAATCAGAATTTTGAACATTAAAGTTTCCAGCTCTTTCACCATCTGCTCCGGTCCTTCCAGCATAGCATTTATGATCATTATTAATAAGATCATGAGAATTCCATACAGTTGTAATAGGAATATTCATCTTTGATGCAAATGCTAGCAAATTGTCTGTTTGTCCTGACAATCTAATACCGTTACCAGCAATTATTATTGGTCTAGTGGATTTTTTTATTTTTTCAATTAATTTTTTAACTTTAGATTTTTGTGGTTTGATTTCTTTTTTATTATTTAAAATTTGAAGTCTAGATTTTGGTTTTAATTTAGTGAAAGAACCCTGAAGATCAATTGGTATTTCAATACAAACTGGTCCAGGTCGTCCAGAGATAGCTGTTAAGTATGCTTTTTCAACTACTCTAGGTAAATCTTTTTCTTTGTATACAGTCTCTGCATATTTTGTAATTGGCTTTATTATATCAATTA
>NZWF02000018.1 GCA_002701605.2 bacterium
AAGAAAAAATAATGAGCCAACTTTTTCATGGACTTGCTCATGAAATAAAGAACCCTTTATCAGGTATTAAAGGAGCAGCTCAGCTTATAAGTCAAATAAAATCCAGTGACAAGGAGATTAGTGATTGTTGTGCAATTATTGAGAAAGAAGCTTCAAGGCTTTCCAGCCTTGTTGATACATTTAGATTGTTACAGCCAAGTGATGAAACGAATTATGAAATTGTAGATATCAATGAAATAATAACATCTACAATTTCGATATGTTTAAGGGGTTCCGGTAAGAAAGATATAAGAGTAAGCTTTGATTCAATATCTGATACATCTAAGGTATATGGATTTAAAGAATTACTAAATATTGTGTTTATGAATATAATAAAAAATGCCTTTGAAGCTATAGATGTCAAAGGTTCTGTTAAAATTAACATTAAGCATCTGAAAGATTACAAGATTAATAATAAAAATTTTATTGTTACAGAAATTTCTGATAATGGATCAGGAATTCAAAAGGAAAGCATTAATAATCTTTTTAAACCCTTTTTCAGCACAAAGAAGAAAGGTCAAGGAATTGGTTTATTTTTAAGTCAAAAAATTGTTAATAAAATAGGTGGATTTATTGAGGCTGAAAGTTCAAATAATCAAACTTCTTTTAAAATTTTTCTTCCAGATGCAAGTCAATAAAAGGTATAATTCTATTCAATGAGTGAAAAAATTTTAATTGTCGATGATGAAGAAAGTATTGTTAAAGTTCTTTCAATTTTCTTAAAAAAAAATGACTATTTGGTTGATAGTGCTAGTTCTTTAGCTCAAACATACAAAAAAATTAAAGAGAATTCATACAGCATAATTTTTTTGGATGTAAATTTACCAGATGGAATAAGTTTGGATTATTTAGAAAAAATAATTAATATTTCAAATAATACATCTATTGTAATAATGACAGCTCAAGACAGCATGGAGAATGCAATAAATTCAATGAAGCTAGGTGCTTACGACTATATTCCCAAACCCATTGACTTAAATAATGATTTATTATTACTTATTGAGAGAGGTATNAAGAATACATTAAAGAACATAGAAATAAGCCAATTAAAAACCGACCTAATCGATTCTAAAAAAGAAGATTTTCAAATAATAGGGAAATCATCTCANATGCAGAAAATTTTTAAGGATATTGGAAAAATATCAACGAATGACCATACAGTTTTAATAAGAGGTGAATCAGGTACTGGAAAAGAGTTAATTGCTAAAGCAATTCATTTAAATAGTTCAAACTCGAATGGCAACTATGTTCAAGTCAATATAACTGCAATTCCCTCAGAGCTTCTTGAAAGTGAATTATTTGGATATGAGAAGGGTGCTTTTACNGGNGCTGAAAAAAGGAANATTGGTAGGTTTGAGGAAGCTAATAATGGCACAATTTTATTGGATGAAATTGGAGACATGTCATTAGATTTACAAAGTAAACTACTAAGAGTANTGGAGGAAAAGAAATTCTATAGATTAGGNTCGCAAAAGCCAACATCTTTTAATTCTAGGATTATTGCATCAACCAATAAATCTCTNGAGCTTTTAGTGAAAAAAAATGAATTCAGAGATGATTTGTTTTTTCGNCTCAATACATTGACAGTGGATTTGCCTGCNCTNAAAGACAGGAAAAGTGATCTACCNCTTCTACTAAACTTCTTTAATGAAAAATATGTTAGTTTGAATGGTCAAATAAAATCTTTTGACGAAGATGTCCTGAATATTTTTGCAAAATATGATTGGCCAGGAAATGTAAGAGAATTTGAAAATACAATAAAGAANCTATCAATTATGTCTACTAATATNGAAATTTCTAAAGTTGATGTTCAAAACTATTTCCCTAACATAATGAAACAAGTAAATAGCTCTGAAGACGAAATAAACTTTGAAAGTCTTATAGGCCATCTCTTAAATCACAAGAAGAAACATATTGGTTATGAAAAAATAATGAATAAATTTAGAAAAACTCTTATAGAAACTAGCTTAGCAAAAAACAAAGGTATATTNAAAGAAACCGCAGAGCAATTAGAGATAAGCGATAAAAACTTAAATAAACTTATCAAAGAATTAGATATTGATACTAATATTTTTGTTAAATTATAACAGTTTATTTAATGCCTTTTCTGCTGCCAAGTTTTGTGCTAATTTTTTTGATGCTCCTTTTCCTTTAGCTAANAAACCTTTAGTAGTACTAACTGAAACTGTAAAAAGTTTATTATGTGATGGCCCCTCTTCTTTAATAACTTTGTAGACCGGGATCTCTTTTATTTCTTTTTGAAGAAAAACTTGTAATTGAGATTTGTAATCTTCAAGCTCATATTCTTCTAATTTTATATTTAACAAGGTTCGTAATACAAATTGTTCTGCATTCCTAATTCCAGAATCTAAAAATATTCCTCCTATTATGGCTTCAAACAAACANGATAAATTTGATTCCTTCAATCTTCCTTTAGTTTTGTTTTCACCTTTTCCAATTTTTAAAAACTTTTCTAACTTATATTTTTTTACACAATTAGATAAGGATTTAGAGCTTACTAATTGATTTTTTATTTTTGACAGTTCTCCTTCGTGAAAATTGGGTAGTTTCTTGTACAGATATTTAGAAACTACTACACTTAGAACAGAATCTCCAAGAAATTCTAGTCTTTCATTATTAGGTACTTTTTCTTCATTTCCATANGATTTATGNGTCAAACACTGAAATAATAGTCCTTTTTTCCGAAATTTATAACCAATTCTATCTTCTATGCTCATAAAGTAAATTTANCATAAAATTATAAANTTAAATTTAGAATTAAAAAGTTGTAAATAAAAAACGATTGATGTAAATTTAATAGTGGGCTTTTTCCCTAAGGTTTTTATTTTATGTCAAANCCTTTTGAAACTTTGAAATCTGAAATGGACGAACTAGTTGTTGGTCATACTGATGTTAAAACAGCACTTTTACTTGGAGTAGTTGCCAGAGAACATATTTATATTCAGGGTCCCCCTGGAACTGCAAAAACCATGTTGTCTGAGATTGTATCAAAATCTGCAGAACTTGATTTTTTCTTTTANCAAATGCATAGAGATACAAGATTATCAGAACTTGTTGGTGATTTAGTTATATCGAGAGAAGATACCAAGGATGGCGAGATCATTAAACAGAATATATTAAAAGGGGGTATCTTAACATCTGATATCTGTTTATTAGATGATATTTCAAGGGCTCCTGGTGAATCTTTAAATGTTTTATTAAGAATATTGAATGAAAGAAAATATGGTGAGGAAGATATTCCATTGTTGACAGCTATTGCTACAAGTAATCCTACAGCAGATGAGTATTATAATGAGCCATTAGATCCAGCTAACCTTGATAGATTTGTTATTCAGGTTAACTCAAATGGTATTTCATANGGAAAACAATGGGAAGATGTTAAAAANGTAATAAGCTTATATGCTACAAAAAATGGAGCTAATAATTTTGTTGCTAAAGTTGGAAAAAAAGCTCTTGATGATAGCTACAAAAATTTACAAAGTGTTGTAATACCCGTAGAAGTCCAAGAGGGATTGGTTTCTTTCATCACCTGGCTAGTAGAGGACCAAAGACTNAATGAGTCTAATTCTGTAATTTCTGATAGGACNTTTCTTGTAAAGTCTTTAAAACTTATAAAAGCTAGTGCTGTTATAGATAACAGNAATGAGGCAAATCTGTCTGACCTTAAAGTTTTAAAATTCCTTTTNCCCTTTAGGGTCCCTGAAGAAATTNTAGAGGCTGCTGAACAAAAATTAGAGTCNCTAGAGAACCAAAAAAAAAAGACCAAGAAATAGCAAATAACCAGAAAAAAGAGGGTGGAGAATATGAAAAGGATTCTCCAAACAAACAAGCTGGTGATAATCAAGATAAAGATTCAGATATTAGTCAAGAACAACTTGAAAATGCTGAAGATTCTTTTATGCAAGCTCTTGAAGAGCTACAAGATAATTTAACCACTGAGGACAATTCTAAACCAATTGATTCAGAAAAGAAAATACCAACAAACCCTTCAAATAAAAGTGAGGATGATGGAGAGGGTGATATTAATAATGCTCCATTATCTGAGAAAATTTATGCCACAAAATCAAAAAGAGCTGGTGATACTGATGCCTCTAAAGTAGGNACTCAAGAAAATTTTGAGCTTGCACAAAATGTGCAAATTGTAATGAAAGTTCTTGAAGGAAATATTCAAAGAAGTATTGCTAAAAGAGGATTGTATCCGGGTGGTCTTCCACGTAGATACAAAAGAATGAATTCTTTCTATGAGATAGATGATGTTGATGCAATGGATGCTGCAATNTGGTCACAAAATCTATCTCCCCAATTACCNAGAGTTCATCAAAGAGAGAAAGAGAATATGGGTGGAGAAATAGCTATCTTAAGAGATATCAGCACATCAATGATGGGAGTTTATAGCGAATGGTCNTCATCTGTTGTNAATGCAGTTGTNGAACTAGCGAGAACAAAAAGAATGAGNGTTGGATATATCGAATTTAATCATAAATCATATAAGACGATAGTTGAAGAAAAATTCTTCACAAAAGATTATGAAACAATTCTACATCAAGCCACTAAAACGGAATGTTCAGGAAACACAAATTATGAAGAAGCATTAAAGGATGCAATATCAGATTTTAAAGGTAGAGGTCTTAGAAACAAGCATATACTTTTTATTACTGATGGAATACCTACTTCTGGAGATACTGAAGTAAGGAAAGAAAGAGAAAGAGCAAAAAAACTTGGAATTTGTATACATTCAATTTTTATTGGATCGAAAAATTTTCCAATGATTTTAAATGCTATATCAAAAGAGACCTATGGTTCTCAATTTGTTGCTTATAGAGCCAATAATGGAAACATAAAAATTGAGAAAAAAGAGAACAGTATTCAGTTTAGAAAACAAGTCCCTATTAAAAATGATGCNGACTCTGAAAATATTCTTAATTTTATTTAATTTTTCTCAACAATCATATTATCTCTATTTATAACTTCATCTGAATATTTNTAGCCCAAAATAGATATAATTTGATTTGATTTCTTACCTCTAATTTTTTCTAGCTCATCCGAACTATAAGAAGTTAATCCCCTTGCAATACTTTTACCTGTGGATATTGAAACACATTCGACTTGTTGTCCTTTAGCAAATCTTCCTTCTATAGANTGAATCCCCGATGGTAATAGGCTTTTTCCTTTTGAAATTATGGCATCAATTGCACCATCATCTAATAGTAATTTACCAGCAGTTTTGAGACCCATACCAATCCATTGCTTTCTACTCTTAACTGTTCTTATATTTGGAATAATCATTGTGCCAACATTTTCATATTTAAAGATTTTGTCTATTATTTTTGCCTTCATACCATTAGCAATGATTGTTGGTATTCCATATTTTGAAACATTAAGTGCAGCATCAATTTTGGANGTCATACCCCCGAAAGATATATTCTTTTTAGAATCTCTTAGAACACGCCTATCAAACTTATCTTCAGATATTGTAGCAATTAACTTAGCTGAGGTATTGTCTTTAGGATTCTGATCAAATAGACCATCTGTATCAGTCAATAATATAAGAGAATCCGCTGATATCATTGAAGAAACCTTAGAAGCTAATATGTCATTATCCCCAAACATTATCTCATCAATTGATACAGTATCATTTTCATTAACTATCGGAATAATTCCCATCTTTAACAATTCGAGTAAAGTTGTCTTAACATTTAAAAATCTTTTTCTATCCTGAAAGATATCATTTGTTAGTAAAAGCTGAGATACCTTATACCCCTTTGTTTTGAAAATTTCTGAATACATAGACATTAAATTTATTTGACCTACAGATGACAAAACTTGCTTTTTAACTATATTTANATTTTTTAAATTTATTTTGAATATCTTATTNCCCGCAACAATTGCACCAGANGTAATCAATATAACTTCTACTCCTTTTTTCCTTAGATTACATACTGAACCNACTAAATTTAATAAAACTTTTTTGCTAATGGAAGAACCACCATTNGAAAGAGCTTTTGAGCCAATTTTAATTACGACTCTTTTTATTTTATTTAAATATTCTTCTCTAATCTCACTCATTGTAATATCTATTGACATAAAAAATATAGAAGTATAATTAAAGAATGTCTAGTGCGGGAGTAGCTCAGTTGGCTAGAGCGTCTGCTTGCCAAGCAGAAGGTCGCGGGTTCGAGCCCCGTTTCCCGCTAGCTAATATATATGTACAAAGTTCCCAGTACTTTCAACTCTATTAATCCATAAAACAATATTTTTAAAGTTATTAATATCAATNCCACCTTCATAAGACAGCTTAATATATGGATACATTGCAATATCNGCAACAGAATATTTGTTAACAAAAAAATCCTTTCCTGAAAGATGCTTGTCAATTAACTCAAGAGACTTGATACCTTCCTTTTGAAGNAATTCTAATTCTTTTAAATTTTGTTTATCTGATGGNAAAAATTTTTTTATTGCACGAGCTTTAGCAAGATTAGGATCTACACTAGTCTTGTTATAAAGAATCCAACTATAAATCTTCCCTCTTTCATCTATATTGACTGATAGAAGATTNTTATTATATTTTTCTGCTAAATATAATAAAATTGCATTAGACTCATTGAGAATAAAACCATTATCATCAATTGCAGGAATTTTCCCAGCATTGTTAATTCGTAAAAATGACTCTCTCCTGCTTTCACCCTTAAAAACATCTATCATAATTGATTCAAATGGAATTTTAGATTGAACCAGTAAAAGTTTAACCTTGAAACAATTTCCTGAAAGAGGGTTNTCATACAATTTAATCATATTTTTTCTTTATTTCTATAAAACTTCTATAAAAACTATCTCCAAAATATCTCTTTATTACAGTATCTTTAATTAATTTATATTTTAGTTTACCCAAAGTGCATAACTTTGGACCATCTAAAATTTCAACTGTTACTTCAGTTTCATCTTCATTAATTGTNATNTTTCTAGATATCACTTTTAGCTCTTTATCAATTTCNAGCTTGTTAAAATATTCAATATTTAATGCAGTTGTAAAACCCATAGTTTTTACTTTTTTAAACATAGCCCAAAAACCAATTTCATCAATAATGGTTGCTTGAATGCCTCCATGTATTATCCCAGGAAATCCTGAATATAAGTTACTAAGCTTGAATAATGCAAAGAAACAATCTTTTTCTTCTACGATATTTAAATTTAAACCAATTTTGTTATTAGGAGAGCATGCAAAGCAATTATATCCATCAATGCTCTTAAACAGAATTCTTAGTTCTTGACATATATTATTCACTGTTTTGTTTTTCTTCTGTAAGCTTTGCAGCTGCTACAACTTTAATATCATCATTAAGCTTCATGAGTCTTACACCCTGTGTAGCTCTCCCAATGATTGATATTTCTGATGCCTTTAACCTATTTGCTTTTCCGACTGATGACAATAAAATCACATGTGTTTCATTATCAACTTGGAAAGCATTTACAATCTTTCCAGTTTTTTCAGTTATTTTTAGGGTTGTTACTCCTTTACCTCCTCTTGAAGTAAGTCTATACTTCTCGACCTCAGTCCTTTTACCAAAACCATTTTCAGTTATTGTTAATATTTGAGTTTTAGAATCCTTAATTACTTCTGAGCTAACAACAAAATCATCACCTTTTAAGCTAATACCCTTAACTCCCATACTATTCCTACCAACAGATCTGACTTTATCCTCATTAAATCTAATTGCTTGACCCTGTTTGGTGGAAATCAATATTTCATCGGAACCTGAACTTGTTCGAACTGCAATTAACTCATCATTACCTTTAAGATTTATTGCTATAATTCCATTAGCCCTTGGTCTTGAATATTCCTCTAATTTGGTTTTTTTAATAATACCACTTCTTGTGGTCATAATTAAATATGCATCTTGCTCAAAATCTCTTAAAGAAACAAATGCTCTTATTTTTTCATCTTCTGGCAAATCTAATATATTTGTGAGTGCTCTTCCTCTGGCCGTAAGGCTAGATTCAGGTAATTCGTGAACTTTTCTCCAAAAACATTTACCACTGCTAGTAAAGAAAACGACATAATCATGAGTAGATGCTACAAATACATTTTCAGCAAAATCATTGTTTTTACTGGTAGCTCCTGTTTTTCCAACACCACCTCTTTTCTGACTCCTATAAGAAGTAGTTGCTGTACGTTTAATGAAACCTTCATGAGTTATAGTAACAACCATATCCTCCTCTGTGATTAAATCCTCAACTGAAATTCCACCTAAATCCCTATCATCAATTTTTGACTTTCTCTCATCACCATATTTCTTTATTAATTCCTCGAGTTCAGTAATCATTATTTTATTAATTTCATTATCATCTGATAATATTTTTTCAATTTCTTTTATTCTTTTTATTAAAGAATTTCTCTCATCAAAAATTTTCTCTTGCTCCATTCCAGTTAATCTTTGCAACCTTAACTCAAGTATTGCATTAGCTTGAATAACTGAAATTTTGAGTTTTTTAATTAATGATTCCCTTGCAATTGAAGGATCCTTAGAATTTCTAATCAACTTGATAGTTTCATCTAGCTTATCCAATGCAGCTTTAAAACCATCAAGGATATGGAGTCTATCCTTAGCCTTGTTTAATTCAAATAAAAATCTTTTTGTTATTATTTCAAATCTATGTTCAATAAAACATTGATTGATATTTTTTAAGCCCATAAGCTTAGGCTTGTTTTTATCAATTGCTAAAAGAATAATTCCGAAAGAAGTACTCAAAGAGGTTAATGAAAAAATATTATTAAGAATTACATTTGGATCTTCATTCCTTTTTGGGTCAATTACGATTCTCATCCCATCTCTACTAGACTCATCTCTTATATCAGAAATTCCTTTAATTTTCTCCTCTTTTACAAGATCTGCTATTTTTTCAATTAATTTACTTTTATTAACTTGATATGGTATTTCAGTAATTATTATCGAATTAGATTCAGTCTCTACATAAGCAGTTCCTCTTAGCTTAATTATTCCTCTTCCTGTTTCATAAGCTTGTCTTATGATATCTTTTGATCCATGAATTGTTCCACCAGTTGGAAAATCAGGACCAGGAATAATTTTCAATAGTTCATCTATTGATATTGATGGCTTCTTTATTTGTGCAATAACAGACAGTGCCAGTTCTTTAAAATTATGCGGCGGTATATTTGTAGACATCCCAACAGCGATTCCTGATGCACCATTCAAAAGTAAATTTGGAATTTTAGAAGGNAGAACTTTAGGCTCATTTGCAGATCCATCATAATTTTCTACAAAATCTACTGTATTCTTATCTATGTCTTCTAGTATTTCAGAAGATATTTTTGCTAATCTTACCTCTGTATACCTCATTGCTGCGGCAGGGTCACCATCNATTGACCCAAAATTACCTTGTCCGTCAACTAAAGGNTATCTTAATGAAAAATCTTGGGCCATCCTCACTACTGCTTCATATAATGCAGTATCTCCATGAGGATGAAACTTACCCATAACATCGCCAACAACTCTGGCTGATTTTTTATATGACTTTGAATTCTCTAAACCCAAGTCTTTCATGCCATATAAAATTCTTCTATGAACAGGCTTTAATCCATCCCGAACATCTGGAAGAGCTCTTCCAATAATTACACTTAATGAATAACTTAAATATGAGTCTTTAAGCTCGTCAAAAATCTCAGTTTGTTTAATATTTTTATCGGTTGAAATTGCTACAAATCTCCAAGAAGGTTATGTAAATATTATACATTCTAGAGACGAAAAATGAAGTCTAAATATCCGAAATCATACCTTTTTTTAAAATGTTAGAAACAAGATTTTCGGGATCAGCATTTTTATATAGAACCTTATGGACTGACTCTAAAATAGGAAGTTTAAATTTAAACTTTTTTGCCAATTTAATAGATGCCTTAGATGTATAATATCCCTCTGCAACTGCATTCGAAGATTTTAAAACAGACTTAATATTCATCCCCTTTCCGATCATAAAACCTAGGTTCCTGTTCCTACTTTGAATTCCATAACAAGTTAACATTAAATCACCAATACCAGACAAACCAAAGAAAGTTTGATCTTTTGCTCCAAGAACCTTGGCAAAGTTCCTAATTTCGTAATAACTCCTGGTTATAAATGCGGCCTTTGTACTTTCACTGTGTCCAACACCATCAATTATCCCTGCCCCAATCGCTATTACATTCTTTAATGCTCCACCAATTTCAATACCAATCACATCGTTTGATCTGTAAACTTTTAAGTTAGTATTGTCAAAAATGTTNGATGTAATATTAAGTGCAGAATTACTTTTTGAGGCTATTGAAACAGCTGTAGGTAATTCTGATACTACATCTTTTGCAAAGCTNGGTCCAGATAAACTTACATATCTNTTNGGAGNCAGNTTTAATACTTCAGCAAATATTTCATTNACAAACTTTGAAGATTTAATTTCAATTCCTTTAGATGCATTAATAATTATAGCTCTAGGGTTTAAAAAATTTTTAGTTTTAAGTAATAGAGGCCTAAGATATTGAGTTGGTATAGCAAATATATAAANNTCTGATTNCAATAATTCCTTATTTTTAATATCAGAAGTNGCCTTTAGATTTTTTTGTAATTTAAATCCTGGTAGGAATAATTTATTTTCCTGAATCTTATTTATTGAATCTGNGACGGGATTTTCTTTTGCCCAAATGAAAACATCCTTTGAGTTCCTAGAAATCANGCTCGCCAAAGCAGTTCCCCAACTACCTGCACCAAATATTGAAATTTTATTGTTTGATTTCATCAGCTATTAATATTATATTTATTTCNTAAGGAGTTACAATGTTAAGAAAAGATTATTTAGGTTCTTTTATTGTTTGTTTAATACTTTTTNCTCTTATAGGTNTTGGGGTAACCAAAGCTTCTCATCTTGATTTGACTTTATATTTNAAGATTATTGGTTCATTTGTAAGTGTTGGAATTTTNNTTGGTTTTTTAACTTATTTAACAANCAAATAGTTATTTTTTAACATTNTTATTGATCCAGTCTATCATTTCNACTGTGGATGTTCCTGGTCCAAATATTTCCTTAACACCTTGTTGTTTTAGCTTTGGTATATCTTCATCTGGAATGATTCCACCTCCAAATACAACAACATCTTTCATATCTTTCTCTTCAAGGCTTTTGATTATTTCTGGAAATAAAAAATTATGAGCACCTGAAAGTAAACTTATACCAATTGCATCCACATCTTCTTGAAGAGCAGCTTCTGATATCATTTCTGGGGTTTGATGNAGACCTGTATATATGACTTCAAAACCAGCATCTCTAAGTGCACGAGTGATTATTTTAGCTCCCCTATCATGTCCATCCAGNCCTGCTTTAGCTATTAGAATTCTTATTTTATCTGACATAACTTCCCTTAATTTATANACTATTCATTAATGAAATACAATTCCTTTGAATGTATATCTGATGGCTTAGAATTAATAACAAAATTATAATATATTTTATCGTTTCTACCTAAAGATTTTGTTGAATTTGAATTAATTGGAATTTTAGTAGCTTCTATTATTTCTCCGTATTTATCTTTAGCGATAAACTTTAAAAAAATATTAGANTCTATTCCTAAGTTAGNATAAAACCCTGAAAATTCAATTTTCCCATTGANATTAATTGTCTCAAATGCAGGAGCAGCATACAATTTATTAGCTTCAACATCTCTAANATTAATTATAAAAAATAAAAAAACTATAATAGATATTCTAAACATATTTATTTATTCCTTTTATCTTTATCATGATCATCAATAATCTGGTTCAATATTTTTTGCATGATTTTAATTGATCCAATTGAACTCTCTTTAATATATTCCAAATCAGATCCNGCTGGNCTTTTTTTCTTTGTCCATAAGTAAAACAAAAAGGCTTGGTTNTTTAGAATTAAAAATAAAAGCAAATAAAAAACCGCATTAGTTGATAATGTCCTAAAAAATAATGGGATATTGTCGATTTCNACTCTAACAATTCCATATGGTTTATCTTGGTTATTTATGTAAAAAGGCTTTATAGCAACATATTTATTATTAAAAAAAAACTTTGTATCCCTATTTATANCTGCTTTATCGTCTTTTTGATAATTTTTATCAACTCCTGCNTTAACTAACCCAGAATCTATGTCTTTAACTAAATATATTGAAATAATATTGGGACGAGTTATTGCAAAACTAGATGCTAGTTCATCTATACCTATAGATTTATCGATAAAAANTAAAAAATCTTTTGGATTAAANTTTTTTTTATTCTCAGAATAAAATGAACCAGCTTGCTTAGCTATAAGTTCAGTAAATTGTTTAGATTGTTTCTTTAATGCTTCCCTTTCAAGATTAAAATTAAAAACAAAAATTATAGAGATGAATGATAAAATCACTAATTGTAAAGCTAGTATGACTAATAATCTCTTAAACAAATACATTATGCACTTTTGGTTAATTTAGTCACTTTATCAAGTATTTCAGATGTTACCCTTTTATCAGATTTAAGNAGCATGAAAATCATTCCTATAAAATCCTTTCTAACATCAGAATCTAAATTACGAAATAAATCTAGTAATAGCTTTTCAGAGCTCGTTATGGGTTCATCAATTGAAGATATGATATTTTCCTTATTTAAAAACCTTAACAACTTATGATCTTTAGCATTTGACCAAACATCTTCAGGAGATATCTCTAAAGCATTAGCAATTTTATAACATTTATCTTTAGAGGGAGCATCAACTTTAGCAGTTTCCAGTTGATGAATATAAACAGTTGAAACACCTAATCTTGATGCAAGGACTTCTTGAGTAACTTTCTTAAGTTTTCTTTGGTTTTTTAAATATTTACCAAATTTATTTTGCATAATTTAATTGTACAGAGTTGCTAATAATATTGCAATGAATAAAGATTTGTATCAAAGTTAACCTTTTAAATAATTATACAAGTTTCCTTAATTATCCAATTTGAACTAGCAGCGGTTGAATATTATATTATTAATAAACTTGTATGAAAAGAATTAAATTACCTTTAAAAGGGCTAAGCCTTTTTGCAAATGTTGGAATTGCCGAAGCATATATAAAAAAATATGTTGATATTAAAGTAGCGAATGAATTAGTTGAAAAAAGAGCAAAATTTTATTCTGAGCTTTATCCCCGCACCAATATGATTTGTGGGAATATCTTGGATAATACAATATTCAACAAAATTATTAGAAGCTCATTAAGAGAAAAATGTAATTTTATTATGGCTACCCCACCATGCCAAGGGATGAGTATAGCAGGAAAGATGGAGCAAGATGATCCCAGAAATTCTTTAATAATTAAAGTTGTAGAAGCTATTAAGCTGGTTAAGCCAAAGTACTTTTTAATAGAAAATGTTCAAAAAATGCCTAAAACATTCATAAGATTTAAAGGAGAAAAAATAAAAATAAGTGACTTTCTAATAAATGAATTATCTGACTATAATATTAATTTTAGTCTATTAGATGCTGCAGATTTTGGAACTCCTCAAACAAGAAAGAGGTCCATTATACTGGGATCTGCTATAAATTTAAAAATTTGGAACGAACCAATAAAGTCAAATAAAGTCATATCCGTTAGAGACGCAATTTCACATTTACCAAGCTTAGAGAGTAATGAAAAAAGTAGAATCAAATATCATAATGCAAAAAAACAAAATGATAGACATATTTTATGGTTAAAAAACACTCCAACTGGTAAAACAGCTTTTGAAAATAAAATTCATTTTCCAAAAAAAAGCGATGGGACTAAAATAAAAGGCTTTAAGACGACATATAAAAGGATTGAGTGGGATAAGCCTGCTCCCACTATAACAATGTGCAATGGGGCAATATCTTCTCAAAATAATGGACATCCTGGACGTCTTAAAGAAAATGGGGAATATTCAGATGCAAGAGTTTTAACATTAAAAGAAATACTTATACTATCTGGACTACCAGACAATTGGAAAGCCCCCGAATGGGCAAGTGAAAACATGATAAGAGAAGTCATAGGAGAAGGTGTTCCGCCAAGACTGATTGAATCAATCTTGGCGAATTTAGACTCTAATGTCTGCTAATTAAATATTAAAAAAATATAAAAAAAGTGCCCTGAGACGGAATTGAACCGCCGACACGAGGATTTTCAGTCCTCTGCTCTACCGACTGAGCTATCAGGGCAAA
>NZWF02000011.1 GCA_002701605.2 bacterium
TTGTTATTTGCCTTGAAGCAGCTGCTGGAATTATCAGCATTGATGTAATAAGTAGTATTCCAACCACTTTTACACAGGTGGCAACAAAAATAACCAATAATATTAAAAAAATTGAGTGAACTAATGATGTATTAATACCTTCAGACTTCGCTATATTTTCATCAATTGTCATTAAAACTAGCTTTTCCCATATTATATAAAGAATTATAAAAACTAAAACTGCTGCACTAATAAACCAGTATGTTTCAGATTCTGTAACAGTAAGAATATCTCCAAATAAATAAGCATCTAAATTTACATACTGATTTGAAATACTTATAGCTATAATTCCAATAGAGAGGGCAGCATGAGCAAGAATACCAAGTAGAGTGTCATTGGACAATATATTTTTATTCTGAAGATAAGTTAAAAGCGAGGCAAAAATTATACAGGTTATAAAAGTCCCAATAGTGAAATTTAGACCCAGTGAAATTCCAATAGCTATTCCAAGTAAGCTAGAATGTGATAAAGAGTCTCCGAAATATGCCATTTTTTTCCAGACTACAAAACATCCAAGACCACCACCAATTATTGAAACACATATTCCTGCAATGAGAGCATTTACAATAAAACCATCAAGCATTTTTATCACCTTTATGAGTGTGATGAGTGTGATTAAAGTCATGCTTGTATAGAGACATCATATTTGCAAAATCATGACCAAATAAAGTTATGAATTCAGGATCTTGTGTAATTTTTGAGGGCTCACCTGAACAGCATATATGGTTGGAAAGACAGATTACTTTTTTAGTTGTTGAAATAACCATGTGAAGATCATGAGATACCATTAATATGCTAATATCTCTTTCTTCATAAATTTTATTTAAAAATTTATAAAAATTTAATTGTCCAGAAACATCAAGATTTTGTGTTGGCTCATCTAAAATAAGTAAATCTGGATTGTCTATTAATGATCTAGTTATTAAAACTTTTTGTAATTCTCCACCAGATAAATATGACAATTGTTTTTTTAGGAGATCTTCAATAAAAAAATCTTTTGAAAGATTAATTATGGCATCTTTCTCTATCTTTTTATTTAACATTATAAAATCAAGTGCAGTGATTGGTATTGATTTATCAATGATGAAATCTTGTGGACTATATGAAATTTTTAAATTATCAGATTTTATTATCTCGCCTTCATCAGGTTTAAAAAAACCAAGTAAGCATTTGAGCAACATTGATTTTCCTGCTCCGTTTGGACCCAAAATTGTAATAAAATCCTTAGAGTCAATTGATAGGTTGATATCTTCAAGTATTTTTTTGTTTCCTCGAACAACAGAGATATTGTTAGCTTTTATTAACATTATTTGCCACTTACATCAGCGCAGTCATTACATTGGCCATTTACTTCTAGAGCTATATGATCATGTTTGAAAGTGTTTTTATTTAAAACTTTTTTGATCGTTTTAGTTATAGTTGAGTCACAGCATTCTTGAACTTCATTGCAAATTGAACAAATTACAAAATAACAATCGCTATGTTTATTTGGATGGCTACATCCAACATAAGAATTTAAACTATTTATTTTATGAACAAAACCGTTTTCCATTAAGAAATCTAGTGCTCTATATACAGTTGGTGGTTTCTCTGAGTAATTTATGTTGGAAATCTTTGATAAGATATCATATGCCTTGATTGGCTGATGACTTTCCCAAATAATTTCAAGTATCGCTTTTCTAATTTTTGTAAAACGAAGACCTTTCTCAGTGCATATTCTTTCTACTTGATCAATTGTAGTAGAAATACATTTTTCATGGTTATCACATCTTGTGTTTGACATAAAATCCTCAATGTTATAATATAACATTTATTATGATAAAACAATTTATATTACTTACAATTATTTTCACTACTTTAACACATTTTTCTATAGCATCTGAAAAAAAAATCGTAACAACAATCAAACCAATACATTCAATTTTGTTAAACATTGTTGATTCAGATGTAGATTTACTTTTAAATACTAATGCATCACCACATGATTTTAAGCTAAAACCTTCAGACATGAAAAAGCTTAATAATGCTGATATTTTTGTATATATTGATGAATCTATAGAAACATTTATCGAAAGACCATTAGCGACACTAGACGAGAATGTAAAAAAAATTAAAATACTTGGAAATGCTGGCCTTAAACTACTTCCTATTAGAGAAGGGGGAGTATGGGAGGAAGAAGATCATGGAGATGGTCATCATCATGATCATGGTGATTATGATGCACATATTTGGTTAAGCAATAAAAATGTAATTAAGCTTACTAAATTCTTTGTTAAAGAATTATCAAAGATCAATCCTGACAAAAAAAATATCTACAAAGCTAATGCCAAAGTATTTATTGATAAATTAAAAGAAAAAGGTAGAAAAATCAAAAATGAGCTTTCATCAATCAACCATAAGCCATATATCGTTTTCCATGATGCATATCAATATTTTGAAAATGAAAATTCTTTAAATTCTGTTGGTTCAATTGCACTAAATCCTGAAATTTCACCGACACCAAAAAGAATTACAGAAATTAAAGCCAAAATTGAAAAAGATAATGTTGTCTGTCTATTTAGAGAGCCACAGTTTCCATCCAGAATAGTTCAAACCGTAATAACTGATACAGGAGCCAAAGAGGGTGAATTAGATCCAATAGGTTTCGATTTAACTCCTGGCAAAAATCTCTATTTTGAACTAATAGATAACTTGTCCATGGGGCTTAAAAACTGCCTATCTAACTCGTAACATTTTAAAATTTTATATTTATGCTTTATGAGCTGTTTAAAATTATTTTTAAACAGCTCATTTTTCAAATAAAATATTGTGCAAAAAAAGCAAAAAAAAGACTAATTATATAAATAATTAGACTAACTAGTAAAATTTTTTTATTAGTTTTTTTAAGATTATTACAAGACAGTGAAAGATTCTCGTCAATTTCACAACTTTCGACTTCATCATTTCGATTCAGTAAATATGAAACGAATAAAAAGCATCCAGCTATTGTGAAAACAATTTCTTTATTTTCACTTATTGTTATTAAAAAAGGAATATTCGAAAATAGACTTATAAGTACACCAGTAGCGCCGATTGCAACAAGTAATGCGGGTAGGGCACAGCAAACCAGTGTACTTGTACTAGTAAAAAGCACGATTATTTGAGCAAAAAGTGATCTATTCTCCTTTTTCATTAGAGCCTCTCAATTGATGAAACAATGTATCCTGAATCTTTAATTCTTTCTTTTATAATATTATCCTCAAGATTCATATCTTTTTTTGTATAAATCTTAATTTCTTTTGCTTTAAGATTAACTGTCAGTCCTGAAACAGAATTCTCTTTCATAAATACTTTCTCAAGAGCTCTTGCACAAAAATCACAAACTAATCCATTTACATTTACTTTAATTGTTTGACCATTTGGATCAATCGAACCTACAGAGGCTTTATAGTCCATTTTAACTCTATGTTCGATATCATTACTATAAGAAAAAGAATTTGAACTTAAAATAAGTAAAATCCCAATAATATATATGATGTTTNTTTTCATTTTTANTCTCCTAAAACCTAATTATTAAATTTAAAATTAAATCTTTGTTATTNTCTAAACCAATCTCNAGCAAGTTNACACTTTTAAAAAATCTTAGTTTTGGACCATGAGATAATTTGTTTTCATTTTTATCTTTATNGTATTTAAANGTATAGAGAATCCATGTGTGCAAATCCCCGTAATCTCCTACATATGGTGCAAATCCTGCAGNACCAGANTGTAATAAAAAATCTTCTATTTTATCAACATCTGTATATCTAACAGCATAATTTGCATATAGTTTTTGTGTTTCCCAATCTGCAGAACTACCTATGAAATAAGATTTGTTGTAATCCTTTGTACCTTCCAAATAAGTTGATGTTCCAACTCCAGATTTTATATATATGTTTGCTTGTGATGTAGGTTCATTAAATCTTTTTAAAAGGTAATTACCTTGCAAAAAATGATTAATATAATCTTTATTTTTCCAATATTCGAATCGATACCCTAGGGAATAAAAGTATTTGGGAGAATAATGAATATGTGATGATATCCTATCACCATCATTCATTCCCATAACTGTTGTTCCGCCTGTGTAAGAAACAGGCCTACTATATACCGTAGACGATATTAGAAAAACTATTAAAAATAGCAATTTATACAAAATAATTAACCTCCAAAAATTTAATGCAAAAAATTAAATAATTGGAGGGCGAAAGATATCAGAGAGTTGATGGCTTAAGATTTTAGAATTATCTAAAAACTTATNCATCGTTATAGTTTCTTTTAAAGAGTTATTTTCATGAGATTTAGCCACAAACATGATACAACATTCATGATCAGTGCAAGAACTCTCAGAGCTATCTTCGCANGGAGTTTTTGTTTTAGCATGATCGAGTGAACTATGCTCATGTACCATATTTTTATGGTTAATCGTTGATGAAGTATTGTTAGNATTCATGAGATTCTTNTTATCAATCAACAAAGGNACTGATAAATTAAAACCTATAAATGCTAATAAAATAAGAAACCTCATAGGTATATTTTACTTAAAAATTTTAATAATTAAAAAAAATTAATTATTTTTTAATAAATAAATAAATAAATTAATTATTTTTTGGTAATTTTTTAAAATTATCAGGTGATTCCTTTATTTGACCGATTTCATTGAAATCCTTTGAGGACTTAATTCCCATTTCTTCAAGTCTTTTTACAGATGGGATAAGTCTAGAATCTACACTTGATACAAGCTTGTTCCAATTGTTTATACTCGATTCTAATGAATTTCTAAGGCTAGTAAAGTGTTCAGCTGCTGTTCCAAACCTATTATGGATTTGTGTAGCTGCATCTCTGATATCAGCTATTTGATCTTGAACTTTTAAAATCCCATTCATGTAGTGCCACATTAAGATTATAAAATTTAGATTGTCAGGTCCTGCCAATATAACTCCTTCTGCTATCATGTTTGTCTCTTTGTTTAGAAGTTCCTTTACTATTAAGAAAACATTCTCATTTGGGACAAACATTATTATAAATTCAGGTGTATGATACTTTTCATTTAACACAATATTGTGATAGCCTTTTTTAGATAATTTATTAGCTTCATTCGTTACTTTATCTTTTATTTCCTTTTTGATCTGATCAATTCTGTCTTTTGAAGTTTCTTCAGTTTTTAATTCTTTGATGACTTCAATGTTTGAAGTTGCTTTTGAGTCTATTATTAGACATTTTTCTTGAGATAATAGGACTGCATCAAGCCTGTAATCGCCATCATCTGTTTTAACCGACACTTGAGTCATATAATCAATATCTTTTTGTAAATTATGAAATTTAAATAAATTCTCTAGTTGATATTCACCGAATTTGCCAGATTGACTTGAACTATTTCCAATTATTTTTGAAAAGTCATTAATTTCTGTTTTCATATCTTTTGTAACTGAATCAAGATTCAAAATGCTAGTATCAATCCTAGTAAAATAGTCATTAAAGTCTTTTGATTGCTTATTGATTGTGTTTATTAGATTTGAGGATTCTTTTTCAAAAATTTCTTTTTGGGATTCTGTATTTTCTTTTACTACTTGAAGAACAACATCTTTAATATTTTTGTTTTGATCTATATATCCCTGCTTTATATTTTTATTATCTTCTTCCATTTTTATTAGTGTTTTCTCAAGAGCATCTTTTAAAGCAGATATTTCATTATTCTTGTTCTTTTTTTGTAAGACAATCAAGATTGTTCCACAAACTATGATCACTGATAAAAGTATATAAATATCCATTTAAACAAATTATAATATAAATATAGATTATAGATATGAATAGAAAAAAAAGTAATAAGTGGTCAAATTCAAGAATTAATGCATTTTTGACTTGTGCAAAACTTTACAAATTTAAATACATTGAAAAAGGTAATAAAGAAGAGTTTGTATCTATAAGTATAATCGTAGGTTCAGTCTTTCATTCAATACTTGAATTAATGTATAAGGACTTTTATTTAAAAGGAATTCTTCCTTTAAATGAAATTAAAGAGTCTTTCGAGTTTGAGTGGAATAAGAAACTTGACCTTGAAAGCAAAAGAAATAAAGAAATTGTTTATTATGAGGATATTGATGATCCTGAAGTTTACAAAAAATATGCTTGGGACTGTATTAATAGATATTATGAAAAGTTTTATATTACAGGAGTTGAGACAAGCTTTGAATCTTGTAAAACTGAAGAGATAGTAGAGCCTGAAATTACTGATTTAGATGGAAATATAATTAAATTTAGAGGATTTATAGACAGATATGACTTAAAAGATGATGTATTGACCATAATAGACTATAAAACATCAAGGCAAGCTCCGAATAATATTTATCTTGAAAAAACCTTTAAACAATTATATTTATATGCATTAGGAATGAAAAAACAAGAAAGATTTAAGGATGTTAAGTCTATAAACGTAAAACTAATATATCCTTTTCCTGGTAAAATAATCAATAAATTAGTTACCGAAGATGACTTAAAAGATGCTGAAAATCACTATATAGACTCAATAAGCCTTATAAAAAATGAAAAGAAATTCTTTCAAACACCTAACTATAACTGTAAATCATGCGGTTTTAGAAAGATTTGCCCAGAGTTTTCATCAATTTACAAGTTAAAAGAGTCTCCAGACGATTTAGATATTAAAGATGCTGCAAACTTAGCTGATCAGCTTGTTGTCCTTAAAAAAAGAGCTAAGGATATAGATAAAGAAATTGAAGAAATAAAGAAAAAATTTATAGATAATAAGAGATTTTTTCTTAAAGATGATGAAGAAGGAAGATATGTAATTCCAGGAGCAGAAACAGATTCTGAGGTTGTTGTAAATATTGAAAAAGTTCCAAAGGTCCCTGACTCTCAAGATTCTATGAGACAAATTATGATAGATGAACTAAAAGAAAAAGGGTTTTGGGAGGAAATTGCCACCCTGAATGCTATTTCAGTTAATCCAAAATTAAAGAAAAAAGCATATTCTAAAGAGTTAATGAATATATTAGATATGTATTGTTATGATGAAGAGGAATCTTCAAGAGTTACTTTAAGAAAAGCTAAAAAGATTGATACTAAAAAGGGACATAAGAAGGTTAAGGATTAGGGAGAGTAAATTATGAAATTAATCTTTTGTATCTTATTGATGCTTTTAATTACAAGTGATGCTTTATCTCATACTCAAAATATAAAAATTGAAAAAAGGAACGGTTATTTTTGCTATGATGGTGATACTTGTAATGCCATTATGTTAGGTGTCCCAGATTCAATAAAAAAGATTAAAGTTAGAATAAGAGGAATAGATACACCAGAAATCAAAGGAAAATGTGAGAATGAAAAGGAGTTAGCCCTAAAAGCTAAGGATTTTGTAAATGATCTTATAGAAAACTCTACTGTTTTATATCTAAAAGATTTTGAATGGGGTAAATATGGGGGAAGGGTAGTAGCAGACCTATATATTGATAATAAAAATTATTTAGAATATTTAAAAAGTAAAGATTTTTATGTTTTATATAATGGAGGAAAGAAAGTTAAAAATTGGTGTAATTAGCTAAATTTTACTATAATGATTATTGTATGAGTTCAAATATTAAATGTCCAAAATGTGGTGAATCTTTTTCATTATCTGAAAGTATTTCCAATGAAGAACTTAGAAAGGCTGCAAATATTGATATTGAAAAAGAACTTAATGAAAAATTAAAAAATGAAATTGCCAGAATTGAAGAAGAACAAAAGAAGAACTTCTCTTTAAAAGAAGATGAGTTTTTAAAAACACAGTCTTCTCTTAAACAAAAATTATCTGATTATGAACAAGAGAAAAAAAACTTTGAAGACGAAAAGAAAGAATATAAAAGTTCTATAGAAAGAAAAATGAAACAAACCCTTGCTGAAGATAAAGCAAAAATAATAGAGATGAAGTCAAATTACGAGTTAAAAGAAAAGCTCCTTCAAAATCAACAAGATTTATATAAAAAATCTATAGAAGAGCAATCAAGAATTAAAATTGAATCGGAACTTGAAAAAAAGAATCTTGAAATTGAGCAAATTAGGCAAGCTGCTGAGATAAAAGAAAAAAGACTAAATGATAAATTATCTGAGCTTCAAAAAGGATCAGGAGCTGATGTAGAACTTCAAGGTGAAAGCTTTGAAGATATTGTAAAAGATTCAATGCAAAATGAATTTCCTGGTTATCCAATTTATGATGTTCCGAAAGGTAAATCTGGAGCCGACTTAATAATGGAGACTCCTATAGGTGGGAAGTTAATTGTCGAGGCTAAAAGTGTTAAACAGTTTAAGAGTGATTTTATAGATAAAATTAAAGATGATATCGAATTTTCAAAAGCAAACCATGGAGTAATAGTAGTAGCAAATCAAATGCCAACAATTGCGAAAGGCAAAGCTTATCATGAAGTCAATTCTAGGGTTTCAATAGTACATTTTTCAGCTTTCGTTCCAATATTAAGAACTAAAATAACTCTAATTGATACAATTTTAAAAAACCAACAAAAGCTTGAAGGAAGTCTGGAGAAAAAAGATCAACTATATGCATATGTTTCATCTGAAAAATTTAGAAATAGAATTCAGACCATAATGGATTCTATTGCAGAGCAAAATGCTCAATTAGAGAAAGAGAAAAAAGATTCACAGAAGAATTTTGCTAAAAGAGATGCAACCCTAGAAAGATTAAGTGATAATTTATTAAGAGGTTTTGATATTGAAATGAGACAATATTTAGAACCAAGTAAAAATGAAATTGATGTTGAATCAGATTTTGATTAATTTAAATATTTCTCAATATCATTTACAAGTTCATCACTAGTGGGGCTTACCATAGAAGAGTAGGTACCAACAATCTTTCCATCTTTATTAATTAATAATTTATAAAAATTCCATTTAGGAATTGTCTTGTTGCCGTAAGATGTTTTTGCCCAAGTATAGAAAGGATGAGCATCCTTACCTCTTACTTTTGTAATTGAAGTCATTGGAAAGTTAACACCAAAGGTTAATTCACAGAAGTTTTTTACTTCTTTTTCAGATTTATATTCTTGGTAAAAATCATTTGATGGAATACCTAATAATATGAAATCTTTAGACTGGTACTTGTCCCAAAGTGCTTGAAGGCCAGTATATTGCTTTGTAAAACCACATTTGCTGGCAACATTAGTTATAAGTACAACTTTCCCTTTAAAATCCGACATTTTAAGCTCATTTCCTTCAATATCTTTGAACTTAAAGTCGTATGCATTAAGAGTATAT
>NZWF02000002.1 GCA_002701605.2 bacterium
AGATAATTTATCTTTTATAGAAGTAAAAAAACCTTTTATTTTCCCAAACATAAAAATATTCTGTCTCTATTTTTATAATTTATCAATAAAGATGTTAAACAATTGCAATTCATTTATAATTAATAAGCCATATGAAAAACGAATTTGCTCATTTACACCTTCACTCTCAGTTTTCGTTATTAGATGGGGCGATAAAATTTGATGAACTTTTTGAAGAAGTAAAACGTCAAGGGATGCCATCAGTTGCACTTACCGATCATGGTAATCTTTTTGGAGCCTATGAATTTTATAAAAAGGCTAAAGAAAATGATGTAAAGCCTATAATTGGATGTGAAGTATACATAGCAAAAGATCATACAAATAAAACGAATGAGAATAACAAAACTCATCATTTAACCGTATTAGCAATGAACCTTGAAGGATATGAGAACTTATGCTCGCTTGTATCTTTTGGGCATTTGCAGGGATTTTACAGAAAACCAAGGATAGACAAAAAATTATTATTTGAAAAATCCGAAGGTCTAATAGTTTTAAGTGGTTGTTTAAATGGGGAGGTTTCTCATAACATCTTAAAAGGTAGAAAAGATGAAGCAATAAAAGTTGCTTCAGAGTTTAAGAACATTCTAGGAGATAGATATTTTATTGAGATACAAGGAACTTGCCTTAAAGAACAAGTAAGGGTCAACAAAGTTTTAAAAGAAATAGCTGAAAAACTAGATATAAAAGTTGTTGCAACAAATGATTGTCATTATTTGACCAAAAACGATTTTAATTCACACGACACACTTTTATGCATCCAAACAAATGCCTTAGTAAAAGAAGAAAAAAGGTTTAGGTTTAACGGCAATGAATTCTACTTAAAATCTAAACAAGAAATGATGGATGCTCTAGGTGGAGATGAAGAGTCAATAGACAATAGTATCTTAATTGCAGAGAGATGTGACATCAAATTTGAAACTGATGATTATAGGCTCCCAAAAATTGATGGAGATATTAATTTCGATGGAATTAGAGAGGTCAGCGACAAATCATTAGAAGATAAAATTAATTGCGGTTTCATAAACAAAAACGACAAGCCTTTATACATAGAAAGAATTAATCATGAAATTGGTATAATTGAGAAAATGGGATTTGAAGGATATTTCCTTGTCGTCTCTGACTTTATTAATTATGCAAAAGATAATAAAATTCCAGTTGGTCCAGGCAGAGGAAGTGCAGCAGGAAGTCTTGTAGCATTCCTTTTAGATATTACTGAAGTGGACCCAATAAAGCATGGGTTAATTTTCGAACGTTTTTTAAATCCTGAAAGGATAAGTATGCCGGATATAGATATTGATTTTTGTGGTGAAGGACGCGATGAGGTGATTAAGTATGTAACTTCAAAATATGGCAAAGACAAAGTCGCACAGATTGGTACATTTGGAACAATGTCTTCAAAAGCAGTAGTAAAAGATGTTGGTAGGGTTTTAGGTTTTTCATTCGCTGATGTAAATAAGTTAACAAATATGATTCCATCTTTCAGAGGAAAAGTTTATAGTCTCGAGGAATGTTATAAAAAAGTAAAAGAGTTCAGGGAATTAGTTGAAAAAGACTCTTCTTTTACTGAGCTTTATAACTTAAGTGTGAAATTAGAAAACTCTGTAAGACATTCTTCAACCCATGCAGCAGGAGTAGTTATCTCAGATGAACCACTAGATAGAATGATTCCTCTTTATAGAGGCTCAAAAGATGAAACCGTTACTCAGTATGACATGAATGCTGTTGAAGAATTAGGTTTTGTAAAGTTTGATTTTTTAGGTTTAAAAACTTTAACCGTAATAAAAAAAGCTAAAGAATTTATTAGAATCAAAAATCCGCTGATTGATGAAGAAATAAATAAAGCCGATTTAAACGATTCTAAGATTTACGATCTTCTTGCAAAAGGTTTAACTAGAGGAATATTTCAGATTGAATCCAGTGGTATGAAGGATGTACTTAAAAACCTAAAAGCAGACAAGTTTGATGATATAGTAGCACTTCTTGCACTTTACAGGCCTGGGCCACTTGATAGTGGAATGGTGGACGAATATATTTTACGAAAAAATGGAAAAACTAAAACAAAATATCCAACTCCTGAGCTAGAAGATATTTTAAAAGAAACACATGGNCTATTTGTATATCAAGANCAAATAATGAAAACAGCATCCGTTCTTGCAAANTTNACTTTAGGAGATGCAGATTTGCTNAGAAGAGCCATGGGCAAGAAAAAAGCATCTGAGATGTTGGCACAAAAAGAGAAATTTTTAAAGGGNGCCGACTCAAATAAAATTGATAAAAATTTAGCAAAAGAAATATTCGATACTATGGAAAATTTTGCCGAATATTCATTTAATAAAAGTCATAGTACAGCCTATGCCTATATAACATTTCAAACTGCATATCTTAAAGCATATTACCCGTGTGAATTTATGGCTTCACTCATGACCACTGAAATGAATAATTCAGAAAAAATCGTATCTGATATAAGAGAGTGTAAAGAGATGAATATAAAAATATTGCCCCCAAATATTAATGAGAGNGGATCAGGTTTTACACCTCTTGAGAGTTCAATAAGTTTTGGCTTAAATGGAATCAAAAATCTAGGCAGTAACATTGTTAAGAATATTGAAGAACTAAGGGGAGAGAAAAATAAATTTGAAAACATATTTGAGTTTTTAAGTGTAATGGACTCAAGAAAAATGAATAAAAAAACTCTAGAGAGCCTTATTAAATCTGGTGCACTTGATTCTTTCGGTTTTAATAGAGCAACACTATTTGAAAATATAGAAGTTCTTCAGTCGAATGTAGGGGTAAATAATAAAAAACAAAATGATAAACAAGAAACATTGTTTAGNAATGAAGAAATGTATTCAATACCTGAAATTAATATGAAAGAGGAATGGTCAATTTTTGATCTAAGTAAATATGAAATTGAAACTTTAGGCTATTCAGTGAGTGTTAATCCTTTGGATGCTGTCATGGACAAAACTGAAAATCTAACNTTCAANAAGATAAGTTCATTAAAAAACTTAAAAGATAAATCTATTGTAACAATAGCCTCGTTTATTACATCATTAGATATTAAAAGTTCAAAAAAGAATGCAAAAAAATATGCAATTGTTAATTTTGAAGACACNTCTGGNATTATAGAAGGATTAATTTTCAATGATGAAATTGAGAAACATGAGGAAAAATTAAAATTGGGAACACCACTTCTCGTAACTGGAACTATAGANAACAATGATGATAGTTGTAAGNTAATTGTAAATAGTTTTAATGGTAATGATTCAATAAGAGAAATTAAGACTTTNTCTTTACCGTTAAGAGTTTANTTGAAAAATGATATTACAATTGAAGAATCATCCAAATTAAAATCAATACTAGAAAAGTTCCCTGGCGAATCCACAATGGAAATAATATTCAAGAATAATGGCTTAAAAGCAAGAATATCAATTGAAGATTTTAGAGTAAATAATTGTGATGAATTAAAAAGAGAAATCGAAAAGATTAATTGTTTTTCTTAACATGATTAATTTTAATTAAAATATCCTTTACTTTTTGAGGATTACTTGTGGAGACAAATACCTCTTGATTAGAATTACCAGATGTTGCATTAAGTTTACATCCGACCACAATATTGCCAGAACCTTGAATCAGCTCTCGACCCCAGCTTATTTTTAAGTTCTCTCCTGTACCTTTACCAACTTTAATTACGCCCGGAGTTATCAAAGTAACACCATCCAATGGTTCAATATATTTCTTTAAAAAATTGTCTAAATGCTTTATCCTTGAATGCTTTCTCATTATTTTACCGTCTCTATTTTTCTTTTGGGCCATAATTATACTTCCTCAAGGTCAGCTATAAAAACTTTCTTCCTATATCCACTATCAAATTCCACGGTTACAACTTCATCATACTCATCAATGTCAGAATCAACTAANTACCCTTGNCCAAACTTATAATGAAAAACTCTGTTNGATTCATCANGGNCTTGTTGATTTNCTTGTANAATATTCACTTCCTCACATGAGGAAATTTCATCTAAAAATTGTGAAGCATTNGAGTAAATAATAGAGCCAAATTGTCTTCTCATCTTACAATATGACAAGTGAAGATAATTAATNGCTCTAGTCATTGCCACGTANCACAATCTTCTTTCTTCTTCCAACTCTCCAACTGAATACATAGCCCTTGAATGAGGGAAAAGCCCTTCTTCTAAACCAACTACATAAACAGATTGAAATTCAAGCCCTTTTGCCAAGTGGACTGTCATTAATGTTACATAGGAAGAATCAGGGTTCATTTGATCAATCGACGAAGAAAGCATAATAGAATTTAAAAACTCATTTACATCTGGCTTATCAATACCCTGCTCATACTCAGATATAAAATTTAATAGTTCTGAAACATTGCCTAGACGATCCTCATCATTTAAAAAATCAAAATAACTAATATTTTTCAAAAATAATTCAAAACTTTCTGAAATAGAATTATAGCTTTCAAGATTCAATTTAAAGGAATTAATCTCTTTGATTAAGTTGCTAATGCTTAAGAATGTTTTTTTCGAAAAAACACTAGAATTTAAACATGTCTCNAATGTCTGTAANAAATTGTTCTCAGAATTTTGAAAAATAGATTTTATTCTTTCTAATGTCTTCTTTCCTATGCCCCTAGAAGGAATATTTATTATTCGATCAAAGGCTATTTCATCATCAGGNTTGGTAATGAATTTTAAGAAGGAAAAGCAATCTTTAACTTCAGATCGCTCATAGAAACTTATGCTTCCAAAAATCCTATACTGAACACCCAACTTTCTAAACTCCTCTTCGAGAACCCTACTTTGTGCATTAGTTCGATAAAAAACTGCTACATCTTGGAATTTATAATTTTTCTTATTGTCATAAATTTTACAAGCTATTGATTTTGCCTCTTCACGATCATCTGAATATTCCTGAAGATCGACCATTGAACCAGCTGAATTACTTGTCCACATTTTTTTTTCTAATCGTTCAGAATTATTCATAATTAAAGAGTTTGAAACATTCAAAATTTGTGGTGTTGATCTATAATTTTGTTCTAATTTGTATATTTTAGTTTCAGGAAAATACTTTTTAAAATTTAAAATATTGTCTATATTGGCTCCTCTCCATCCATATATTGATTGATCCTCATCNCCAACAGCAAATAAATTCTTTTCTGGGCTTGCCAAAAGATTAATAAGTTTAAATTGAATTATATTTGTATCTTGATATTCATCAACGAAGACATATTTAAACAAATTTTGCATTTTCACTTTAAAAGATTCATTTTTGGTCATCAATTCATAAAACTTCAAAATAAGATCTCCAAAGTCCATTGAATTCGATTGCTCAAGAGCTAATTGATATTTTTTAGCAATTTGTAGTTCTTTTTCATCNTCAAACTCCCACTCATCATACAAATGGCTATTTTTTAAAGAATCAATCTTTCCCCTCATCCTTGATGGGTCATATTTATTATTATCAAGGTCTAAATCTTTTATAATTTTTTTTAATAATTTTAATTGGTCTGATGGATCATATATTGAGAAATTACTATTAAAAGTACCCCCTAACATTGCNCTATTAATCCTCAATATCTTATATGAAATAGAATGAAAAGTACCAACCCAAGGAAAGTCTAGTTTTGAGCCTAGAACTTTTTCAATTCTGGCTTTCATTTCGTTGGCTGCCTTGTTCGTAAATGTAAGACCTAAAATTTGATTTGAACCACAAANTTTNTCTCTAATTAATGAAGTAATTTTTAGAGTTAANACCCTTGTTTTNCCNGAACCTGCACCTGCCANAACCAATGCTGGGCCAGAACTATGAGAAATAGCTTCCATCTGATTTTTGTTCAAATTATCTTCTGAAATTAATGTAAAAACATTTGAATTCTTCATCTAAACCTTTAGTTTATACTATTTTCTTGACAAAGTAGGTATCGTGTTTATCTTCTAAATATTAAAATTTTAATAAAAATGGAATTATTGGAGGGTTTTTATGAATATTAAACCTTTGTATGACAGGATTTTAGTTAAAATTAAAAGTCCTGANGAAACTACAAAAGGCGGTATAATCATTCCAGATGCAGCAGAAGCAGAAAACAAACCTCAAGAGGGTACTGTTGTTGNAACTGGTGAAGGAATGTTATTACAAGATGGAACTACGAAACCATTAGATATTAAAGAGGGTGACGTAGTATTGTTCAATAAATACGGTGGAATGGAACTTTCTCTAGGTGATGGAAATTATATTTTCTTGAAAGAAGATGAAGTTTTAGGCGTTATAGAATAATTTAGGAGGTTATTATAAAATGGCAAAAGATATTTTATTTGGAACAGAAGCTCAATCACTTATTAAAGAAGGGGTTGATAAGCTCGCAAATGCTGTAAAAGCAACATTAGGACCTAGAGGTAGAAATGTTTTAATCGAAAAAACTTTCGGAGCACCGGTGGTGACAAAAGATGGTGTTACAGTTGCAAAGGAAATAGATCTAGAGAATAAGTTTGAGAATATGGGTGCACAAATGGTAAAAGAAGTTGCATCTAAAACTAATGATGTAGCTGGTGACGGAACAACCACAGCTACAGTGCTTGCTCAAGCAATCTTTAGAGAGGGTATCAAACTAACTGCTGCTGGACATGATCCTATGAAGCTCAAAAGAGGTATTGATAAAGCTGTAACAGCTACAATTGAGGAAATAAGAAAATTATCCACTCCAGTAAAAAGCAAAGAAGATATTTCAGCTGTTGCTACAGTATCAGCTAATGGTGAGGAAGAAATTGGACATATCATTGCAGATGCTATGGAAAAAGTTGGTAAAGATGGTGTTATTACTGTCGAAGAAGGTAGAAGTATGGATACAACCCTAGATGTGGTTGAAGGTATGCAATTCGATAGAGGCTATTTAAGTCCTTATTTGGTTACAGAACCAGAACGTATGACAATCGAATTAGATGATCCATATATTCTAATGTACGAAAAGAAAATTGGTAACATGAAGGATTTAGTTCCTCTATTGGAAGAGGTAGCTAANACTTCAAAACCTGTTCTTATAATGGCTGAAGACATAGAAGGNGAAGCTCTTGCTACNTTAGTAGTNAATAAAATGAGAGGTACATTAAAATGTGCTGCCGTTAAAGCTCCTGGTTTTGGTGACAGAAGAAAAGATATGTTAGCTGATATAGCAGTTTTAACAGGTGGAACAGTAATAGTCGAAGAAGCTGGTATGAAACTAGAATCAGCTACTCTTCAACATTGTGGAACAGCAAAAAGAGTTGTTATCGACAAAGATAATACAACTATAGTTGGTGGGGCTGGTAAAAAAGCTGAAATCACAACAAGAATAAATCAAATCAAAGCTCANATTGCTGATGCATCTGGTGAATATGATAGAGAAAAACTTCAAGAAAGACTTGCAAAACTTGCTGGTGGAGTTTCCGTTATCAATGTTGGTGCTGCAACTGAAGCTGAAATGAAAGAAAAGAAAGCTAGAGTTGAAGATGCTCTTAATGCAACTAGAGCTGCTGTAGATGAAGGTATTGTGCCTGGTGGAGGAGTTGCTTTAGTTAGAGCTATAAAATCATTAGATAAATTTGCAACAGGTGATGACGAAGAACAAGCTGGTGTAAATATTATTAAAAGAGTTCTTGAAGAGCCTATTAGGGGTATTGCGGGCAACGCAGGTGCTGATGGTTCGATAGTTGTTGAAAAAATTAAAGANGGTAAAGGTAATTTTGGATTTAATGCCGCATCTCTTGAATATGGGGACATGATTAAATACGGTATTGTTGATCCAGCTAAAGTTACTAGATCTGCTATTCAGAATGCCGGTAGTGTTTCATCCCTACTCTTAACTACTGAAGCAATGATTGTAGATAAACCAGAAGAAAATGATGGTGGAGGAGCTGCTCCTGCTGGTGGCGGAATGCCAATGGGCGGAATGGGCGGAATGCCAGGGATGATGTAATCATCAAAATCTATACAAAAAAGGGGCTATA
Organism: bacterium; assembly: GCA_002701605.2. Lineage (GTDB taxonomy): Bacteria > Desulfobacterota_D > UBA1144 > UBA1144 > UBA1144 > TMED126. The sequence goes on from NZWF02000002.1 coordinate 8,040, forward strand.
TTGCCCCTTTTTTTTTGCCTATTTATAGTTGGTCGGTGACTAAAAGATGATATTTAAGTTCTTCAGAGTATATGTGGCGAATTAGATCAATAACTTTTTTATTAAGTTTATGGTTATATTCCAGAGATAATTCCTTTAAAAGATAAGCTAATCTTTCCCACTCAGTCGCTAAAGACAGCATTAAGTTGAACAAGCCTAAATTTTTAATTTTCGAAGACTTCTTCTCGGCAATCTTTAAAAAATCTGAATATATACATCTAAAGCCACCACCCTTTGAGCCTCTTCTAGCAATTATTTGATANGCAAACCTGTAAGCACTGGATTTATCTTTTAAATTGCTCCAATTTTCTAAATTTTTAACCCAATCTAATATTGAAAATACTGAACTAGTCCCTCGTAAACTGTTCTGTCCATTTAAAAAATTCCTAGAATTCAATTTAATTGCTTCATAAATTAAAGAATTAATATTTTTAAATGGAACAAATGAATCAATGGTAAACCAATTATATTGTAGTGGGTACGGTTCAGCTTTTGAGGACCTTGATAAATCCAAATCTTTATATGAAACTTCTTTTAAATCCTTAAAATTAGTATCAGATAAAATAAATTTTTTGTGAATATCATCGTATCCAACACACACTACAACATGTCCAGGAAAATGTATTTTAGAATTATAATATTTTAAATAAAATAGATCGGTTTGAAGGAATACAGGTTGTAAATTATCCAAACTTTGTTTAAGTTTTTTTTCTGCTTCTTTAGGTGATGACTCCTTTAGCCATTTATAAACTTGATTATTTTTAGAGAAAAAATTGGGCTCCATATCCGGTGCACGAAGATGAATGACCTCTGATGGGAAAGATTTAGATAACTTATTATAAAAAAATCCAAGACCTGCTCCCAAACCAAAACACATCTCTTCAGGATAGTTAACACCGTAATAATTTATAACATTCTGTATTGCTACGGAGCCACAATGAACACCTGTTTTATTTTCCCAATTTAGAATTTGCATCTTGTACCTGATACCTTTTCCAATAAATTTAAGACTAAATTTTTCATTTTTTTTAAAGATTCTTCTGAATTACTCTCAAATCTCATACTTAGAACTGGCTGAGTATTTGAAGCTCTAACTAAGCCCCAACTGTTAGAATCTTCGATTCTAATTCCATCAATATCTATTAAAGAATACTCATGATTTAATTTTTTAAGCTCATCTGATAAGTCATTTATAATCTGAAACTTTTTATCCTCCGGAAAATCTAACCTGATTTCAGGTGTTGAAAACATTTTAGGTATGTCATTCAAAATAACGGATAATTTTTTAGTGTTATCAGATAAAATTTCAATAAATCTTAGTGCTGCATAAATTGCATCATCATAACCATGGTGTTTGTCAGAGAAGAAGATATGTCCACTCAGCTCACCCGCTAAAGGAGCTTTTTCTTCTTTAATTTTTCTTTTAATATTTGAATGACCTGTCTTCCACATTACAGGTACTCCTCCGTTTTTTTTAATTTCATCAAATAAAATTTTAGAACATTTAACTTCCCCAATAATTTTTGAGTTAGGCCNATCTAACAAAATAGACTTTGCAAGTATTGCNAAGATGATATCTGAATAAATTAGCTTCCCTTGATTGTCAATGATACCAATTCTGTCTGCATCACCATCGAAAGAAANCCCTAAGTCTAATTTTTTAGATATGACTAAATTTTTTAAAGAAGACAAATTGTCTTCCACTGACGGATCAGGATGGTGATTAGGAAATGTACCATCAGGTGTTTCAAAAAGCATAAAGGTCTCACAGCCCACAGCTTCAAAAACTTTTCTTGCGAATAATCCGACGGGTGTATTAGCACAATCTACACCCACTTTAATTTTTTTTCTTATNTTAATATTATTAATTAAGTCTTCTGTGTACCTGTCAATGATATTNTTTTTATTTAATTTCCCNTCTTTACCTACAGGGCAAAAATCATTTGCTAATATAATATTTTTTAATTCTTGAATTTGGTCAGATGATAAAACCTCTTTACCAATAGCTGCTTTGAAACCGTTATATTCTGGTGGATTATGACTAGCTGTTATCATGACACCTCCGTCAATATCTAAATTAAACAATGCATAGTACAAAATAGGTGTNGTAATAATTCCTAAATCTATAATATCAATTCCCAAATCCCTGATACCTTTGGAAAAAATATCAAAAATACGGGTTGATGAGAGCCTACAGTCTCTTCCTATAGCTATTTTTTTTACATTTTGCCTAATAGCTAATGTTCCAAAAGCTAAAGAAATTTGCATAACTGAAGAATCATTTAAATCGCTTTCAGCNACTCCTCTAATATCATATTCTCTAAAAATTTTTTCATTCATAATTGAAAAGTTTAAATAAATTTTGACAAAAGTTTATGCAAATAATATATTCAACTTACATGATTTTACCTTCTTTAGAAAACTTTAAAAAGCTATCCAAGCAAGGAAATTTAATTCCTATATATAAAAAAATTAAAATTAACGAAGAAAATCCGTCTNTACTTCTAAGAAAAATACAAGAGGAAGAAAATATATACCTCCTAGAAAGTTATGAAGGGCCAAAGAAATGGTCACGCTATAGCTTCATGGGGTTTAATCCAAAATATATATTTTCATCATTTAAAAATAAAATTAAAATATCAGGGATAAATAAATCAAAACAAATTACNGGTTGTCCATTCGATGAATTAAAAAAGATAATAAAAAAATATAAACCTGTGCAACTAAAAACTNTGCCTAGGTTTTATGGAGGATTTGTAGGTTTTTTTTCCTATGAAATAATTTCACAAATAGANAAAATTCCCAGGTCCAAAAAAGATGACATTAAATTTCCAGACTGCAATTTTATGTTTTCTGATTCATTAATTATTTTTGACAACCTTAAAAAGAATGCCAAGGTGGTCGTAAATGTTGAGATAAACAAAAAAAGTGATTTAAATAAAGTTTATTCAAAAGCAATAAAAAAGATTGAGCAAATTGAAAGTAAACTNAATAAAAAAGCAGGGGTTTATCCATTAACTAAATATGATAGCAATCACAATAAAATAAAATCTAATTTTAAATCTCTAGATTTTGAAANAAATGTTAAAAAAATTAAAGATTATGTTCTCAGAGGAGATGTAATTCAAACAGTAATATCGCAAAGATGGAAAACAAAGTATAAGCATAGTCCTATTGATTTGTATTTTTCTTTAAGAAAACTTAACCCATCACCCTACATGTTCTTCATTAAAAACAAAGATACTTATATAATAGGTGCCTCTCCTGAAGTTTTGGTCAGAGTCGAAAATAATATAGTAGAAACCAGACCAATAGCTGGAACAAGACCTAGGGGNAAAACTATGAAAGAGGATAAAAGATTAGAATTAGAACTGCTATCTGACCCTAAGGAAAAAGCTGAACATATTATGCTTGTAGATCTTTCAAGAAATGACATTAGTAAGGTTTGTAATACTGGAACTGTAAAAGTTACCGATTTTATGACTATTGAGAGATATTCCCATGTCATGCATATAGTNTCTAATGTAAAAGGGAAATTAAATAACAAATACAACTCAATTGATGTTTTTAAAGCATGTTTTCCAGCAGGAACACTATCCGGTGCCCCTAAAATAAGGGCAATGCAAATAATAAACGAACTTGAGCCTAATACAAGAGGGCCTTACGGAGGCTCTGTTGGCTATATAGGCTTTTCAGGAAATATGGATATGAGCATAACAATAAGATCATTCTATATGAATAAAGATAATTTATACTTCCAGGCTGGTGCAGGAATTGTAGCTGATTCCAAACCAAAAATGGAATTGAAAGAGACAATAAACAAATCAGGAGCAATGCTAAAGGCTATAAAGGATACATATGGTAAAAAATAGAAAAATATTAATGATTGATAACTATGATTCATTCACCTATAACTTGGTTCATTATATAGAGGAGTTTGGTGCAAAAGTAAATGTGGTAAGGAATGATGAAATATCCATAAATAAAATAAAAAAATATAAACCCGATATTATTTTTATTTCTCCCGGACCCTGCTCTCCAAAAGAAGCTGGAATTTCAGTAAAAATAGTCAAAGAGTTANCNGGTAAAATCCCAATTTTTGGAGTTTGTCTTGGTCATCAATCAATAGGATATGCTTTTGGTTCAGANATTATAAAAGCAAAGAAGTTNCTNCATGGGAAAACATCAAAAATTTATCATAATNNAAAAGGTATATATAAGAATTTNCCTAATCCTTTNGAGGCTACTAGATATCATTCACTTATAATTAANAAAANAACNTTNCCANAGGATTTTGAAATAACATCNCAAACTNAAGATGGAACAATCATGGGNATTTTAAATAAANAACTAAANGTTGAAGGGGTACAATTTCATCCTGAATCTATTCTCACCAAACAAGGNAAGAAACTTATTAAGAATATTTTGGAAACTAAATATTGAAAGAAAAAGATTTATTAAATTTTCTTGATATTGCAATTAAAGAGTCAGTTAAAGCTTTAAATGCAAATGAAGTCCCTATTGGTTCAGTGGTAGTTTGTAACAAGTCAAAAAAAGTAATTTCAAAAGCATATAATATGACTGANAAACTTGGTGATCCAACNGCNCATGCAGAAATTNTCGCAATACAAAAAGCANCTAANAAAATTGGTGATTGGAGACTNGANGATTACTCNATATTTACTACTATTGANCCATGTGATATGTGCATGGAAGTNATAAAAGCTGCACGAATAAAAAAAATTTATTACGGATCTACTAATACATCAAAAGTAAAAAAGAATAAAAAGCCAGAACAAATTTCACTTGAGTCAGATTTTTGCGAGAAAATATTAAAGGATTTCTTTAGAAAAAAGAGATAAATCACATTTCAATTTTTTTTGGGAAAATAGTTATTTTTTTCAGGTTACCGTATTCCTTAGTTTTATATGTAACTTGATCATTTTCTTCTATGATTAAATAACAAATACGCCTTTCATAAGAATTCATAGGATTTAGACTTAGGGGCCTATTTATTGAAATCACTTTTTCAACTANAGTTCTTACTCTTTCTTGAAGTTTTTCAACTCGTTTCTCTCTGTAAGAATTAATATCTATAGAAACATATATNCTTTGTCCATTCTGCTTACTTGATATCCTGGATAATAAAAATTCTAAATTTTTAATCATTTCTCCTTTTTTCCCGATCATGAAACCTAANTCTGCTTCACTATTCAACTTTAAGAGAATATTTCTATCNCTGATTTCAANNCTNGTNTCAGCCTCTCCNACAAAATGCTCAACTAATTTTTCAAAAATTGCTAAAATCTGTTTTCCATCTGTATCAACTAGTTCTACTTTTTCAATTCTTTCGGAATCAGAGACATTTTCGTTATTAGTATTCTTAGAACTGTTTAGCTGAATATTAACAATTTTGATAATTGCATTTCTTGAACCAATACCAAGGACTCCGGATTTCTCCTCTTGGATAACTTCAAATTCTAAATCATCTCTTGCTACACCTAATTCTTTACATGCTTCTATTGTCGCGTCTGTAACTGTTTTTCCTTCGAATTCTTTTCCAATTGACATAATTATGCTCCTTGCATTTTCTTAAATTTATTGTTTATATATAGTTGTTGAAATATAGAAATAATATTACTTATTGTCCAATATAAAATTAAACCTGATGGTAGCCCCCAGAACATCACTGTAAACAANATTGGCATATACTGAAATATTTTAGTCTGGAATTCGTCTTGACCTGGATTNGGAGGNGTCATTTTTTGNGTCAAAAACCAAGATATTCCCATTACTAGNGGCAATANCCTGAAAGGAATNCCTACAATATCAAATAAGTTTTCNGGTGCAGACAAATCATTAATCCATAAAAAACTAGTATGTCTCAAATCTAANGAATAAAGTANNACATTNTATANTGCTACAAAAACCGGNAGCTGAATTAACATAGGAAGACAACCACTTAAACTNGAAAGAGGGTTCATTCCTTCTTTNGAATANAACTTCATAATTTCAGAATTTTGTGTAGCTTTATCATCTTTAAATTTCTCTTTAATTTCATCAAGCTTTGGCTTCATTAGAGCCATTTTGGCCTGCATTTTTTTCATAGACATCATGCTCTTTATTGTTAANGGTAAAAACAGAATNCTAATCAATATTGTTATAATAATTATTGCTATTCCATAATTTTTAATGAACTTGTTTGAAAGATTTAAAACTTTCTCAAGAGGAGCAGCTAACCATTTAAACCATCCTAAATCATGGGCTTGCTCAAGATTCGGACCATANAAAGATAAAATCTTGACATCTTTAGGGCCTAGAAATATTTTTGAATCCATTGTAAATTGGTTGCCAGGCAATAAGTTGATTGTTTTATAACTGAGTACAGTTCTTAAAATACCGGCTGTTTTCTTTTGATACTTTAGAGTTTTTTCCCCTGAATAGTCAATTATATTTGCTGCTAAAAAATATTTTTTTGAAAATCCGTACCAATTAATATCTTCTATCACTCTTTCACTTTCGTTTGGCAAATAATCTATTTTTTCCAACTCTTCGTTAAACTGATAATCAAAATTATGATAGGATTCGGCATTAATCTCACCATTTGATTCCTCAAAAAGCCTAAAAATAAAGTTTTGACCTGATTTATTGATTACTATAATTTGATGATTAATTGAAAAACTATCTGNATCAANTAAATATCGTCTCCTGATTTCGAAATTTCCAAACTTAGCAGATAACAAAACTTCGTTCTCATTATTAATTAAAATATTGTCAAATAACAAATCGTTTGGAAGTTCAACATTTTTGGCTTTTAAAATCAACTTNCTTAAATATTCTGATCTATCTAAAAGTTGAACTTTNTCATCAGANTCAGGGTTTTTAAAATAATTATTTAATTTAACATTGATAAGNTTTCCACCCANTAATGAAATTTCACCACTAAAATTATTGTTAGAGAATTTGAGAATCTTACTTTTGTCTAAAACTGGTTCAGAAAAAATTGTTTCATCTGACACTGTATACTCTTCGGTCTCGGTGAATTGAACNGCNNCTGATTCAGAATCTTTCTTTTTTAATACTTCCTTATCATCTGAGGTTATAAAGAAATTACTTGCAAAAATTATAAGAAAAGAGCCAAGTAAAAAAATTACATAATTTAATTTCAAATTTTCTCTCCTTTAGGGACTTTATCAACTTTCGATTCAAAGAAAGGATTGCATCTTAGAATTCTTAAACCGCCTAGCCATAAACCCTTGATAGGTCCATGAGTTTTTATTGCCTCAATTGCATAGCTTGAGCAACTTGGAGTAAATCTACAAGTAGAAGGTAAAACTCTACTAAATGTCTTTTGATATATTTTTATAGGTATTATAAAAAGTAATTCAAAAAATTTTTTCATTTAAATAATTTTTTTAAGACTAAATCAAGTTCTTTCTTTATTTCCCAAAAATCAAGCTTTGCTATTGAACTTTTGGGAATAACAATCAATTCATAATTTAATAATTTATCTTTAAAATGATTTCTAAAAACTTCCTTTAATCGCCTTTTGTATTTATTTCTCACAACTGAAGATTTTATTACTTTCTTTGATATTATAACACTTACTAANGGAGAATTTAAATTAGTATTTCTTTTGANTAACAAGATAAANGACTTGGATGTTAGTCTTTTAGAGCTNTTTAAATTAAATTTTATNTTAATTTTTTGTTTTTGTTTTCTGTTAGATTCANTAATAGTCATTTCACATGACGAGAGACTGTTAAACTTGCTCTGCCTTTGGATCTTCTCAAAGCCAAAACTTTTCTACCAGCTTTAGTTGCNAGTCTNGTTCTAAAACCATGGGTTCTAACCCTTTTNTTCTCACTAGGTTGATATGTTCTTTTCATAGAAGCTTAAAANTAACATTAAATATTAAAAAATCAATATATTATTGCATAGTATCATTTGATAATTCTTCNGGAGCNGATGTGGTTTTCACANTAGAACAATTTTTTGTTATTTCATCCCACTTCTGCTTGTATATCTTTAAGCTAGAATTAGCATTTTCAAAATCCTTATTAGAAAGATTCTGAATTATCATCCACAAATCGCTTACTGAATTCTCATTTTTCAAGGTAAATTCATGAATTACACTACTAATCTCTGCATAATTTAAAACTATCATACTATCATCAGGAAATTTTTCGATCCAATAATACATTTCAGATATTCCAAATAATAATTCTTTTTGAAANATATCAAACTCTTTAGGTACCGATTCATTAGAAATACTTTCGAGAATATCTTTTGCACTCTCAAGTCTTTTTTTGGATAGAGCACAGTCAGTATTATAATAAATACCATCAGGCTGAATAGCTCCGTCTCCTGCATGGGAATAAAAAAATTTCTTTTCTTTGCTTTCAAACATTAAAAACCATTGAGCTGGGATAGAATTTTCGGATTCCATAATATATTTATCAGAATCAACTCCTAATGGAGTTAAATAATAATCTCCATTTTCNTGCTTTGTAAACAAACAATCTTTTATTTGATCAGGTTCAATCTCTAAATATTTAGATAAAGAATTTCTATATTCTTCATACTCATTTCCATAGAAAACATTTTGNGATGCATTNGGACCATCCCAATACAATTCATGAAACTTAATATATTTATCCCAATATTCTTTATCTTCTTTGATATTGGCTAAATTTTGATAAACCATTAATGCTGATTTTTTCGACACCTAAACAATTTAACTGCTGGAGATNAATTGTCTATATCAGTGGAATATTTAAGAATATTAATATAAGTCAGAATTCATTACTTTATTCCAAGCTGAAATAAAATCACATACAAATTTNCCATTATTGTCATCTTGTGCATAAAATTCAGCTATAGCNCGAAGCTCAGAATTAGAACCAAAAATCAAATCACATCTTGATGCAGNTCTTAAGACTTCTCCCGACTTTCTAGATAACCCATCAAAAGAATTTGAGCCTGTTTGGGTCCATTCAATGTCAGTATCTAACAAAATTTTTAACCATTNATTCGANAGCTTTTCACCTTCAGTCCACAAACCTCTTTCATCAGAGCTTATGCCGATGGATCTAAGGCCTGCCAACAAAACTGTCATTTCGGAAGCTGTTAAGTTTAACATGTGTGCCTTATCCAACATCATTTCCTCCGGGGAAATAGTAAAGTTTTTAGCCAAGTAGTTTCTAAAAGCATCAGCTTGAGGTTCAAGAACATCAAAGGAATTTTTGTCGGTCATTTCGTCAAGGGCATCGCCTCTTCCTTGTTTAAATGGAACCTCGGATTGGGAGGCTAGTTCAATACCAACATTACCTGCCAGTATTATGATATCAGCTATGCTTGCATTAACTTTTTGAGAAATGGATTTTATAGTTTCTAAAATATTACTTAGTTGTTTAGGTTTGTTTATTATCCAGTCTTTTTGAGGTGAAAGTCTAATTCTTGATCCATTAGCTCCTCCTCTTAAATCTGTACATCTAAAAGTAGATGCACTTGCCCAAGCAGTTTCAATCATTTGAATTATACTTAAAGAGGATTTCTTGATTAGCTCCTTTGCTAAAGAAATATCAAATTTTACATCATTTTTTGGAATAGGATCTTGCCATATCAGGTCTTCATCAGGAACTTCAGGCCCTAAATATCTTTGCTTGGGCCCCATATCTCTGTGAAGAAGTTTAAACCAAGCTTTTGCAAAAGAATCTTGAAGTAATTGGGGATTTTTGTGAAAGTTCTCACTAATTTTTTTATACAAAGGATCTTTAATCAATGCGATGTCAGCAGTAGTCATCATAGGTTCTACTAAATTCTTGCCTTTATCCACGTCAATTGCTTTACTTTTTTCATCTAAACCGATTGGTTTCCATTGATGAGCACCGGATGGACTTTTTGATAATTCCCAATCATGCTCTAATAACATTTCAAAATATCCATTGTCCCATTGAATTGGATTACTAGTCC
>NZWF02000015.1 GCA_002701605.2 bacterium
AGGCATTGGACCCAAGACATTCCAAATATAGCAAGTAATGCTGCAAAAAATTTTCCTAATACCAATTACCATGTAGCTCTTCCTTTAGGTATAGATGATTTAATCTTAGAGCTTCTAGAGAAAAGGCTCAATCAATGCACTGGGAATCAATTTTCTTGCCCATCATGTGAAGGAACTTTAAGGGCTGGAAATATTTAATTTCGTCAAAACGGTCTTTTCTTTTAAAATATAATAATGATTATTAAAGGCGGTTATCTCATTATAGTCTCGGGCCCATCTGGTTCAGGAAAATCTACAATTACTAAATTTCTATTAGAGCAAGTTAAAAATTTAGATTTTTCGATTTCATGTACCACAAGACAAAAGAGGGCAAATGAGTTAGAAGGAGAGGATTATAAATTCGTTACAAGAGATTTTTTTGAACATATGATTCAAGAAAATCAGTTTTTAGAGTATGAAACTGTTCATAACGAACTTTATGGAACTCCTATAAATCCTATAAGAGAATCTGTANAATTTGGACATAGTATTCTNCTAGATATAGATGTAAAAGGGGCTTCTTCAATAATGAATACAAATCACTTTGATTGTTGCTCTATATTCATTAAAACTCCCTCAANAGAGATTCTTAAGGAAAGATTGCTATCCAGAAATGATTTATCTNTAGATAAAATTGAATCAAGAGTAGAAGANGCTAAAAATGAACTTAAAAAATCTACATATTTTGACCATTTAGTTATAAACGATTCACTTGATGAAACTATTAGTGAAGTTAAAAGGATATTAGCATCTCTATGATAAGATTTGANGATATTGTTGAAAAATTAAACCCTTATTTAAAGTCCTCAGACATAGATGAAATAAAAAAAGCATATGCTTATTCTGCAAAAGTTCATGCTGGACAGAAAAGATATTCTGGTGAACCATACATGATTCACCCAATGGAAGTTACATCTATACTTGCTGACATAAAGCTCGATAGAAATTCTATAATTACAGGACTTCTTCATGACACAATCGAAGATACTTTAGCCACAGAAGCTGACATAAAAAAATTATTTGGTAGTGAAGTTTCTGAACTTGTCAATGGAGTTACAAAGATTGGACAGTTGAGTATAAGTTCAAAATTTGAAAGGCAAGCAGAAAATTTTAGAAAACTTATNTTAGCGACTGGAAAAGATATAAGAGTCATAATAGTTAAGCTTGCAGATCGTTTACATAATGCTAGAACTATAAGCCATTTACCAGAAGGTAAACAAATGAATTTTGCCCGCGAAACAATGGACTTATATGCACCTTTGGCTGATAGGCTTGGTATATATTGGATTAGAACAGAATTGGAAGATATTTGTTTTAGAATTCTTAAGCCATTTGAATATGCAGAAATTGAATATGCTTTTGCAAACAAAAAAAATGATTGGGAATCATACACAAATGAAATACAGCAGCAGTTAAAAGAACAACTAGAAAAATATAATATAAAAGCTATTTTGCAGAATAGNTTTAAAAATTTTTATGGAATCTATAAAAAAATGCTATCTAAAGATTTAGATTTTAATAATGTTTTTGACATAAAAGCTTTTAGAGTCATTGTNGATAATGAAGCAGATTGCTATGCAGCTCTTGGAGCAGTTCATTCTACNTGGAAACCTATCCCNGGAAGATTTAAAGACTATATAGCCTTGCCAAAAAGTAATGGATATAAGTCTTTGCATACTAATGTTGTTGGGCCATTCGGTGATAAAGTAGAAGTACAAATAAGAACTCATGAAATGCATGAAATTGCTCAATATGGAGTTGCTGCTCATTGGAAATACAAGCTGTCTTCGGAAGATAAAAATAATATAATTGATACTCCAGAGAGTATTAAGAAGATATTTGATATTCAAACTTTAAATGATCCTAAAGAATTTATAGATGCAGTCAAAGATGAATTAATAACAAATTTTATTTATACATTTACACCAAAAGGGGATTTGAAAGAATTNCCAATCGGTTCATCAATAATTGATTTTGCTTATTCAATCCATACTGATATTGGAAATAAATGCTCGGGCGGAAGAGTTAATGGNGCAATTGTACCAATTAGCTACAAATTAAAGAGTGGAGATATGATTGAAATAATTGCTAAAAATGATCAACACCCTAAAAGAGATTGGTTNAAACATGTTGTTACATCAAAAGCAAAAACAAAAATTCGATCTGCCGTTAAGGATTCATTGANAGAGGATTCTATTACAATAGGNAAATCTGTGATTGCNAAGAAATTATTGTCATATGGTCTTAAGCTCGAAGATCCCANTGTTACAAAAAAGCTNAANGAATTTAATAACATGAAAAAAATCAAAGATATGAATGAATTATTTGTACAATATTCATTATCTAAAATTAATATTCTTGAAATCTTAAATTTTTTTAAAATTGACATAAAAAACAAGGTAAAAGTCAAAAAAACTCCACCNTTNATCGATTCTTCCCAAGCTATTGTAGTGGGTGGNAATGATAATGTAATGGTTAGGTTTGCAAAATGTTGTTCGCCAATATTTGGAGATGAGATACTTGGNTACATAACNATTGGAAGAGGNATTTCTATTCATAGAATTTCATGTAACCAGATATTAGAAATTGATTCNNCTAGATTGATNGATGCAAAATGGGATTCTTCTTTTGCATCAAAATCCTCAACNAAACTTAAGATTTCATGCTTTGATAAGCCTGGAATTCTCTCTGAAATTTCAAATATAATTGTTAATCATGAATCAAATATAATTAAGATTAATGCTAAGCCCATTTCATCTTTAAAATCCTCTATATATTTAGAGTTGCTCGTAAGAGATGCCAAACATCTTAATGAAATAATAATTGATCTAAATTCTATTAATGATGTAAATAATGTGGAAAGACTTAGGAGTTTGGACCTTGAACAAATTGAGCTCAATTTGTAATTCTTATTAATCGAAATATAATAAGGTTAAGTTTTGGATAATAATTTAAGAAAAAATAAATTTTTAAACACACTTAAATCAATATTAATTGCAATTTTTTTTGCACTTGTCATTAGGTATGTTTTTTTCCAACCTTTCAAAATTCCTTCAAAATCAATGTTACCAAATTTATTGGTTGGTGATCATTTGTTAGCCAATAGAATTAGTTTTGGTTTTTCAATTCCTTGTTCAAAAGAAAAACTAATAAATGGTTTTTCAGAAATCTCTAGAGGTGATGTAATAATTTTTAGATGGCCTGGTGATGAAGGAGTAAAAGAGTGTCCCAATGGAGGCTTCATTGGGTTAACTTCAATTTATTACATAAAAAGAGTGATAGGTATTCCNGGTGATGTTNTTTTAATTCAAGACCAAGATGTTTTTATAAATGATAAAAATATTTCAAAAAATACTAAAAGATTTTATAAGGATGGAGATAAAATATATAAGATAAAGACAAATAGCTTTGGAGATAAATCNATAGATGTAATTTATAATAATGATNTAAGTTATGTNTCTGATGAAGAATCTTTTGAAATTATTGTCCCNNCAGGGATGTATTTTGTNCTAGGAGACAATAGAGATAATAGTTTAGATAGTCGATTTTGGGGATTTGTACCNTCTGAGAATATTATAGGAACTGCTTCTATAATTCACTTTTCTTTTAATACAGAATTTAATTCATTTGGAGATATGATAAGATTTAAAAGGATGTTAAAAGTTATAAATTAATTATGTTTCATATTTTAAATGTTGATGATTTAACTACTGATTTTTTATTAGAATTGTGGAATCTCGCCTCTGTAAATAAAGGCAAAAGAAACTCTAAGTTAAAAAATAAAATTATTACTAATTTGTTTTACGAACCATCAACTAGAACATCATCTTCNTTTTTTAGTGCCATGAACCTGTCTGGAGGTTCAGTTATTCCTATTAATAATGTTCAGTTCTCNAGTGTTTCAAAGGGGGAGTCTTTGCAAGATACTATTTTGACTATGTCAACAATGACAGATGNAATTGTGCTTAGGCATCATGAGGAAGGATCTGCCTTGAAAGCCTCAGAAGTTTCAAAAGTACCTATAATTAATGGTGGTGATGGTAAAGGAGAACATCCAACACAAACAATCTTAGATGGATATACTATTTTTAACTGTTTCTCTGAATCTATGAGTAATTTGCGAATTACATTAGTAGGTGACTTAAAAAATGGGCGAACTGTAAAAGGCTTGGTTAAACTGTTAAGCCGTTTCGATAATAATCATTTTAATTTTGTAAGCCCGAAGCATTTAAAGTTTTCAGATAAATTGCCAAATTCTTCATATGAGACTTCAGATATAAATTCAGTAATAAAAGAAACAGATGTACTTTATGTGACGAGGGTCCAGAAAGAACGAGGGAGTATTTATGATTATGAATTGAGTGAAGAACAACTCTTATCTTTACCACCAAATTCTATCGTTATGCATCCTTTTCCTAGAATTACAGAAATACCTACCTCTTTCGATAAGAATCCAAGAGCTAAGTATTTTGAACAAATAAAATATGGTATATGGTGCAGGCAAATTTTACTTGAGAAGGTATTGTTGTCGTGAATTTCTACCTTATTAATGGCCTAGTCATTGATCCATCACAAAATATTTTAAAAAAAGTTAATTTAGAAGTTCGAAATGGTAAAATTTTTAGATTTTTTCAGGGTAAGCCAGATATAAAATCAAGCAAAAACAAAATTTATGATGTTAAAAATTATATTGTATCACCTGGATTTGTAGATATTCATGTACACCTAAGAGATCCGGGACTTACTCATAAAGAGTCAATTAAGACTGGCTCAATGGCTGCAGCAGCTGGTGGTTTTACATCAATAGCATGTATGCCAAATACTTCACCCCCTAATGATGAGCCAAAAATAACAAAATATATTCTTGATAAAGCTAAGAAAGATTCAAAGATTAATATTTTCCCTATAGGTGCAATTACAAAAAAACAAAAAGATAAAGAGTTGGCAAGAATCCTAGATAATATAACCGCAGGATGTGTGGGTATCTCTGATGATGGGTTTCCTGTATCTAACAGTAGGTTACTTTATGAAGCTATGTTGATTGCAAAGGCTGAAAAAGTCCCGGTAATATCTCATTGTGAAGATTGTTTTTTATCTGGAGATGGAGTTATGACGGAGGGCCATTATTCAAAAAAGTTCAAGGTACCTGGTATTAGTAACCTATCCGAAGAGTTAGGGATTATCCATGATTTAGCAATTGCAGAAAAGACAGGGTGTCATCTCCATGTTTGCCATGTTTCGACCAAAGGTTCAGTGGAATTGATTCGTCAAGCGAAGAGAAAAGGAATTAATGTGACATGTGAAGTTGCTCCTCATCATTTTACTTTGTGTGATAGGGATGTAGATATTAAAAATTCAAACTATAAGATGAATCCTCCTTTGAGATCCAAAAGAGATCTTAACTCAATTATCAATGGTATATCTGATGGAACAATAGATATAATAGCCACTGATCATGCACCTCATACTGACAATGAGAAATCTGTTGGCTTTAAAAAGGCACCCTTTGGAATTATTGGCCTGGAAACAGCATTACCACTTTCATTAAATTTAGTCAGAAAAAACAAGATTGATTTAATGTCGTTAATCAATATGCTATCAACAAAACCTTCAAAAATAATAAATGTCAAAAAGGGAACTTTAAAAAAAGGTTCAGCTGCCGATATTACTGTATTTGATCCAAATAGATATTTTACTTTTAAAAAGGATAATATACTCTCGAAGAGCTTTAATTCCCCATTTCTTGATAAAAGATTTAAGGGTAAAGTTTTATATACATTTACTGCTGGTAATAAAATTTACAGTTTGGATAATTAAAAGTTTTGAAAATCTCAAAAAATCTTTTTTTAATAACACTATCTGCTTTTTTTTTCTTTTATGCCTATCATTCATATTTAATTTTACCTTTGAAAATAATAAGTATGGGAGGTGGGGAGCATGATGTTGGACTTATAATGTCAGTTGCAGGTGCCAGTACAATTTTTTTTACACCTATTTCTGGGATGTTGGGTGATTCATATCAAAAGAAGAAGTTGTTGCTTGTTGGAGCATTAGGGCTTTGTATAACCAATTTTATTTTTATATATTCTGATTCACTATATTTCTCATACGTTTTGCTAAGATTTTTTCAGGGATGTTCTTTTTCATTTTTCTTTGTTAGTGCAGGTACTTTTGTTTCACAGAATATAGATATTAAGAACCAAGCACAAGCTCTAGGTTTTTTTGGTGTTTTTGCAATCGCGAATCACGCATTAGCACCAACTATATCTACATATATTATAGATAATTTTGGTGACAAGTATTTCTTTTTAGTCTCATCTCTAGCATCTGCAGTTTGCTTCACCATAATACTTTTTCTTGAAGATAATATGAAACCCTTAAGACAAGGGAAGAAGGAATCTTTTTTAGGACTCCTTGATACACTAAAAAATAAGAGTCTTTTGGTTATTTTCACTATAATGTTTCTTGTAGGAGGTGCATTTGTAACTTGTTTAAATTTTACAGCTATATTCGTAGACAGTTTTTTAATATCTCCAGTTACAATTTTTTTTATATCTTACACATGTACTGCATTAATAATGAGAATTTGTTTTGGATGGATCCCTGATACTTATGGCAGAGTCAATACATGCACACCATGTTTACTTTCTTTCGGTTTATCAATTGGTTTATTAGCTTTTTCATCAACCACTCTACTTTTTATTTTAGCTGGAGGCCTTTTTGGCTTATCGCATGCCCTTGTTTATCCGTCATTGTATTCTCTTGCACTGTCGTTAACTGACGATATTAATAAAACTAAAGCATTTTCAGTCTGCAGTCTTTCTTTCACATTTGGTGGGATGCTTTTTTCGACGGTTTATGGATATATTGCTGAGATATACTCTTTTAAGGTTATGTTTCTTTCTTGTAGTATAATAGTTACAACATGTTTTTATTTCCTAACATTGAAATTAAAAACTATTTTTTCAGAGAGTTGATATGTCCATAGATAATGAATATACAAAAATTAGAAAAGAAAAGGTTGAGAAGCTTATTGAATTAGGAATTGACCCATTCAGAAACAATCTTTTTCCTTCTATTTCAACAAAACAACTTAATGACAAATATTCCTCTGAGGATCCAGAACAATTTGTTAGAGATAATATAGTTCATAAAATAACAGGCAGAATTATTGCAATTCGAAGTTTTGGAAAGTCAGCCTTTATACAGATTTCGCAAAATACTTTTGCTTTTCAGGTTTTTATTTCTAAAGATAGCCTTGGAGCTGAGATGATGGAATTCTTCAAAAAATTCATTGATATAGGGGATTTTGTTTATTTTGAAGGATCTTGTTTCTATACAAAAACCAAACAACTATCTCTAGAAGCTACAAAAATTGAACTGCTAACAAAAACTTTAAGTCCACTTCCTGAAAAATGGCATGGTTTAACTAATGTTGAAACTAGATATAGGCAAAGATATTTGGACTTGATTTCAAATGCTAGTGTTAAGGATGTTTTTAAAACAAGAGCGAAAATTTTAAAAAGCATAAGAAGCTTTTTGGATAACAAAGAATTTATGGAAGTTGAAACTCCTATTCTTCACAAAATGGCAGGTGGTGCAGCTGCAAGGCCATTTATGACTTACCATAATACTCTTGATATGGATTTAAAATTACGAATTGCTCCAGAACTATATTTAAAAAGACTAGTAGTTGGTGGATTAGAAAGTGTTTATGAAATTGGAAGAAATTTTAGAAATGAGGGTATTTCAACTCAGCACAATCCTGAATTTACTATGATTGAAATTTATCAAGCTTATTCTGACTATGAAAAGATGATGGATCTTGTAGAGGATTTAATTCTTAGTTGTATAAATAATTTAAATCTTGACTCAAAAATAATTTATCAAGAGAACGAGATTAATTTTAAAAAACCTTGGAAAAGAGTTCACATGATAGATTGGACTTCTAATTTCTTAGGGTTTGATGTTCTAAAAGATGCTAGCAAGTTGGCTGATTTGGCTAAGAAGATGAACATTGATGATTTTGGTCAAACTGGAAAAATTATCGCTGAAGTATTTGAAGAAAACTATTTCAAAAATGAATATGATCCAACATTTGTTTATGGCTTTCCAATTGACATATCACCATTAGCAAGAAGAAATGATTTAGATAAAAACATAGCTGATCGATTTGAATTGTTCATCAATGGTAAGGAAATAGCAAATGCATTCTCAGAGCTTAATGATTCTCAAGATCAGCAACAGAGGTTCCAGATACAACTTGATTTAAAAGAAGCAGGTGATGAAGAGGCCAATGATATGGACCTAGATTATGTTGAAGCTTTATCTTATGGCTTACCACCCACTGCAGGAGCTGGAATAGGGATTGATCGACTAGTTATGTTATTAACAAACTCACCATCTATCAGAGATGTAATTCTTTTCCCTCATTTACGAGATTAATGAATTTAGTTTATTTTTTAGTAAAAAAATATTTTTTTTCAATCTTTAAAAATAAAACTTTAAGGCTTCCAGCAATAATATCCTTAGTTTCAGTTTTTATATCTGTTTTCTCATTAATTATCGTAATGTTCGTAATGAAAGGCTTTGAAGTTAAAGTTCAGAATAAAATTTTAAATACTTTTCCCCACATNCTTATCGAAGGAAATAAAAATTTAGATTCAAATGAATTACCGAATGTTGAAAAAATATTTAAACAATATGGAACTTATGGAGCAATAGTATTTGGAAAAAATTTAGAAATAATTGAGCTCAAAGCAATAAGCGATAAAATTCAACTTGATAATAAAAGTAAAAAATTACCACAAATAGCAATTTCAGATTTGCTACAGATGAAGAATAATTTACAAATAGGTGATCGGGTATCAATATATGTTCCAGATTTTTCTAGCTGGAGAAAAATTAAAGAAGTAAGGGTTGANATTGGNAAGNTAATTAAAGCTCAGGGNANTTTCCCAATAATTTTTTTTGANTTTGATAGTTCATTTAGACTNNTAGGTGAACCTAAAATTTTTACNCAAATTGAACTTAAAAATCCACANAAATCAGAAGAAACTATTTCTAAAATTTATCAGATAAATCCTGAATTAAAAGATAGAGCANTAGATTGGAAGTTAATGAATGCAAATNTATTCAATATAATGAAATTGGAACGATTTTCTCTAGCAATTTTTTTATCTTTTTTAATTTTAATTTCTGCGACAACAATATACTCTAATNCACTNAGCATGATTTCTTTAAGAAAAAACGATATTTCTACATTAGTGACTTTAGGAGCATCAAAGAATAGTATTATGAAAATTTTTACAATAACTAATTTTTTGGTCGCATTTATAGGATATTTACTTGGTTTATTGTTTTCGTTAATTGTTATGTTCTTATTGCTAAATTCAAATTTGATTGAATCTTTTTCTATTGATCTCTCTTTTTATGGCATAAAAGGATTTCCTATAGTTTTTTCTAAATTTTATTTATTGATAATAACGGGATTCGTTTTTATAATTACTTTTTTAGCTTCATATCTTCCTGCAAAATTTTATTTATCAAAAAAAGCAGAGTATCTAATTAAGGATTATTTAAAATGATTCGTTTTAAAAATTTAAGAAAAAAATACCAAAATAATGCTGAGCTGATTTATAAAGATTATGTAATTGATTCAGAGGATTTTATTGCAATCACTGGTCCTTCGGGCTCAGGTAAATCAACGTTATTGGATTTGATCTCAAATTTATCATCACCAACTTCAGGAACTATAGAAATATTGGGAAAAGAAATGTCTTTCTATGAGGAAAGTGAAAAAGAACGAATTAATTTGAGAAAATTTATTGGGATTATGAGTCCAAACTGTCAACTATTATCAAACCTTACTATAAAAGAAAATATTTTACTTCCATGCATTATTAATAAATTAGACCTAAATAGTAATAAACTTCATGAAATTTCCTCTTCATTGAACATTGAGAATATTCTTGACCATCTTCCGGAACAACTTTCAACGGGGCAACGACAAAGAGCTTTGTTATGTAGGTCAATAATTTTAACACCACAGATTTTAATCGTTGATGANCCAACTGCTAACTTGGATGAGATAAATACTAAAGAATTAGTGAAATATTTTGAGTATTTGAATGATAAACTNAAAACTACTATAATAGTTGCTACACATGATAAATATGTTTTTGATTCAGCAAAAAAGGTATACAATTTAAGATAATGAGAATTTATTTCAATATTCTATTAGTCTTATTTATTTTTCTTTCTTTTAATTCTTTGGCAAATGATGCAGAACAATATAAAGGAATGGAAATTTACAGGATTGAGTTATTTGGTAATAAAGTTATTCAGGATGATCGTATTTATAATCTTATTGCGGTTAGAGAAGGAGAAAAATTTGATCATGAAATTCTAAAAAAAGATCTAAGAAATCTTTATAAAACTGAATATTTTTATAAAATTGACCTACTTAGCGAAATAGTAAACGACAAATTGCTTTTAGTTTTTAGGTTTGAAGAAAATCCTATTCTATCTGATTTAAGATTGCNAGGAAACGACAAACTTTCTGATAATGACATATTAGATGTGCTCCCAATNCAAAAAGGNAAATTGACNAGCAGAGANAAGTTGGAAATGNCTAAGTCTATTGTTAAGCANTTTTATCTTATGAAAGGTTTTAATAAAGTTCAGGTGNAAGANAAGATAACTCCTGTTGGTCAAGGCTCTATNCAATATGAACTTGATATTNTTGAGGGANATAGAGGATATGTTAAAGGAATAGTTTTAAAAGGTAGTGNTCAGCAATTTTATAGAGATATTTTAAAAAGACTTGAAACAAAAACTAAGTGGGTTTTTTCAGGGATCACAGGAAGAGGTAGGTTGTCTGAAGATATAATAAACCTAGATAGAAGTAATATAAGATCTTTTTATCTTGATAATGGATTTGTAAATGTAAAAGTATCTAAGCCCAGAATTGATTATATTGAAAGTAAGGATGGTTATCTAGTTGTATTTGATGTTGAAGAAGGTGATAGATATAAAGTTGGGACTATTACTTTTGCTGGTGACCTATTAGATGATAAGGATTTGTCTGATTATACTACGTTAGACGAATCTATTTATTTCAACTTGTCTAAAATGCAGCAAGATATTGAAAATCTAACAATTGTTTATGGGGATGAATCTTATGCATTTGCCAATATAGATCCAATTTTCAATCAAGATGATGATTTGAAGCAAATATCAATTAAATACAACATGGAAAAGGGTGAGAAATATAAAGTCAATAAAATTAGTATTTTTGGTAACACAAGAACAAGAGATAAGGTGATTAGGCGTGAGATTAAAATTAAAGAACAAGACCCATATTCTGGTAGTAAAATAAAAGCATCAAAAAGATTTATTAACAGGCGTGGTTTTTTCGAATCAGTAGATATTAAGGAAGTTCCAAGCAAGGATAAACCAAATTATCTTGATGTTGAAGTTACAGTTGAAGAGAAGCCAACAGGCTACTTCAGTATTCAAGGTGGGTATAGTTCCGTAGAAGCATTACTACTTGGAGTTCAGGTTCAAGAAAATAATCTATGGGGTTACGGCAAACAGCTTGGAGCATCAATCACTGTAGGGACTGTCAGTCAGAATTTTTTAATTGATTATGGTGATCCATATTTTTTAGATACATCATACCAATTTAAAATGTCTTTATTTAGAAGACAATATGAGTATATAGATTATGATAGGGAAAGATGGGGCGGAACCCTTATGTTTGGTAAGGAACTAAACACTTGGACATTTGCAGATATAAAATATAGGTATGAAAATATAAAAGTTGATGACTTAACAACTGAAGCCACTGAAGTATTTCAAGAAAGAAACGATAAAATTAGTTCGGTTTCATTTGGTATGAGATATGACACAAGAGATAATTTTTTAGATCCAACTAGAGGTATATCAACTAGTTTTAGTATCGAGGAGTCTAATAGTTATTTTGGAGCCAATTTACATTTTACAGAATATTCAGGAAAGTTTTCCAAATATTTTCAGATTACAAGAGGCCATACAATGGCATATTCATTTGAATCCGCCTTTATTGATTTTAGGAATACAGAAAAAAGACTAATAGTTTCTGAGAGGTATTACCTAGGAGGTCCTGAAAATTTAAGGGGATATAAATTTGCTAGAGTTTCACCTAGAAGAACTCTTTCAAATGGAGAATTTGTTAGAATTGGTGGTAACAAATATGTTTATTCAACATTAGAATATCTTTATCCTCTTGCAACAGAAACTGGGTTAAAAGGAATTTTATTTGTTGATGTAGGTCAGGTCTATGAAGAAACTGAAGTGGTAGACAAAAATCCTTGGGACATGAAAAAAGATATAGGCTTTGGCTTTAGATGGCTTTCCCCTGTAGGACCGTTAAAGCTAGACTTTGGATTCCCTCTAGGAAATAGAAAATCAGATGAAAGTAAGTATGAGGTTCAGTTTTCATTTGGTTCTGTATTCTAGTATAATAAAAAAATATAAGGAGTATTTTTTATGAAACTATTTTTAAGAATTTTTATTTTATCATTAATATTTATGTCACAGGCTGTCTTCGCTGAAGATAAGCAAGAAAATACACAAGAGAAAAGTTTGAAAGTTGCAATTGTTAATTTTCAAAAACTCGTTGTTGAGTCAAATTTAGGAAAAAAGTATCTAAAATCTCAAAGGTCAAATATAGAAAAAAAACAATCAATCTTGAATAAGCTTGAAGATCAAGTTAGAAAAATGAGAGATAGCTTTGAGGAAAAAAGATTAGTACTTGACGAAAAAGCAAGAGATGAAATGGGTGAAGAGTTAGCATACAAGATAAAAGAATTGCAAAGAAAAAGAGAAGATTTTGAAGTTG
The DNA here is from genome assembly GCA_002701605.2 of bacterium. GTDB lineage: Bacteria > Desulfobacterota_D > UBA1144 > UBA1144 > UBA1144 > TMED126. The sequence goes on from NZWF02000015.1 coordinate 12,923, forward strand.
AAGTCAAAATAGCTGATTCAAGGTTTCAAAGAGAAATTATGAGGGCTGTTATGAAAGAGGTTAAAACTGTTTCTGAGCAATTGGGGTATGATATGGTTTTTTCCAACCAAGCTCCAGGCCTTATGTATTTGAGTCCTAGACTTGATATTACTGATCAAGTATTAGAGCAACTTAATAACTAAGAGGTTTAAATGATCCTTGATAAAGACGACATTAAATCATTATTGCCTCATAGAGAACCTTTTTTATTTGTTGACAGTATAAGTAATATTAATTTAAAACAAGATATTACAGGTCTGATAAAATTTCCCGAAGATAGTTATTTTTTTAAAGGACATTTCCCAGATAGGCCTGTTGTACCGGGTGTAATCATAATAGAATCTTTAGCTCAGCTTGGTGGTGTCCTTATCTATAAATCTTTTGAGGCAGATTTAGTTGGGAAGGATCCAGCATTAGTTTCAGTTGACTCCGCAAAATTTAAAAGTCCAACATTGCCCAACGAAGAATTAACAATCAAAGCTACTTTAATGAAAAATAAATTGAATATTTTTAAATTAAATACTCAAGCCTATAAAAATGATAAGTTAGTAGTAGAAGCCAATATAACAGCTACTGTATTATCATAATCCAATTAATGCATATCAACATTGAGAAACTATTTGCCGTATGTTAATATACGGCTTTATATTTTTGCTGACGTAGCTCAGGGGTAGAGCAGCTGATTTGTAATCAGCCGGTCGGGGGTTCAAATCCCTTCGTCAGCTTAATATGGGGATATGGCAGAGTGGACAAATGCATCAGACTGTAAATCTGACGGCGCAAGCCTACGGTGGTTCGAATCCATCTATCCCCAAATAATATGTGCGGGAGTAGCTCAGTTGGCTAGAGCGTCTGCCTTCCAAGCAGAGGGTCGCGGGTTCGAGTCCCGTTTCCCGCTCATGCCCAGGTAGCTCAGGGGTAGAGCACATCCTTGGTAAGGATGAGGTCGGCGGTTCAATTCCGCTCTTGGGCTAATTAGTTAAAGTAATATATAGTATTACTANTAAGGAAGTGTTTTATTATGGGTGATAATATAGTTGTTATATCTCTTGAATGTACTGNTTGTGCAGGAAAAAATAGATATCATTATAGAAAAAACAAGAAGGTTCAACGAGACAAGCTCGAATTGAGTAAGTATTGTAAGTTTTGTAAAAAACACGAGATACATAAGGAATCGAAATAGGGGTGTAGCTCAGTTGGCAGAGCGACGGTCTCCAAAACCGTAGGTCGGGAGTTCGAGACTCTCCACCCCTGTTAGGAGATTAATTTATTTATGATTAGTAATTTTTTTAATGAAATNAAAAGTGAGCTAGGAAAAATTTCTTGGATCAATAAAAATGAGAATATAAAGTCTACTGCTGGTGTNGTAGTAGTTACTATTATATTNGGAATAATTTTGTTAATAATTGATTTAATTTTTTCTTCGTTAACTGAATTTTTGTTAGGTGGTATGTAAATGTCAGAAAAATGGTATGTGGTNCATTGTAATACAGGATCAGAGGACACAGTAAAAAGATATATCTACCAGCAAATGGAAATGGATAGTTGTCCAGAAATGATATCTGATGTATTAGTTCCTACAGAAACCTTAGAAGAACAGTTAAAAGGCGGAAAGAAGAAAACTAGTGAAAAAAAATTTTTTCCAGGCTATTTATTGGTTAAAACAGAATTAAATGACGATTCATGGCANTTTCTCAGGAATATTCCAAAGGTTATTGGTTTTGTNGGTGGAAAAGTTAAAGATGGAAAATTAGATCCTGATTCAGTNCCATCTGTTGAAGANTCTGAAATCAACAAAATGAGAAACAAAATAGAAGAGGGAACACTAAAACCAACCCCTAAGGTTATGTTTGATAAAGGCGAATCAGTAAAAGTAATTGAAGGTCCATTCGAGAGCTTCACTGGAATTGTTGAAGAAGTAAAAGTTGAAAAAGGTAAAATTCAAGTTATAGTTGAAATCTTTGGTAGAGCAACACCAATAGATTTAGACTTTAATCAAGTGGAGAAAATTTGATGAANAAANTAGCAGGAAGTTTAAAGCTTTTATGTGAAGCTGGAAAAGCATCGCCAGCTCCTCCAATAGGACCAGCTTTAGGTCAAAAAGGTGTTAACATAATGGAATTTTGTAAGGCTTTCAATGCAGAAACACAAAAATTAGAGGGNATACTTCCTGTAGTCGTAACAGTATATGCCGATAGATCTTTTACTTTNCAAGTTAAAACTCCTCCAGTTTCTTATTTAATTAAGAAAGCTGCAAAAATAAAGAAAGGATCACAAACNACTCCAATGGTCAAAGTGGGTAATATTTCCCAATCACAAGTCGAAGAAATAGCTAAAGTGAAAATGGAAGATTTAAATGCTAATGATATTGAAAGTGCAAAAAAAATTATCGAAGGAACTGCAAGAAGTATGGGAGTTGATGTTTCAGCTTAGGTGTTATCATGGGAAAATATAAAGAAAAAAGAGATAAAATTAATACACTTGTTGATAAAAACAAATTTTATACTACTAATGATGCAATATCTATTTTAAAAGAAGTTGATGCATCAAAATTTAATGAGACGATTGATTTATCAGTTCAACTTGGAATTGACCCAAAAAAATCTGATCAGCAAATCAAATATGCTATAGTTCCTCCTCATTCCTTAGGAAAGCCTGTAAAGGTTTTGGCAGTATGTAATGGTGATAATCAGGCAAAAGCAAAAGAAGCTGGTGCAGATATTGTTGGTGGTGAAGAGATAGTTGAAAAGATACTAAGTGAGAAATGGGTGGATTACGATGTTGTAATTTGCACACCTGATTTAATGCCAAAGCTCGGTAAATGTGGACAAGTTTTAGGCCCAAAGGGTATTATGCCTAGCCCTAAAATGGGAACCGTTACAAAAGATATCTCAAAAGCGATAAATGAAGCTAAAGCAGGAAGAATTGAAATCAAAAATGATAAATTAGCACTTGCTAATTTTCCTGTTGCAAAAAAATCATTTGAAAAAGACCAAATTCTTGATAATATTCTATTTCTTATGAATTCCTTAAATTCTGCTAAGCCTTCCTCCTCAAAAGGAGTATATTTAAAGAAAATAACACTTTCTTCTACAATGGGGCCTGGTATAAAAATTGATGTTTCTTCATTGAAGGATGATATTAAAAAACTTTCTGGAGTTTCAGTATAATGCTTAAAAAAGTTGAAAAAGAGGCTATAGTAAATAATTTTTCGAGTGCTTTTAATAATACGCCTTCATTCCTTCTAATTAATTATGCAGGATCTAAGGTTGTAGAGTTTGAATTACTAAGAAAAGAATTTTCAAAATTTAATACTAAAATCTCTGTAGTAAAGAATACATTACTTCAAAAAGCAACCAAAAATACTGATTTTGAAGAGCATTTTTCTAAATTGAGCGGTGAAACAGCAATTGCATTATTAGATGANAACTATGTTGATATTGCCAAATCTTTTATGAAAGTTAAAAAAGACATCCCATTATTTGAGATTAAATTTGGGTATATTGATGGAAATGTTGTAACTATAGAAGAGCTTGATTCTATTTCTAAGTTACCATCAAGAGAAGGATTAATAGGGCAATTTGTTTCTGTTCTTAATCAACCACTAGTTAAATTTTTATATGCAGCAAAAGCTGTACCATCAAGTTTAATAAATGTAATAAATAACTTGAAAGACCAAAAATAAACATATATAATACGAGTTCAATATTCGGAGGAAGTTATGCCTGAAGTATCAAAAGAAGATGTTATAAATTATCTAGAAAATGCCAATTTACTTGAGATATCTGAGTTAGTGAAAGATATCGAAGAAAAGTTTGGTGTTCAAGCTGCAGCACCTGTTGCTGTTGCCGCTGCTCCTGGTGCTGCTGCACCTGCAGGAGAAGCTGCTGCCGATAAAACTGAGTTTGATATTACATTAAGCGAAGCTGGCGGAGAAAAAATTAAGGTTATTAAAATTGTTAGAGAAATTACTGCTCTTGGACTAAAAGAAGCTAAAGAGCTTGTTGAATCTGCACCAAAACCTTTAAAGCAAGGTGTTAAAAAAGAGGAAGCAGATGAAATCAAGAAAAAATTAGAAGAAGTCGGCGCCAAAGTAGAAGTCGCATAGTTTTTTTAATTTATATTAAGTCCAAGGAGTGAGTTTTTGCAAAAAGAAAATATTCTTTTAACAAAAAAAAGAAAGAGTTTTAGAGATACAGCCCAATCAGTTACAGAAATTCCTGATTTACTTAGTGTTCAGAAAGAATCTTTTAACTTGTTAATTCAAGCAGATCTTTCATCAAAAGACAGAGATAATATCGGTCTTGAAAAGGTTTTTAGGGCATCTTTTCCAATTGATGATTATAATAATAGAGCTCAGTTAGAGTATGAATCTTATAGGGTTGAGCCACCAAAATACAGTATCGCGGAATGCAAGCTGAAAGGATATAATTATCAATCTGCTATACATGTCAAATTTAATCTATGTACATGGGAATATGATTTAGATGAAAATGATAACCCTATATTAGATACAAAAAGAGTTAAAGATATCAAACAACAAGAAGTGTTTTTTGGGGAAATTCCTATTATGACACCTAATGGTGCATTTGTAATAAATGGAACTGAAAGAGTTATTGTAAATCAGCTACATAGATCACCAGGTGTTTTTTTTGATGCTCAGAAAAATGCAAAAGACCTTTCATCTTCAACAAAATCCAGTTTTAGTGCCAGAATTGTTCCTCAAGATGGAAGATGGTTAGATTTTGAATTTGATTCTAAAGAAATTTTATTTGTAAGAATAGATAGAAAGAAAAAATTTCACTCAACTCTTTTAATGCTTGCTCTTGGGGAATCGATTAATTCAATTTTAGATTCCTTTTATATGAAAGAGAGAATATATTGTCAGGATGGTAAATTTACTAAAGATATTAATTTCGAACTATTAAATTATCAAAGAGCCTCTCATGATATAAAAAATTCATCAGGTGAATTAATTTTAAGAGAGAATAGAAGATTTTCAGAAAGAATTATTGATAAATTAAAATCCTCAAAAATCTCAAAGCTTGATGTAACTGAGGATGAATTGCTTGGTTCCTACCTTGTCAGGAAGATTGATGGAACTTATGATCCTGATAATATAGTTGAAAGTAATGTAATTGAAGAAATAACTGAAGATACAATTGAATTAATTAAGAANAATTTAATAAAAGATTTCGAAATATATTTTGTTGATAATAATACTTTTACAAGCTCATTAGTTTTAACTGTAAATGAAATGATTTCTAAGACTAAAGTGTTAACTAAAGAACAAGCTGTTTCTGAAATATATAAAAAATTCAGACCAACTGACCCTCCAACTCCAAAAATCGCTACCTCATTCTTTGAGAATATGTTCTTTAATGAAGATTCATATCGATTGTCTAAAGTTGGTAGAATGAAAATTAATTACAAATTAGTTCATGGAGTTTCTTCATCTAAGTTGTGTTTAGACCCTAGAGATATCTTAGAAACATTTAAATATTTGCTGTTGTTAAAGTCAGGAAGAGGCGAAGTTGATGATATTGATCATTTAGGGAATAGAAGAGTTAGAACAGTTGGAGAATTAATTGAAGATAGATTTTTTGTAGGTGTCGAAAGATTATCTAAGACTATTAAAGAGAAGATGAATTATAATGATGTGGCTGAAATGATGCCATCAGATATTGTGATTCCAAAAAGTGTCACATCCGTGGTGAAAGAGTTTTTTGCGACTGGTCAACTTTCTCAATTTATGGATCAAACAAATCCTTTGTCAGAAATTACTCACAAAAGACGACTTAGTGCATTAGGACCTGGCGGTTTAACACGTGAAAGAGCAGGCTTTGAAGTGAGAGATGTTCACTCTTCACATTATGGTAGGATATGTCCTATTGAAACACCTGAAGGTCCAAATATCGGTTTGATTTCTAGCNTGAGTACATATTCTAAGATTAATGAACACGGATTCATTCTTACTCCATATAGAGAAGTAAGCGAAGGAAAAGTCTCTAATAAAATAAAGTATTTAAATGCTTTAGAAGAAGAAGATTATGTAATTGCTCAAGCAAATGCGAAACTTGATATGGACAATAACTTTCAGAATGATCAAGTAGATGCAAGAAAAAGTGGTGAGTTTGAAGTTGTTCCAAAGGAAGATGTACAACTAATGGATGTATCNCCAGCACAATTAGTTTCTGTTTCTGCTTCACTAATTCCTTTCTTAGAGCATGATGATGCAAATAGAGCTTTAATGGGTTCAAATATGCAAAGACAAGCAGTGCCCTTGCTACGTTCATCTGCTCCTTTAGTTGGAACTGGATTTGAGAAGAATATATCTAGAGATTCAGGAGTTAATGTAATAGCTTTCAATTCAGGAATAGTCGATTATGTTGATTCGTCAAAAATTGTTATAAAAAAAGATGATAGTTCATCAGATGAAGCATCTGATATTTATGATTTAATTAAATTTCAAAGATCAAATCAAAATACATGTTGGAACCAAAAACCAATTGTTAAGAAAGGTCAAAAAATAAATAAAGGGGATATTATTGCAGATGGTCCTTCAACAGAGTATGGAGAATTAGCCATCGGAAAAAATGTTTTAATTGCTTTCATGGCTTGGGGAGGATATAACTTCGAAGATGCAATCTTGATAAGCGAAAGACTTTCAAAAGAAGACACTTTCACATCTGTTCATATAGAAGAATTTGAATGTGTTTCCCGTGAAACTAAGCTTGGCAAAGAAGAAATAACAAGAGATATACCAAATGTTAATGAAGAAAATTTATCTTTCCTTGATAAGGATGGTGTTATACAGATTGGTGCTGAGGTTAAACCAAATGATATTTTAGTTGGAAAAATATCCCCAAAAGGCGAGACTCAATTATCCCCTGAAGAAAGATTATTGAGGGCAATCTTNGGAGACAAAGCAGGTGATGTTAAAGATACATCATTAAGGGTTCCACCGGGTGTCAATGGTATTGTTTTAGATGTAAAAACTCTAATATCTAGATTGGGAGATAAGCAAGATAGGTCAAGGTCCGGTTCACCAGAAGTTTTAGAGTTGCAAAATGAGTTAGAAAGTGAAAGAGAACATATCATATCTGAGGCAAGGTCTCAATTAAAAAGAATATTTATTGGAAAAATACCTAGTAATGATATTAGAGCAGGAAGAAAGATTGTTCTAAAAAAGAATAAAGAAATAGAGAGTGAACAATTTGACCTGGTTCCATATGAAAAAATTACTACTATTGAATTTAATGAAAAAAGTTCATTAGAAAGCCAAATTGATTCAATACTAAAAATTTCAAATGAAAAACTTGCCAATGTTGAAAATAGGATTAATGAGCAAATTGAGAAATTGTCTCAACCAGATGATNTACAACCTGGTGTTTTAAAAGTTATTAAAGTNTATGTAGCTGTAAAAAGAAAGCATCAAGTTGGTGATAAGATGGCTGGTAGGCATGGTAATAAAGGAGTAGTATCAAGAGTTCTACCTGTTGAAGATATGCCTTACTTGCCAGATGGAACCCCAGTAGATATGGTCTTGAATCCCTTAGGTGTACCTTCCAGAATGAATGTTGGNCAAATTCTAGAAACTCACTTAGGATTAGCTGCAAAATCACTTGGAAACCAAGTTNATGAACAACTTTCCGAAAAATTCCCTAATATTGATTCTCTCAAAGATTTGATTTCAAAATTCTATAAAAATGATATCGATTATATTAATAATGTTAAAAAACTTAATGATAAGGATTTAATAGATCTTGCTAAAAGACTATCTTCAGGAGTTCCTGTTGAAACACCTATCTTTGAAGGTGTAAAAGAATCCGATATTCGTGCCTTGCTTGCTGAAAATCATTTTCCAGAGGACGGTAAGCTTACTTTATTTAATGGACAAACAGGTGAACCCTTTGATCAANGAGTTACTGTAGGGATAATGTATATGATTAAGCTTCATCATTTAGTAGAGGAAAAAATCCATGCTAGAGCCATTGGTCCTTATTCACTTGTTACACAACAACCCTTAGGTGGTAAATCTCACTTTGGTGGTCAAAGGTTAGGAGAGATGGAGGTTTGGGCNCTAGAGGCTTATGGTGCTGCAAATACACTTCAAGAATTTTTAACAGTTAAATCNGATGATGTAATAGGAAGAACTAGATTGTTTGATTCCATAGTGAAAAANAAATTAAAATTTGAACCAGGAATTCCTGAATCATTTAATGTGCTTACTAATGAATTAAAATCACTAGGTTTGAATATTGAAATGATTGANAAATCACAAGAGGTAGATGTAGATGCAGATGTTTAACTTTGTGGAGGTGAAATACAATGCTTGATATGGGTGTCTTATTTGATAAACCTAAAAATCCTCAAGATTTTAAATCTATTAAAATTAGTATTGCTTCACCAGAGCAAATTAAAGAATGGTCTTATGGTGAAATAAAAAAACCTGAGACAATCAATTATAGAACATTTAAACCGGAAAAGTATGGTTTATTTTGTGCAAAGATTTTTGGACCTGTTAAAGATTTTGAATGTTTATGTGGAAAATACAAAAGATTAAAACATAGAAACCACACTTGTGANAAATGTGGTGTAGAAGTTATTTCAAGTAAAGTTAGGAGATTTAGAATGGCTCATATCGAGCTATGTTCTCCAGTTGCACATATTTGGTTTTTAAAAAGTGTACCTAGTAGAATAGGGGCACTTCTTGATATGACATTAAAAGATTTAGAGAAAGTTCTTTACTTTGAATCTTATGTTATTACAGATCCTGGTGACACAGGTCTTAAAATTGGACAAGTTATATCAGAGGATACTTATAGAAAGCTTATAGATGATAATTTCTTTTTATTGGTTGGTATGGGTGCAGAAACTGTCAGAAATATGTTNCAAGAAATTGATTTAGAATCATTATCTGTTGAACTAAAACAAGAATTAAGAACAACAACCTCACCNCTCAAAAAAGTAAAGCTTTCAAAAAGATTGNGAATCGTTGAAGCATTTAGAAATTCTGGAAACAAACCAGAATGGATGATATTNAAAAGATTGCCAGTTTTACCNCCCGATTTGAGACCCTTGGTGCCACTNGATGGTGGAAGGTTTGCTACCTCAGATTTGAATGATCTTTATAGAAGAGTNATNAATAGAAANAATAGATTAAAAAAATTAATGGAACTTGGTGCTCCTGATATTATTGTTAGAAATGAAAAAAGGATGTTACAGGAATCTGTGGATGCTCTTTTTGAAAATGGAAGAAGAGGAAGACCAGTTCTGGGTCATAACCACAGACCTTTAAAAAGCTTAAGTGATATTATAAANGGAAAACAAGGTAGATTCAGACAAAATTTACTTGGTAAAAGAGTAGATTATTCNGGNAGATCAGTGATNGTNGTGGGTCCACAATTAAAATTNCACCAATGTGGTNTNCCAAAAAAAATGGCTTTGGAATTATTTAGACCATTTATTTATCAAAAATTAGAATTATGGGGTCATGCAGCTACTATTAAAATAGCAAAAAATCTTGTTGAACAACAAGCACCAATTGTTTGGGATGCATTAGATGATGTTATTAGAGAGCATCCGGTAATGTTAAATAGAGCTCCAACNCTTCATAGATTAAGTGTTCAAGCTTTTGAGCCTGTCTTAGTTGAAGACAAGGCAATTCAATTACACCCTTTAGTTTGCCCAGCATTTAATGCTGACTTCGATGGGGATCAGATGGCAGTTCATGTTCCATTATCTGTTGAAGCACAGACTGAATGCAGAACATTAATAATGTCAACTAATAATATTTTATCNCCGGCACATGGTAAGCCAATAATNTTACCTTCACAAGACATTGTTTTAGGTATTTATTATATGAGTAGAGAAGTTCCAGGTTCGAAAGGTGAGGGGAAAGCCTTTTCTTCTTTNAATGAATTAAGAACAGCTTTTGANCTAGGACAGGTAAATATTCATGCAANAATAAAAATAAAAATTAATGATGAAGTTAAAGAAACAACTGTAGGAAGAGCTTTAATTTTTGAAGTAATGCCAGAAGAGGTACCCTTTGATTTAATAAATAGATTGATGACAAAAAAAGCAGTNGAGGACTTAATTGATACTACATTCAGAATGTCAGGTGGTAANGCAACTGTATTACTAGCCGACAGACTTAGAACATTAGGTTTTAAGCATTCTACTACTTCTGGNATTTCNGTTTCAATAGCTGACATGATAATTCCAGATGAGAAAAACAAATCTATNAGTGAAGCTGAAGAGGAAGTTAACAATATTAAAAACCAGTATTTGCAAGGGCTAATAACAGAAGGTGAAAGATATAATAAAGTTATAGATGTTTGGGCAAGAACTGGNGATGAGATTGCTAATATATTAATGAATAGGATTTCAGCTCCAGAAGATAATAAGATTNATAAAGATGGTGATAAAGCACCTAGTAGCAATCCTATATTTATGATGGTGGAATCAGGNGCTAGAGGAAGTCAGTCTCAAGTTAGACAGCTTGCAGGTATGAGAGGTTTAATGGCTAAACCATCAGGTGAAATTATTGAAACACCTATAACTTCAAACTTTAGAGAGGGCTTAAGTGTTCTTCAGTATTTCATCTCTACNCACGGTGCAAGAAAAGGACTTGCTGACACTGCCCTAAAAACTGCAAATGCCGGCTATCTCACTAGAAGACTTGTAGATGTTGCTCAAGATGTAATGGTTTCTGAATATTTCTGTGGAACAACTGAGGGAATAGAGATTAGCCAATTGGTTGAAGGTGGGGAAGTTGTTGCGAGTGTTGGCTCAAGAGCTTTAGGAAGAGTAGTTGCTGAGGATGTTATAGATCCCCTTACTGGTGAATTGATAGTTGCTAAAAATAATGAAGTTAATGAAGGAATTGCAAAGAAAATGGATTCAATTCCTGGATCATTAAGGATTAAAATTCTTTCAGGTCTTACATGTGAATCAGAATCAGGAGTTTGTACACTATGCTATGGAAGAAATCTTGCAAGTGGAGAATTGGTAAACACTGGTGAAGCTGTTGGTATAATAGCTGCTCAATCAATTGGGGAACCAGGTACACAATTAACTATGAGAACTTTTCATATTGGTGGTGTCGCTAAAGTAGAACAATCAAGACATGATTCAAAAAATTCAGGAAAGATAAGATTTGTGGATTTAAATTTTGTTAAGTCCGGTGATGCTAATATATGCACAAGTAAGACTGGAGAGTTAGTAATAGAAGACCCTACAACTTCNCTTGAACTGGAGAGATATCCTTTGACATTAGGTGCAAAAATTTACTGTGATGATGGACAAGAAATAAAAAAAGGATCATTATTAGCAGAATGGGATCCAACAATATTTCCTTTTATTGCTGAAGAAGAAGGTCATATAGAATATAAAGATTTAGAGCCCAATTTAACTTATAAAGAGAGTGTTGATCCATATTCTGGTCTCTCAAATAAAGAAGTTATGCAATTTAAAGATCAGAAGTTGAATCCTGCATTGATATTGGTAACGAAGAATGGTGAAAGATTTGAGTATCCAATGCCTAAGGGTGCTGAAATAAGGAAAGATAATGACGAAAAAGTAAAACCAGGTGAGTTTATAGCATCATTACCTCAAGCTAAAGCTCAAACAAAAGATATCACTGGAGGACTACCTAGGGTTGCTGAATTATTTGAAGCAAGGCCCCCAAAAGATCCAGCTGTAATATCAGAAATAGAAGGTATTGTTTCTTTTGGTAAAGATATTAAATCAAAAAAAAGAATTATTGTAAGCCCGTCTGTAGGAGACCCTAAAGAGTATTTGGTTCCAAAATCAAAACATATTTTAGTAAGAGAAGGTGAAAGTATATCCGCAGGTGATCAAATAGTAGATGGAGCCCCAGATCCGCATGATATTTTAAAAATTAAAGGTGAAAAAGAATTATCAAAATATATTGTCGACGAGATCCAAGATGTTTATAGACTTCAAGGTGTACGAATAAATGATAAGCACATTGAAATCATAACTAGGCAGATGTTAAAAAGAGTTAAGATTACTGATTCAGGTGATACTACCCTCCTAATAGGAGAAGCAGTTGAGAAAGGTGAGTTTATCAAAACGAATCAGCAAGTTATATCTGAAGGTGGACAACCGGCACAAGCAGAGCCATTATTATTAGGTATTACTAGAGCTTCTTTGAGTACTAAAAGTTGGCTTTCAGCAGCTTCATTCCAAGAAACAACAAAGGTTCTTACTGATGCTTCATGTGAAGGAAAGATCGATGGACTTTCTGGTTTGAAAGAAAATGTTATTATGGGAAGGTTAATTCCTGCAGGTACTGGTTTACCAATATATTCAAACACAGATGTTGAAGTAAATGCTCCAGAAATCGAAGTGCCTCAGACTAATAATCCTGATACTGTCTAATGGATGAAGAAAAAGAAAATCTTTTTAGTAATTACAATCCAGAAAGGATTGAAGAAAAGTGGCTTGATACTATAATTTCTGAGAATAATATAGATGGTACTGATTTCTACTCTATTGCAATTCCCCCACCAAATGTAACTGGAAACCTTCACTTGGGACATGCTTTAAATTCAACAATTCAGGATGTTTTAATCAAATATAATTCATTGATTGGATTGAATGTACGTTGGACACCTGGAACTGATCATGCTGGTATTGCCACGCAACTATTAGTTGAAAAAGCTTTAAATAATGAAGGTGTTGATTCGTCAAAATTATCAAATGATCAATTAATAGAAAAAATTTGGGATTGGAAACAAAAGAATGGAAATAAAATCCTTGAGCAACTTAAAAAGTTGGGACTAAGTTGCAATTGGTCCAAAGTAAAATTTACATTAGATGATGACATGACTTATGCAGTTAATACTGCATTTATCACTCTTTATAATAAAGGACTTATTTATAAGGAAAAAACTTTAATTAATTGGGATTCAAAACTTAAAACGGCAATTTCGGATCTCGAAGTTATTTCAGAAGAAAAAAAAGGCAAGTTATATTCCTTTAAATATCAACTAGTTGATTCTGATGACAATATAATTGTTTCTACAACAAGGCCTGAGACAATGTTTGGAGATACTGCTATAGCTGTCAATCCTAATGATAATAGATATAAATCTTATATAGGTAAGAAGGTTATTAATGTTTTTAACAAAAAACATATACCGGTAATTGCTGATGAATATGCTGACATGGAAAAGGGTTCTGGTGCTGTAAAGATTACACCTGGACACGATTTTAATGATTTTGAAGTAGCTAAGAGACATAATCTCGAAATGATAAACATATTGAATGACGATGGAACACTAAATGAAAATACACCAAATGAATACCAAGGTCTATCGGTTCTAGAAGCACGAGATAAGCTCTTGAACTTTATGCAAGAAGCTAACATTTTAACATCCATAGATGATGTAATTAATACAATTCCCAAGGGAGATAGGTCTGGCGAAGTAATAGAGCCTTTATTAAAAGATCAATGGTTCTTAGATGTTAAGGGAATGGCAGAAAGGTCAATCAAAGCCGTTGAAGAAGAACAGATTACTTTTAAGCCAAAGTTTTGGGAAAATACATATTATGAGTGGTTAAAAAATATTAAACCATGGTGTATTTCAAGGCAAATCTTATGGGGTCATCAAATACCAATTTGGACTTGTAAAAATGGTAATTCAATAGCAGCTTATAATGAAGAGGATGCAAAAGAGAAATATTTTAATAAATTTAATAATAATCCTGAAGGATCTCTTAAAAGAGAGACCGATGTTTTAGATACTTGGTTTTCATCAGGATTATGGCCTTTCTCAACACTGGGATGGCCAGGAAATAGCAATGAACTAAAAAACTTTTTTCCTACTTCAATATTAGTTACTGGTTTTGACATAATCTTTTTTTGGGTTTCAAGGATGATTATGATGTCCTTNGAACTAACAAATCAAATTCCTTTTAAAACTATTTATATTCATAATTTAATAAGAGATTCCAAAGGTCAAAAAATGTCCAAGACTAAAGGAAATGTTATAGATCCATTGGATCTTATTAAGCAATTTGGAACTGATTCATTAAGATTTTTTCTTGCATCTAACATTTCTCCTCATAGCGATATTAAGCTTGCAAAGAATTCATTAGAACCAGCTAGAAATTTTATGAATAAAGTTTGGAATGCTAATAAGTTTGTAAAGTTTCACACCAAAGAAAAGCCCAATAACGACCTAAAACNAAATAAATTTTATGANGCGTGGATTGTTAACAGTTTTTCTGAATTAATTGAATCTTATCAAATAGCTATAAATAATTGTGAAATTGAAAAAGCTTCTAGNCTTTTATATAAGTTTTTTTGGGATGATTTTTGTGACTGGTATATTGAGATAGTAAAAGTTGAATTTGAATCTAATCCAAAATCTGAGGATAGTAAAAATGTAATTTGTACTATTTTGAATGATTTTTTAATNCTATTTTATCCATTTTGCCCGTTTATTTCATCTGAAATATTAAGCTTTCATAATAAAAATATGAAAGAAAATTTAATTTTNCCAGAACATTCAAAATATGGCAGAAGTTCAACAATTGACTTTGAAAGATTCCAAGATTTTGTTGTNGCAGTTCGATCATTGAGGAAAAACTTATTAATTCCCCCTCAAGATAAAATAAAAGTTTATGTTGATGATGAAGATAACTTCCTAAATAGAAATATTCAATTTTTGAAGAAATTAGCAGGTATTGATGAAATTGTATCAACTANAAATCCCGGGGTGCGATTAGTTACTAATGTCAGCAAATTCTATAAAGTTTCTTTTGAACTTAATGATTCTATGAATGTTGAAGAGCAAAAAGCTAAGCTATTAAAAGATTTAGATACNATTAAAAAAGATTTTAAAAGNTCTGATGCTAAATTGAAGAATAAGAAATTTATGGATTCTGCTCCTGAAGATGTGGTTCAAAGAGAAAAAAGAATATTGCTAGAATCAAAGAGAAATATATCCAATATTGAATCGATATTAGATCAATTATGATAATTCAATATCAGTTGGGTACCTGCTGTTAAAACATGAAACACAGAAATTATTTTTAACATTGTAAGATGAATTTTTTTGTACAGAATTTCTCAATCCATCCAATGTCAAGTAGCCTANAGTATCAGCAAGTATGTATCTTCTTATCTGCTCTGTTGATAAATCATTAGCTATTAGCTCAGTTTTATCTGGTGTATCAATACCATAATAACAAGAATCTTTTGTAGGAGGAGAGCTTATTCTTACATGTACCTCTTTTGCACCAGCATCCTTAATCATNTTAATTATTTTTCTACAGGTTGTTCCACGAACAATTGAATCATCAATTACTATCACTTTTTTGTTCTTTAAAACATCTTTCACAGAATTAAGTTTCAGTTTTACACCAAAATTTCTAATATGTTGTTGGGGCTCAATAAAGGTTCTTCCTACATANTGATTTCTAAGGAGACCTAATTCTAAAGGAATTTTGCTTTCCTCTGAGTATCCAATAGCTGAAGCAACTCCCGAGTCAGGGACTGGGACGACATAATCTGCTTTTACAGGATGTTCTCTTGCAAGCTGTCTTCCTAGCTCNTTTCTTGTCATATAAACACTACTTCCAAAAATATTACTATCAGGTCGTGCAAAATAGATATGTTCAAAAATACAAAAAGATTTTTTNCTTTGATTTGGAAAAGGATTATGTGATGTAATGCCTTTATTGTTTATTTCTAACACTTCCCCAGGCTTTATTTCTCTTATAGGCTCAGCTTCAACTAAATCAAATGCNCAAGTTTCAGATGCTATGACATATGANTTATTAATGTTTCCCAACATTAANGGTCTNAAGCCTTTAGGATCTCTAGCTGCAATTATTCCATCTTTGGTTATGAAAAGTAATGAAAAAGCACCTTCACATTTACCCAATGCATAAATAACTTTATCAACAAATTTCCTTTTTTTTGAATTTGATATAAGATGGATTATGACTTCAGTNTCACTATTAGTTTGAAATATTGCNCCATTATTTTCTAGCTTAGCTTTTAGCTTATTTGCATTTGTTAAATTTCCATTATGGGCAATCGCCATTTCACCTGCTGAAGATGTCACACATATAGGTTGAACATTAACTAAATTCTTGGAGCCAGAAGTTGAATATCTAACATGTCCTATTGCAGAATTTCCATGAAGCTTATTAATTTTGTCCTTATCAAAAATATCGGAAACGAGTCCTATACCTTTTTCATTGTAAATTTTTATTTCATCAGTACAAGCGATACCTGCACCTTCTTGACCTCTATGTTGTAAAGCATGAAGACCCAAATAAGTTAGATTAGATGCCTCGGGGTGATTATATATCCCAAAAACACCACATTCTTCTATAAATTTATCGTTTCTTATTAATTTGGAAATGAGCTACTCCATAATTTATAAATATCTTGAATTNTAACATTAAAATAATCTTTTATTGAGAAATAATTTTCTGTTACATATCCAATTTCTTTTACATATATTTTATCCTTTTTTGATTCGCCAAGTATTTTCTTTGCAATTTCCTTCTTGCAACTTATTTGGTAGCAACCTTGAGACTCAGAAAATATCTGTAAATTATTTTGAAAGTTCAAGGAAGATAAATCAATAACTGCTCCTTTTAACAAATTGTTATTAAAGCATGACTCTAATAATGAAACTGCTAAACCACCCTCAGATATGTCATGAATTGATTCAAGTTTATATTTTTTATTAATTTTCATTATAAAATTATTGATTTTTAAATGATCTTTAAGATTTATTGAAGGTTCTTTGTATCTTTCTTTTAACTCTTTTATGTATTTAGAGACTATTGAACCTCCATAATCATTTTTTATTTTTCCGATTAATAATATTGAGTCACCATTGTTTTTATAAAATTGATCTCTNTTATATTTGATGTCTTTAATCAAGCCAACCATACTAATTACAGGTGTTGGGTTAATTGAATCTGACTTATTTTCATTATATAAGCTTACATTNCCACTAACCACTGGGGTATTGAATTTAAGTACTGCTTCAGATATACCATCAATAGCTTTTGCAAATTGCCACATTATTTCTTTTTTTTCTGGATTACCAAAATTTAAACAATTTGTGATTGCAAGTGGTACTGCACCAGATGCAATTATGTTTCTTGTACATTCTGCAACAGCGATGCTCGAACCTTTTTTTGGATTTATTTTACAATATGATGAATTACAATTTGTTGTTAGAGCCAAAGCTTTTTTTGTGTTTTTGATCCTAATAACAGCGGAATCTGATCCAGGTTCAGTAATTGTGTTGGTCCCTACCATATAATCGAACTGTTCATACACCCATCTTCTTGAGCATATATTTTCATCCTTAATAATTTTTCTAAAGATAGTAGCTAAATTCTTATTAGAGAATTTAAGTTTCAGAGTTTTTCCCTCTTTAATTTTCCTAACTTTTGGGGATTTAACAGGTCTTTTATATACTGGAGAATCTTCAGTAAGAATAGAAACTGGAATGTTTACTACAGTTTTACCTTTAAATTTGACTATAAAGTTTTTCTCTTTGATCACTTTTCCTATCTCGGTTGAATCTAAATGCCATTTTTTAAAAATCTTATTAATTTTAGANGAAGATTTTTCTTTCATAACCAATAGCATTCGTTCTTGTGATTCAGACAANAACATTTCATAGGCATTAATACTTGAGTCTCTTTTTGGCACCTTGTCTAAATTGAGCATAATTCCATTATTAGACCTGAAAGCCATTTCAGATCCAGATGAAGTTAGTCCTGCTGCTCCCATATCTTGAATTCCAATAATTCCTTTGGTCTTGAATAANTCTAGACATGCTTCAAGTAGAAGTTTTTCTTTGAAAGGGTCACCAATTTGTACTGTTGGTCTATCAAGCTCTTCTTCATTTTCAAATACATCTGAGGCCATAATGGCTCCCTTCACACCATCTTTACCAGTTTTAGCTCCAAGATAATAAACAGGATTTCCTGGGCCATCAGCCCTGCCTAAGAAAATTTTATCTTTGGTCGTAATGCCTAGAGCAAAAGCATTAACTAATGGATTNCCATTATAAGATTCGTCAAAATAAATCTCNCCTCCNACNGTTGGAATTCCCATGCAATTACCATATCCAGCAATTCCTGANACGACTCCATTAATAAGTTTTTTNGTAATTTTAAGCTTAGGATTTCCAAATCTTAGAGAGTTCATTAATGCAATAGGTCTTGCACCCATTGTAAAAACATCTCTAAGAATACCACCAACCCCAGTAGCGGCACCTTGATATGGCTCAATAAAAGATGGATGATTATGACTCTCTATTTTGAAAACTGCACATTGATTATCGCCTATATCTATAATCCCAGCATTTTCGCCAGGCCCCTGGATAACATGTTTCCCCTTTGTTGGGAGTTTCTTTAGATAAAACTTTGAACTTTTATATGAGCAATGCTCTGACCACATAGCAGCTATTACTCCTATTTCATTAGTATTAGGTTCTCTATTTAGTTTNTTTACAATAGAGAGATACTCGTCTTTAGTAAGACCATTTTCTAAAGCAAAAGGAAGATTATTCATTGAATTATTTTAATAATACATAAAGAAAACTATATATACACCTTTCTCTTATTTATAACCTTCTGGTAAAGTACATTCTATGAGTAAAAAAGTAATTGTGGCTATGAGTGGTGGAGTAGATAGTTCAACAACAGCAGCACTTTTAAGAGAGCAGGGGTATGATGTTTCGGGCATAACAATGCAGCTATGGGATTATGCAGATGATGAAACGGGATGTTGCTCACTAAGCGATGTATTCGATGCAAGACAAGCTGCAAATCAGATTGGAATTGAACATCATGTAGTAAATTATAAAGNCGATTTTCAGAAATATGTTGTTAGTGATTTTATTAATAAATACTATAACGGTCAAACTCCTAATCCTTGTATAATGTGTAATGAATATATGAAGTTTGATTTTTTACTTAAAAAATCGTTAGAGCTCGGTGCTGATTACCTAGCCACTGGTCATTATGCAAAGATTTCCAAAGATGATAAGGGAAGAATTTTTTTAGAAAAAGGGGTTGATAAATTTAAAGATCAGTCATATTTCTTATTCACTTTAAAAAGTAAAGAGCTATCTAGACTAATGTTCCCTTTAGGGGAGTTTTCCAAACCAAAAGTAAGAGAAATATCAGAAGGTTTTAATTTATCCGTAGCTANTAAAAAAGAGAGTCAAGATGTCTGTTTTATTGCAAAAGACTATAGAACTTTTATTGAAAAAAATTCTATCCATTTCCAACCCAAAGGTGGTGTAATTAAGGATGTAAGTGGAAATATNTTGGGGGAACACGANGGAATTCATAATTTCACTATTGGTCAAAGAAGAAAGTTGGGTATAAATTCTCAAGAAGCAATGTATGTTGTTAATATAAACTTTGATAATTCAGATATAATTGTAGGTTCTGAGACAGATTTATACTCTGATACTTTGTATGCAAAAAACCTAAATTGGTCAATGGACAGAGAGTCTNTCTTAAATTTAAAGCTCAAAGCAAAAGTAAGATATAGGAGTCCTGAATCCGAAGTTAGCATTGATTTTAAGAATGATGGAAGACTNTTNGTTAAATTCAAAAAGCCTCAAAGAGCACTAACACCAGGCCAGGCAATAGTATTTTATAAAAACGAGAAAGTGATTGGTGGTGGATGGATTGACCAAGCAATATAATAAAATTCACTATATGACCTATGGTTGTAAGGTTAANCAATTCGATACAGATAAAATTAAGTCTATAGTACCAAGCAATTTTGAAGAATCTCCTGATTTAGACACATCTAATATTTGCATAATTAATACTTGCACAGTTACTGATGTTACCGACAATCAAATTTTAAAAGATTTAAAAAAAATTAAAAAAGATTTCCCAAAAATAAAAACATTGGTAACGGGATGTCTGGCACAAACAAACCCTGAAGCCCTGAAGGCTTCATCAGATGTAGATTTTATTGTTGATAATGCNAATAAATATTTGATACCAAAAGTATTAAATAATCTAGAAGCNTATGAGAATGAAGTCGTAAGTGATATTTTCGCTTTAAATGAATTTGATGATTTTGATGAAAGTATTAAAGAAAATAGGTCGCGAGCATTTCTTAAGATTCAAGATGGGTGTAACTATAGATGTTCTTTTTGTATTATTCCTTTTGCAAGAGGCAAATCTAGAAGTATGAATAATGATAGNTTATTAGACAAAATCTCTTATCTCCATGATTGTGGTTTTAATGAAGTAGTTCTAACAGGTATTCATCTTTCAAGTTATGGTCTTGATAAAAATCAAAACCTTCTTGGATTACTCCAGAAAATTGAAAANTATTCACCNATTAAAAATATAAGACTCAGTTCAATTGATCCTGCAGATACTTCACTTGAAATGATAGATTTTATTTCAGAATCAAAAAAAATTTGTCCTTCATTTCATATATCAATGCAAAGTGGTAATGATGAAATTTTAAGAGAGATGAGAAGAAGGTACAAGATATCCTCTTTTACAAAACTCACTAATTATATTAGAGAACTTATTCCAGATGCATGTATTGGCACTGATGTAATTGTTGGATTTCCTGGTGAAACAGAAGATTTATTTTTAGAAACTTATAATTATATAAAAAACTCTGAACTTAATTATCTTCATGTATTTCCCTATTCTGACAGAAAAGGAACAAGGGCCTCCATCAAAACAGATAAGATTGATAGTTATGAGAAGAAGAATAGGTCAAAAAAACTTCGTATGTTAGCTGATAAATTAAAAGAGGAATTTCAATATAAATATATTGGTAAAACCTTATCAGGAATTAAAGAAAAAAATAATAAAGTTAGAACTAGAAATTATATTGATGTAAACATTTCAGATTCTAAGATTGAGCAAGGCAGTATAGTGAGGGTAAAAATAAACGAAATTCTCAACAAGAAAGTTTTAGGTTCAATTATTCCTCATCAGGAATAATTAAATTAATTCCAAGTTCTTCAAGTTGTTTTTCTGAGAATACTTTAGAGGGAGCCTCGGTAAGTAGGCATGACGCTTTTTGTGTCTTAGGAAAAGCTATTATATCTCTAATAGAACCAGCACCAGTTAAAAACATTAATATTCTATCAAGACCCAATGCTAATCCACCATGTGGAGGTGTCCCACTTTCAAGTGCTGATAGAAGAAAGCCAAAATTATCTTTGTACTCTTTCTCACTTATCTTTAATATTTCAAAAATTTTTTCTTGAAGTTCTTTTTTATGAATTCTTATACTTCCGCCTCCAAGCTCTGTTCCATTAAGAACAATATCATAAGCATTGGATTTAACTTGTAATATTTCGTCACTATTAAAATCATGGTCAATCGGCTCAGTAAAAGGGTGATGAACAGAGGTAACTTCAGCACCATCTTTAATAAAGAGAGGAAAGTCTGTCACCCAAACGAATTTAAAATCATTTTTATTCATTAGTTGAAGATCTTCGCCTAATTTAAGTCTTACTGCAGACATATATTTGTTTACTTCATCACTTGATCCTGCACCAAAGAACAATATATCCCCATCAGACAAATCTTGATTTTTTTTAAGTAATGCAATCTCATTTTCAGTGAAAAATTTAATGATTGGTGATTGNAAATCTTCTTTATTTACCTTAATCCAGGCAAGTCCTTTAGCCCCNTTGCTTTGTGCAAAAATTGTTAGCTCGTCTATATCTTTTCTTGATAATTTTGCATCTTTGACTTTTAGGCACTTTATTACACCATTCTTTTTTACTACATCTTTGAAAACTTTAAACTCAGTATCTTTNAAAATATCTGTAATATCTTCAAGTTCAAGGCCAAATCTCATATCAGGTCTATCATTCCCAAATCTTCGNATNGAATCATCATATGTAATCCTTTCAAAATCATTATCAAGATTTATTTTTAGTGCAGATGTGAAGATTTTTTTAATTAAACCCTCTGTAAACTCCATAANATCTTCTTTATTAACAAATGACATTTCAAAATCTACTTGAGTAAATTCAGGTTGGCGGTCAGCTCTTAAGTCCTCGTCTCTAAAGCATCTGACAATCTGGAAATACCTATCAAAACCTGATGTCATCAATATTTGTTTTAATATTTGAGGNGATTGGGGAAGTGCAAAAAAATGATTCTGATGAACTCTGCTTGGAACTAGATAATCCCTNGCACCCTCTGGAGTTGATTTCGTAAGATAAGGTGTCTCTATATCAATAAAATTATGCTCATGAAAGTAATTCCTAATTACCTTCATNGTTTCACTTTTAAGAACAAAGTTTTTACTGATACTAGGNCTTCTTAAATCTAAATATCTATATTTTAATCTTATATTTTCATCAGTATCAATTTCATCTTCAATTTGAAAAGGTAAAGGAACACAAGTATTAAAAATCTCAACACTTTCCGCTAAAATTTCAATTTTTCCTGTTGGNAATTTTGGATTTACACTATTATCTGAACGTAATCTAATTTTCCCTTTAACATTTATTACAAATTCATTTCTAATCTTCTCAATAGNATTATGGGCTTCAGGAAATAATTCTGGGTCAGATACTATTTGGATAATTCCCGATCTATCTCTNACATCTATAAATATGACTCCACCATGGTCTCTTACAGTAGAAGACCATCCAGTTATGCTTACTTCCTCTCCTTGATTAGATTCATTGAAGGTTGCACAATAGTTTGTTCTANAATTAGTTTTCATATTTGGAANTAAATCTTAACTTTATTTATTAAACTCCACAAGAACAGTATAATGATAAATCAATGGAAAACTTTAAAGCAGGNACAGTTTCAATTATCGGAAAGCCAAANACNGGAAAATCAACNTTAATCAATACAATAACAGGAAGGAAAATATCTGCTGTAAGTGANAAGCCNAATACTACTAGAAATAAAATTTTAGGTGTTCTTAATTCTAAAGATTCACAAATGCTTTTTTTGGATACTCCTGGGCTACAAAAATCAAATAAATTCTTAAATCGAATTATGGTCCAGTCATCAATGCAAGCTATAAGTGAAGCTGATGTTATATTGGTAATGATAGATGGAACCAAAAAATTCTCTGAAGATGATTTGAATTTATTCGATAAAATCAAAGATAAAAATCCTATTGTTGCNATTAACAAGATTGATTTAATTAAAAAAAGCAGAATATTAGGGTTAATTGAAAATCTAAGAAGCAAATATNATTTTGTTGAAAATTTTATTCCAATAAGTGCATTAAATAACGAAGGTACTAACTTATTGCTCGATAAACTTAAAGAAAATTTACCTTTTGACGAGAAAATTCTTCCAGATGATATTTTAACTGATCAGCCAGAAAAATTTTATTTATCTGAAATAATAAGAGAGAAAATTTTCANTAACTTATATCAAGAAGTTCCTTATAGAATAGCAGTAGTTGTTGAAGAAATTATTGAAAAGAAAAAGATTATAGTAATTCAAGCTTACATTGTAGCGGAGAGTTCACACCATAAACAAATTATAATTGGAAAGAAAGGCCAAATGATAAAAAAAGTTGGTGAAGAAAGCAGGGTGGATATTCAAGAGTTTTTAAATTGTAAGGTTTTCCTAGATTTGAGAGTTAAAGTGGATTCTCAATGGCTTAAAATTAAGGATAAAGCATTTAATTATTCAAATATTTAATTATGTGCCCTTATAGTTAGGTGTTCTTTTCTCTTGAAAAGCTTTCCTACCTTCAATAAAGTCTTTACTTTCTTGAATATTTTTAATTAAATCTTCAATTACTAATTTTTTTTCTTTATCTAAGACTTGGCTTTCTTGGAAGGAGTTTATAGATTTTTTAATAACTTCTAATGATAAAGGAGCATTTTGAGATACTTTCTCGCAAAAATTAATTGCATCATCAATTATTTTTTCGTTCTCGGAAATAAAATTTGCTAACCCCATACTTAATGCATCATCTGAATTAAATTTGTCAGCCGTTAGGAAAATATTTTTTGTATTCGATAGTCCAACNCAATTNATGAAATTTTTTAAACCATTATAACTATAAGGAATCCCCAATTTAGCAGGAGGGACACAAAAGATTGAATTCTTCGAAAAAAATCTGAAATCACAACTTATGGCTATTTCCAAACCACCTCCAAATGCATGACCATTNATTGCNGCAACAACTATCTTNGCTGAGTCTTTGATGCATTTAGTNATTCTTATCAAAGGGTGATTTGGGTCATTATAGTCNTCCTTTATAGATGAAATATCATATCCAGATGAAAACACTTTATTTCCTTCACCTTTAATTATAATGGTTCGGNTGTCCTTNTTATCTTCAAGTGATTTAATGTGTTNAATCATTTCTTCAATCATATCTGGAGAGACTGCATTCTTTTTGTTTGGATTATCNATTGTGATCAAACTGATAGAATTAATTGTTTCAAATTTAACAAAACTTTCCATATCCGTTATAGTAATCTATTATTATTTTTGTTTAAAGGGTTTATTTATGCCAGTTTATGAATTTGAATGTAGAGATTGTATGCTCACTTATAACAAAGAGATAGACAAGCTCGTTAAAAATTTAAATAAGAAATATGCTGAAAAGCTTGCAAAAAAAAATACAAATTTTAAGTATATAGAACTTCTTAATCCCAAAAATGACAAAACCATTTTTTCTGTAGGCAAAGAAGGAAACAAAGGAATTAGAAGATTTAGGTACAAGCTTGATGAAAAAAAATTTCTTTATCTTGAGCTTATTGATTTTAAATTCAGCGAACTTTTTTTTGAAGGTGATAGCATCGAAGATATTTCTTGTCCATGTGATAAAAATTGTAAGAATATTGAACGTATTTTTTCNCCATTTAAGGCTATATTTGAGAAAAGAGGTGGTCAGAATGATAGAGCTCCTAAGCCTGGCGACCCTCTNCAATGGCACAAAGATTATAAAATTATGAAAGATGANGAACANGCTTCAAATTGGGTTGGTCAAGACCATCTAAATCAGTATTTTGGTAATTCACAACATGATGGTTCATATGGAACCGAGTCGGAGTAGGATATGCCATTATATGAATTTGAATGTATACCTTGTAGACAAGCTATATTAGATTCCATAGTAACTATNGAAAAAAAGCCAACAAAGAAAACTATAGANACAACAATTAAGAAGTATGAAAGTATTAATTCAATAATATTAGTAGATTTATATAACGAGAAGGAAATAGCAAGAGCAGGNAAAATTGGCGATGAAGATGTAGATGTTGANCTTTANATTGATGATGGAAAGATAATGGTTTTATATTTTGTTCCTAATTTTAGATTTTCTGAACTAGTAATGAATGAAGAGGATGAAAAAAATATTATATGTCCTTGTTGTAATAAAAAGAAAAAAGTTGAAAGAGTTATTTCATCNTTTTCATATACAAGTGATCTTTCAACAGATCCACCTCAACCACCNGGTATGAAAGANTTACCAAAGGAAATAAGGGGAAAGCTAGCTATAACAGATTATGTAGANGAAAAAGATAGACCAGCAAATATCAAAAGAGACAATAGGTANAAGCATCAGTATTTAGATAAATCAAAAAGAAAATTACTTTAGGATAGATCTTTCTTTAACAAAATCTATAAATCTAATCAATGTTGACAACTTTTCATCGGGTATTTCTCTATAAGAACAACCAAATTTAGTTTTTATAAGAATCAAAATATGAGCATAGGGGTTTCTTCCTTTAGGATGATTTGGAGATTCAGGAAGCTTTCCTTNCATCTCGTCTCCTATTTTGGTTATATAAGACCAGGCAATTTTTCTATTTTCTTCATTCATCTAAAGTGTAATCTTTTTTTGTTTTGCCAATTCTTTTTTCTAGCTCTTTATATATTTCTTTAATATCTATATCATGATAAGAAAGTGCAACCATCATATGATATAGCAAATCGGTATATTCGTAGATTATCTTATCTTTCTCGCCATTTTCGGATGCTTCTATTGATTCATCTGATTCTTCTTTTACTTTTGAGAGAATTTGTTTTAATCCATCTTTAAATAAGGATTTTGTATAGGATTTATCATTTTTATCATCTTTCTTCCTACTTTCTATAATTGAAAAAACTTCATTCATTACTTGTGCCTTTAATAAAGGAACTTCTCGCTCCTTATTATTTAAATCAGTATAAAAACATGATTTTGTATTTGTATGACAGGCTGGCCCGTCTGGATTTACCATATAAAGNAGGCAATCTCTATCGCAATCAATGTAAATATTAACAATATTAAGCNTATTTCCAGAAGTAGCACCTTTTTCCCATAACTCATTTCTACTTCTACTCCAAAAATGTGCAATGTTAGTATTTATAGATTTTCTTACTGCCTCTTCATTAGAAAAAGCAAACATTAAAATGTCCCCAGTATTATAGTCCTGAACTATTGTTGGAACTAAACCACTATCATTGTATTTAATATCGTTTATAATTGAAATCATATTAGTTGATATATAACAATATAATAGTGAGGAAATCAAATGGCTAGAGTTACTATAGAAGATTGCTTAGAAAAGGTTACTAATAGATTTGAATTGTCTGTTGCTGCTATGAAGAGAGCAAAGTCTATTCATGGTGGAGCACCTTCATTATCAAAAGAAAAGAACAAGCCTGTTGTTTTAGCTTTAAGAGAAATAGCAGAAGATAAAGTAGTTGCTGTNAAGAAACCTCAAGAATAATTTATTCAATAACAACTTTAAACATTAATTAATTTACAAATGAATTTTCAAGAAAAAATATCTGGATATTTTATAAAGAATCCAAATCCNAAATTGATAGACCCTGAACCTAATTCAATTTTATCTTCAATTTCAATTATCGTAAGGTTTTCAAAAGACAATGACGAGGAATTATTTTTTATTANAAGAGCAAAAAGNCANGGTGATAATTTTTCNGGACACATGGCTTTCCCAGGAGGAGTTAAAGAAAAATATGANAAAAGTATCCTCGACACTGCCAAAAGAGAGACAATGGAAGAAGTTGGGATTGATTTAAACAAGGATGCAGAATATGTAGGTAGATATGATGACTACNGACCANTAAATCCAAATGCTAATGCTTTTTTGGTNTCTCCTCATGTCTTTTTCTTAAAAAATAACAGTCCAAAATTACAACTAAATAAAGATGAAGTAGAGGATACTGTTTGGATTCCAATTGATGNGATAAGAGATATGTTAGCNGATAGTCCCAGAGTTAGTGAAAGATATGACAGAAAATACAATGATAATGTTTTTGAATACAAAGGGTATAAAATCTGGGGAATGACTGGAAAGATTTTATATTCATTTATAAATAAAATTCTTTAATAGCTATTTAACAAATATTTTTTACTTTAAAAATATAAGTGATAGAATAAAAAAATGGGCAGTGTAAATAAAGTAATTTTATTAGGTAGGCTCGGAGCAGANCCTGACTTGAGATATACTCAAGATCAAACNCCAGTATCTTCATTCAACATAGCTACATCAATAAGCTTTAAAAATAAAAGTGGCGAAAAAGTTGATAAAACATCTTGGCATAGATGTGTAGCNTGGAGAAAGACTGCTGAGACTATTAATCAGTATTTCAAAAAGGGTAATCAAATTTATGTTGAAGGTTCATTAGAATCCAGATCTTATGAGGATCAAAACGGTGAAAAAAAATATGTTACNGAAGTAATAGTTAATAATTTTCAGTTTGTAGATTCTAAAGGTTCTGAGCAGCAAAGTTCGTCCANTGATGACAGTTTTTTAGATGATTTTGATTTAGAAGGCTCAANTAGTGANGATGTACCTTTTTAAAGTATGGCTAATAAAGTATTGAATGTAGTTTTAATGTGTGCTGGCAAAAGTTCAAGGCTNGGTTTGAATTTGCCNAAGGTTATTTTACCAATTAACGGTAAATCTCTTNTTGAAAGAACAATTAAAACATTACAACATTTAAAACCTAAAAAAATAATATTAGTTGTTGGATTCAAAAAAGACCTCGTAATTGATTTAGTAAAATCTTTAAACTTCAGAAACATACATATTGTTGAACAAAAAAAACAGCTTGGAACAGGAGATGCAGTAAAAAAAGCTATTGCCAAGANGGATTTAAATTCGCAACTTCTTGTATTAAACGGTGATACTCCATTTGTTGATTTGGATACNATTAAAAGATCTATAAGAGACTTTAATAAAAAAAATTTAGACCTCAATTTTGCTACAACTAAGCCAAGAGACCCTTTTGGGTATGGNAGAATATTTAGATCAAAAAATAGGAAAATCGAAAGAATAATTGAAGAAAAAGATTGNAATGATGAGCAGAGAGAGATTAATGAGGTTAATTCAGGCTTGTATTTATTTAAGACATCAAGNTTAAAAAAATTTTTACCTGATATGCCNAAAAGAAACGGNTCAGAATATTATTTAACAGATTTAATTGAGATTTTTTCAAGGAATAATAAAAAAATTACTACAACACAAGTTAAAGATGATAGAAGATTCCTTAATATTAATACNATTGATGATTATAGAAAAGCACACGAGCTTGATAAGATATTTTTTTATGAAGAATGCATTAAAAAAAATATTTTGTTGAAAGACCCATTNTCTATTGTCATAGATCAAGATGTAAATATATCAAAAAATGTTTCAATAGGTCCAAATGTTCAAATAACCGGNAAATCAACAATTGATCAGGGTGTTGTTATTGAAGGNAATTGTTTAATTAATAACTCTAAAATTGGTGCAAATACTTTAGTAAAGCCTTTTGTCTCTATTGANAATTCTNTTGTTGGTAAAGATTGCCAACTAGGACCTTTTTCTAATCTCAGACCAGATACCATTCTTTCAAATCAAGTTAAGATTGGTAATTATGTCGAGATTAAGAAAAGCAATATTGGAAACAAATCTAAAGTGCCTCATTTATCTTACATTGGAGACACTGATATGGGTTCAAGAGTTAATATAGGTGCAGGTTCAATAACTTGTAANTATGATGGCTTTGATAAACACAAAACAACTATTGGAGATGAGGTTTTCGTTGGNAGTAACACTATGATGGTAGCCCCAGTTACATTGGGCAAGAAATCTACTACTGGTGCAGGNACTGTTCTTTCAAAAAATTTATCCGAAAATACACTTGGAATAACAAGANTAAAAGAGAAGCAAATACCNAATTGGAATAGGAAGCCAAAAATTAAAAAATAATGTGCGGAATATATACAACATTCTCAGATAAGCCGATTACTTCTTCAAAGTTTTTAGTTTCACTAAAGGATCTTGAATATAGAGGATATGATTCTGCTGGAATAACTTTTTTTTCTGGTTCAAAATATAAAACTTTTAAAACATTAAAGAAAATATCTGATTTACAGATAAAAGTTCCAAAAACTGAAAAATCTAAAATAATAATAGGCCACACTAGATGGGCAACACACGGTAAGCCATCAATTAAGAATTCCCACCCTCATATTATTAAAGATTTAGCAATAGTTCATAACGGCGTTATTGAAAATTTTGATGACTTAAAAAATAATAAATATTTGTCTTCTTATGAATTTAAAACTGAAACTGATACAGAATTAATTTTATTGTTAATCCACCATTTTTGTAAAAAATTATCTTTTAAGGACTCAGTGTTAAAAACATCAAAACTTATAAAAGGTTCTAATGCTTTTATTTGCTCTAAAGTAAATCCTGATAAAAAAGAAATGGTTGCTTATAAAAATAACACTCCACTTTATTTTGGAATCAAATTAAATGGAGAGAGAGTTTTTTCATCTGATTTAAATAGTATCAAGAAGAATTTAAAGGGATATTATTATTTAGAAAATAATGAAATTTTCCATTTAGAGGAGAATAGGGAGTCTTTGTTCTCAAAAGATTCAAAAAAGAAGAAGATTCATTTAAATAATGTTGAGGTCAGAAAAAGAACAAGTAAGAGAAAAATTAAAGACTCTATTACTTACTCCGAAATAAAAGAGCAAAAGTCTTACATTCTTCGATTTGAAAAAATAATATTAAAAATTCAAAAAAAAATTAATGCAATCACAAAACCCTCTGAAATAGTGATCATAGGATGTGGGTCATCATATAATGTTGGCAATCTTGGTAAGATTTTTATTGAAAAAAACTCAAAAATTCCAGTATCTGTTTTCAGACCATCTGAATATTTCCCGGTTAGCGATAATAAAAATAGATTATTCATCTTTATTTCCCAAAGTGGTGAAACTGCTGATGTATGTTCACTATTAGAGTCAAACCAATTACATTTTAAAAACTCATTATCAATAGTTAATAATAATGATTCTAGACTAGTTAGAGACACTAGTATAAGTATTAATCTTGATGCAGGAATAGAAAAAGGAGTTGCTGCTACAAAAACTTTTACCGCACAAACCTTGATTTTATATGCAATATCTAAAGTGCTTGAAAATAAAAATATAAAAATCAAAGATTTTTCATACATTAAAGAAAATTTAATAAATAAAATTTTTAGATTAGAAGATAATATTAAAAATATTTCTAAAAAGTATAGTAAATTTAAAAATCTTTTTGTTCTTGGTAGAAATTATAACTTTCCAATAGCTACTGAAATTGCTTTAAAAATAAAAGAAATTGCGTATATTCATGCTGAAGGTGGTCTATCCTCTGAGATTAAACATGGCCCTATAGCTCTATTAGACAAAAAGTTCCCAGTTATTTTATTAATCTCAAATGATAAAAAAACAATTCATAACGAAATTACTAGTCTTAATGAAATAGTTTCAAGAACTACTAAAGTAGTAGTTGTAGCACAAGAATCTGTAGTTAAAAAATTTGATATGAAGATATCTTCTTTAATCGATATCATATCAATTCCAGATTATGAAGGGGATTTAGTTTCTCTAACTTATTTAATACCACTACAGCTCCTCTCTTATCATCTTGCGAAGAATAAATCATTATCAATTGATCAGCCTAGAAATTTAGCAAAAGTTGTAACAGTGGAATAAAATCTTTTACTAAAGCTCACATCTAGTTATCATTGGAATATGGATTCAGTTAAAGATGATTTGCAAACAAAAGCCGATTTTCTCATCGACCTTGCTAAAAGAGATTTCGAAGAGTATAAGGTTGAAGTTGATAAGCTATCACCAGAAGAGAAAGAGTTCTTTATTAATTACACAAAAAAAATGATAAATTCCCTTGAAAAGTCTTCTCAAAACTAAAATTGTGGAATTTTTAGCTAAAAATTCCTTAATGTTTTAAATATTTTTTAAATTTTTTTGTTGTTATATCAATTATATTTGGTAAATTTTTGTTCATAGGGAGGTATATATGAAAAATTTTCTTTATACACTATTTTTTTCTTTACTAACTTTTCCCTTAGCCTCGCATGCTTCAGGAAACTTAGAATCTACTGATCTTGTTGGTGTAACTTTTTGGGTTATTTCTGTGGCCCTTGTTGCATCTACTGCATTCTTCTTTTTTGAATCACTAAGAGTGAAGGGTAAGTTTAGAACATCATTAGTTGTAAGTGGTTTAGTAACACTTGTGGCTGCAATACATTATTTCTATATGAGAGATGTTTGGGTTACAACTGGTACATCACCTACAGTATTTAGATATATTGATTGGGTAATA
Source organism: bacterium (assembly GCA_002701605.2). Taxonomy (GTDB): domain Bacteria; phylum Desulfobacterota_D; class UBA1144; order UBA1144; family UBA1144; genus TMED126. The sequence continues at coordinate 44,611 of NZWF02000015.1, forward strand.
ACAGTTCCGCTTCTAATGATAGAATTTTATTTAATATTAGCTGCATGTACCAAAGTTTCTCTCGGTGTCTTTTGGAGACTTACAGTAGGTACACTAGTTATGTTGATAGCTGGATATTTAGGTGAAGCTGGTTTCATCGATTCCACAATAGGTTTTGTTGTTGGAATGGCTGGATGGGCTTACATCTTATATGAAATATTTGCTGGTGAAGCTGCTTCAGTTAATGCTAGCCAAGCAACTCCTGCTGTTCAATCAGCTTACAATTCTATGAAATGGATTGTTACAATAGGTTGGGCAATTTATCCACTTGGTTATTTCTTTGGTTATTTAGCTGGTGGTGCTGATGATGCTAGCCTTAATGTAATTTATAACTTAGCTGACTTCGTTAATAAAATTGGTTACGGTCTTGTAATTTGGGCCGCAGCAGCTTCAGAAGTTGATTAACTCTTACTTTAAAGCATGCATCAATAATATGGTGCATGCTTATATTTAAATGAAAAAAATTCATACATTAGTTGTTGGTGGAGGTTTTGGTGGAATGGCTGCGGCTCTTAGGGCTAAGGCATTAGGTCACGATGTAACATTAGTAGATAAACTTGAAGTGCTTGGTGGAAGGGCACAAATAATAACCAAAAATGGATTCAAACATGATACTGGTCCAACTGTAATAACTGCACCATTTCTTTTTGAAGAACTTTTTAATTTGTTTGATGAAAATATTGACGATTATATTAAATTCGTCCCATTGGAACCATGGTATAGATTCTATTTTCACGATTCATCAACATTTGATTATTCATCATCAATCTCAAAAACAAAAAAAGAAATAGCAAAGTTTTCACCTGAAGATTCAGAAGGCTATGAATCTTTATTAAGAAAATCAGAAGAAATTTTTGACATTGGCTTCACAAAACTTTCTGCTCAACCTTTTACTTCTTTTTGGACCATGATTAAACAGATCCCTTATTTAGTTAAATTAAAAAGTTATCTTAGTGTCTCTTCTTTTGTTTCAAAATACATTACAAATAGTAAAATAAGATCGGCTTTTTCTATTCATCCACTATTAGTTGGTGGAAATCCCTTTACTACCACATCAATTTATTCATTAATTCACTACCTAGAAAGAAAGTGGGGAGTTTTCTTCTGTATTGGTGGTACTGGTAAATTAGTTGAAGAGCTATCTAATTTAATTAAACGTCAAGGAATTAGGGTTGTACTTAATGAGGATATAGTAAAAGTTGAGCATGAGAATAATATTGCTAAATGTGCTATTTCTAATTTAGGAAATAAATATGATTTTGATAATATAATTTATAATGGAGATCCGCCAACTTTCTACGAAGAAGTTTTAACTCCAAAACGTAAAAACCTTTTAAATCCAATAATACCTAATAAATTGTTGAGCTATTCAATGGGCTTGTATGTTTTATTTTTTGGAACAAAAAAGAAATTCAATGATATAGCACATCATACAATTTGGTTAACTGAAAGATTTGAAACTCTACTTGAAGATATTTTTGAGAAAAAAAAATTAACAAAAGATTTTTCTTTATATATTCACAGACCAACTGCAACTGATGATACATTTGCACCATCAGGTTGCGATAGTTTTTATGTTTTATGTCCAGTGCCAAATCTAAAGAACAATTTAAATTGGGATGTTGAAGGTGAGAATCTTAAAGAGAATATTATTAATGAACTTGAAAAAACTATTATGCCTGATCTGAATAAATACATTACTGATGTTTCCTACATGACACCTAAGAGCTTTAAAACAAACTATAGGTCAATGTGGGGAGCTGGTTTTTCTATTGCTCCTAAATTTTATCAGTCAGCATGGTTTAGGTATCACAATCAAGATCCTAAAATAAAAAATATTTTCTTTTCTGCTGCTGGGGCACATCCTGGTGCAGGTATTCCAGGAGTTTTATCTTCCGCAAAAGTAGTTGAAACAATTCTAAAGGATCAGGAGATTAGATATTAATAATCAATTATTATCATTGAAAAAAAATGGAAAAAGTTTCTACTGGGCAAGTAAAGTATTGTCAAAGGATAAGATTGAAAAAGTTTCTCAATTATATTATGTGTTGAGAGACTTAGATGATTTAGCAGATGATAGTTATAATAAGAAAAGTACATTTCTAAATTTACAAAATTTTATTAACTTAAAACAGGCAGATACAAATGATTCTATTCTTTTAAAACACTTAGATTTTTTTCAAAATGTTAAATCCAATGTTGAATATAGAAAGTATTTTAGTGATTTTTTAGATGGAATGATATTTGATCAAAATGAAAAGGTTTTAATAAAAGATAAAAAAGAGCTATTAGAATATTGCTATAAAGTTGCAGGTACCGTCGGATTAATGATGTGTCCAATTTTGGGTACAAAGAGTGGTGATGCCAAAAGATATGCATCAAATCTAGGAATAGCTATGCAATTAACAAATATCGCACGGGATGTTGTTGAAGATGCATCTAACAACAGGAGATATATTCCAGGGGATGATTGTAATAATTTGGAGCCTTATGAAATTCAATTTAGACATAGACAATATGATCATGAACAAGAACAATTATTAAGAAATTCACTAGCACAATTACTTGATTATGCTGATGAATATTATGAACTTGCAAAAAAAGGATATAGATTCTTACCATTTCGCTCAAAAATTTGTATATCCATAGCTGCAAATATTTATAGAGAAATAGGAGCAATAATTAAAGAAAATAATTATAAGCTCTCAAATGAAAGATATTATGTTTCTAAAGCAAGAAAGTTTATTATTTCTTTAAAAACAATTTTAGGATTTATTTAGATTGGACATGACTATAAATAAAACTATATCTGTATTTGGTGGAGGCTGTGCAGGTTATTCATTGATTAAAGAACTATCAAAAATTGATGGAGTTGATATAAATTTCTATTTGGGAACAAATGATATAAAAGATAATTACTGGGGTTTTTGGAAAAATATAAATGATGGATTTGATTTCCCTATTCATGCTAAGTGGAATAAATGGAAGATTTCTGATTGGAATGATGAAGCAGACTTTGAATCATTTGATAATCCATATTGCATTGTTAAAAGATCTGAGTGGTATGATTTTTGTAAAAATGAAGCTTCTGTTAAATCAGTAAAATTTATAGCAGAGAATATAGAGGAAAAAAATGGAATTTATTACAAAGACAACAAAGAAGCAATAAGTTCAGATTATATGTTTGATTGTAGAACTAAAAGTTTTGAGTCTAAAGTCTATAAACAACAGTTCAAAGGATTTCTAGTTCAAGTAAATGAGGATATATTTGATAGCTCAACTGTGAATCTTATGGATTTTAGATGTAATCAGGAAAGTGGAATTCAATTTATTTATTTGTTGCCATTTTCCAATAGACTTGCATTAATTGAACCAACAACATATTCCTATGACACACAAAATGATGATTTTTATTTAAATACTTTAAATGAATATATGCTAGAGATATATAATGTGAAAAATTTTAAAATCCTTAATGAAGAAAAAGGAACAATTCCATTAGCTTTGCTTCCTGATGATAATAGCCCTGCAATTCAGGTTGGAGTAAGAGGAAATGCTAATAGACCAGCATCTGGCTATACTTTTTATTTTATACAGCTTCAAGTTAAAAAAGCATTTGATTGTATCATAAAAAGTAAAGATAAATTCAATTTGAATATACATTCTTTATTGATTCAATTTCTTGATAAGGTTTTTCTAGATGTCCTCAAGTCTAATCCCAAATTGGCTCCAAAAATATTTATCTCTTTTGGAAAGTCTTTAACAGGGAATGAGCTGGCAAATTTTATGACAAATAAAATTAAAATAAAATCATTATTAGGAATGATTATTAATCTTCCTAAGGCGCCTTTCATAAAATCTTTTTTTAGGAATTTGTTTTAATGGATCTATTAACATTAATTTCAATCGGATTAATCATTATTATTGGCTTGCCTCATGGTGCTTTAGATGGCTCTGTATTTATTTCTTTAAGTCTTGATAAAAATCTATGGAACATCTCATTATTTATAGTCTTATATATCTTGCTTGCTTNTCTCGTTGNATTTTCATGGTTCTATTTCCCACAAGTCTCACTTATATTTTTTTTATTAATAAGTATTTTTCATTTTGGAATTGGTGATTTTCAGTGGACAACTGGCTTAGATAAATATCTTTACGGATTTTTAAATGGTGGAATTATAATTCTGGGCATAAGCTATTTTAATTTTGATAGTGTTAACAATGTTTATAAATATTTAAGTATAAATACTGATTTAGTCTGGAAATTTCTTAATTTAGCCAATACTATTTTTTTAATTTTGATACCTTTTTTTATCATCAACATTGATAAATTTAGGAGTATAGATATTTTTAGAATATTTTTATTAATTCTTTTAATTATTTTATTGCCACCAATTGTAACATTTGCAATATACTTTTGCTTTATTCATACCTTCAACCATTTTAGTAGAATTATTCCTGTGCTTAAGAGGCAAATGGATAACAGAAAAATTCTTTATACTTTTTTAGTCTTCACAATATCTAGTTGGTTAATAGGTTTTATCGTTTATAAATATTTTATAGGCTTTTTTGATACCGAAGAATTAATATATAGAATTTTATTTATTGGTCTAGCTGCACTAACAGTCCCTCATATGATTTTGATAGATTTTTATTTTAGACCAAAGAACAGGATATNAAATGAAAATTAATATTATAGAAATTAATAAAAATTTATTTGATGTAAATATTGAGGATAAAGTTGAAACCACTCATACGATAGAATTAGATGATACTTACCATTTAAAACTTACTAAAGGTAAGTTGGAAAAGAAGCAGTTAATTCTTTTAAGTGTTCAATTCTTACTTACAAGAGAACCAAATACTGCGATACTTAGTTCCTTTGAGTTACAATTAATAAGCACTTATTTCCCAGAATTTGAAAATGAAATTATAGTTAAGATAAAGGAGTTACAAAAATGAAAGTAATGGTTATTGGATCAGGTGGCAGAGAGCATGCAATTTGTTGGGGAATATCAAAGAGTTCCAAAGTTGATAAGATTTATTGTGCACCTGGTAATGCAGGTATTTCTGAAATTGCTCAGAATATAGATNTTAAAGCTGATGATTTAAATCAATTATTAACTTTTGCTCTCGAAGAAAAAATAGATTTTACAATTGTAGGCCCAGAACAACCATTATCTCTTGGTATAGTAGATCTTTTTCGAGAAAATAATTTATTAGTTTTTGGNCCAACCCAATTTGCTTCTCAATTAGAGTCCAGTAAAGAATTTTCAAAACTCTTNATGGAAAGAAATAGTATTCCTACTGCATCTTTTAAATCCTTCACATCATATAAAGAAGCAGAGTCATATGTAAAAGAATCTGAGTTACCGGTAGTTATAAAAGCTGATGGCCTTGCCTCTGGAAAAGGCGTTAGAGTATGCTTTGAAAAAATAGAAGCAATTGATTTCTTAAAAGATATTATGCTAGATAAAGTTTTTTCATCTTCCGGAGAAAAAGTTGTAATAGAAAGTTTTCTTGAAGGAGAGGAAGCATCCTTTTTTGTTTTTTCTGATGGTGAAAACATACAGATGCTCGACTCATCACAAGATCATAAAAGGCTTTTAGATAAAGATGAAGGCCCAAACACGGGTGGGATGGGAGCTTATTCCCCTGCACCTATAGTTGATAATGAGACTAGAGCTAATATTATAGATTTGGTTGTGAAGCCTGTCTTTGAGGGTTTTAAGAAAGAAGCATTAATTTATACTGGAATTTTGTACATAGGATTAATGATAAAGGATAAAAAACCTAGTGTTGTCGAATTTAATTGCAGATTTGGTGACCCGGAAACTCAGCCCTTATTATTTAGAATAGACTCTGATATTTTCGATTTATTTTATTTAACTGCTTTAGGAGAACTGGATAAATATAAATTGAAGTGGAAAAACAAAACATCAGTAAGTGTTGTACTTGCATCAAAAGGCTATCCAATGAAGCCTAAAACTGGGATGAGTATAAAAAATTTAGATAAGATTACACTAAATGATAACCAATATATTTTCCATGCTGGGACTTCTATAAAAGACCAAGAAATTATTATTAATGGTGGAAGAGTTCTTAACATCACTGCATCAGGTGATAACTTAAAAGAGGCAATAAATTCAGCTTATAAAATAATTAATATGCTTGATTCATCTAATTTACAATATAGAAAAGACATAGGTGCTAAAGGGCTTTTAAAAAATAGCTAAATTGCTTGACATAGTATATATGTGTGGCATATTCAAAGGATTAAAAAAGAGGTATAAATGCCAACAATTAGTCAATTAATAAAAAATTCACGCTCTGTAGAAAAGAAAAAAAGTAAATCAAGAGCTTTGCAAAATAACCCTCAAAAGAGGGGAGTTTGTACAAGGGTTTATACCACTACACCTAAAAAACCTAATTCTGCACTTAGAAAGGTTGCTAGGATTAGACTTACGAATGGTTTTGAGGTAACTGGATACATTCCAGGTGAAGGACATAAGCTTCAAGANCACTCAGTAGTTTTAATTAGAGGTGGAAGAGTAAAAGACTTACCAGGAGTGAGATACCATATTGTTAGAGGCTCTCTAGACACAACAGGTGTTGATGGAAGAAAGCAGTCAAGATCAAAATATGGTACTAAAAAGCCTAAGGCTAGTTAGATATAGATAGATAATATGGCAAGAAAAGGACCTGTTAAAAAAACCCCAATANCTCAAGATACTAAATATAATAGTTCTACTATTACTAAATTTATAAATGCAATAATGTTAGATGGTAAGAAAAGTATTGCAGAATCAGTACTTTATGAATCCTTCAAAATAATTGAAGATAAAGCCAAAACAAATCCTCTTGAGATATTTGAAGAGGCAATGACAAATGTNCAGCCACCAGTTGAAGTTAGATCAAGAAGGGTTGGAGGAGCTACATATCAGGTGCCAGTTGAGGTTAATTCCGCAAGAAAACAGTCTTTGGCNATAAGATGGCTACTAACTGCTGCTAGAAAAAGATCCGGAAAAAGTATGTCTTCAAAGCTAGCTAATGAATTTTTAGATGCAAANGATAGTAAGGGTGGAGCATTTAAGAAGAAAGAAGATACTATAAAGATGGCTGAAGCTAATAGAGCATTCTCACATTATCGTTGGTAGGTTCATAGAAAATGAGTAAAGATTTAAATAAAACTAGAAATATAGGTATCGTTGCACACATTGATGCTGGTAAAACAACTACAACTGAAAGAATTCTCTTTTACACTGGAAAAAGCTATAAAATAGGTGAAGTTCATGATGGAGCTGCAACCATGGATTGGATGGAGCAAGAACGAGAAAGAGGTATTACTATTACTTCCGCAACAACTGCATGTAGCTGGGATAACCATGATATCAATATTATCGATACTCCTGGCCACGTTGATTTTACCATTGAAGTTGAAAGNTCGCTCAAAGTTTTAGATGGTGCATGTGTTGTTTTTGACAGTGTAGGAGGTGTTGAGCCTCAATCTGAGACAGTTTGGCGACAGGCTGATAGATATAAAGTTCCTAGAATGTGTTTTGTGAACAAAATGGATAGAACAGGTGCAAATTTTCAAAGAACAGTNGATCAAATAAAAAATCGTTTAGGTTCAAACCCCGTGAGACTACATATTCCTTATTTTAAAGCCGATTTGTTTGAGGGAATAGTAGATTTAATTGAAATGAAATTAGCTTTATGGGANGGCGAGTCCTTGGGTGCTAAATTTGAATTAACTGATATACCTGAGGATATTAAAGCTGAAGCAGAGGAAGCAAGAGAAAGCTTAATGGAGCATTTATCAGATCATGATGAATCTATAATGGAAGATTTTCTCGAAGGAAATAACATCGATAGAGAAAGAATAATAGAAGCAATAAGAAAACAGACTATTAATCTCGATATTGTTCCTGTTTTATGTGGGTCAGCTTTTAAAAATAAGGGAGTTCAACTACTGCTTGATGCAGTTGTAAGATATCTTCCATCTCCACTTGATATTCCACCCNTTAATGGTGTTGATCCATCCGATGAAGAGAAGGTTATGCAAAGAAAGGCTGATGATAAGGAGCCATTGTCTGCATTAGCATTTAAGATTATGACAGACCCTTTTGTTGGGACCATAACATATATTAGAGTTTATTCTGGAGTTTTAAATTCAGGAACCCCAGTTTTTAATCCNCTCAAAAATTCAACTGAAAGAGTTGGTAGGTTATTAAAAATGCATGCTGATAAAAGAGANGAAATTACAGCTGTTGGAGCTGGTGATATAGCAGCAGCAGTAGGGTTAAAAGACACNTACACTGGTGAGACATTATGTGATAAATCAAAACCGATTATTCTNGAGAGTCTAAATTTTCCTGACCCAGTTATTTCTGTTGCAATTGAGCCTCAGACAAAGGCAGATCAAGAGAAGCTAGGTATGGCTCTTAATAAGCTATCAATAGAGGATCCTTCTTTTAAAGTAAAAGTTGATCATGAAACTAATCAAACAATTATTTCGGGGATGGGAGAACTTCATCTTGAGATTATTGTTGATAGACTTAAAAGAGAATTTAATGTTGAAGCTAAAGTTGGTGCTCCACAAGTTGCATACAGAGAAACAATAAGAGGATCAAGCGAAGCAGAACAGAAATATATCAAGCAAACCGGCGGTAAAGGTCAATATGGTCATGTGAAAATTAGAATTGAACCTATGGATACGGGTGGTGGCTTTGAATTTGTAAATGAAATAAAGGGTGGTGCAATCCCAAAAGAATTTATACCAGCCGTTGAAAAAGGAATAACAGAAGCAATGACTAGTGGTGTCGTTGCAGGCTATGAAGTAGTAGATGTAAAGGTTACACTGTATGATGGCTCTTTCCATGATGTTGATTCATCAGAAATGGCTTTTAAAATTGCTGGCTCGCTTGCTTTTAAAGATGCAGTAAAGAAAGCAGGAGCTGTTGTTCTTGAACCTATGATGAAGGTTGAAGTTGTATGNCCTGAAGATTTCATGGGAACAGTTATTGGGGATTTGAGCTCTAGGAGAGGCAAAGTTCAAGGTACTGAACTTAGAGGCGAATTACAAGGTGTGCAGTCTGAGGTGCCATTATCTGAAATGTTTGGATATGCAACAGATGTAAGGTCCTTGACAGAAGGACGAGCAACATTTACAATGGAGTTTTCAACTTATGCAGATGTTCCACCGAATATCTATGAGCAGTTGAAATTAAAAGAAGCATAATTTTATTTTTTAGGAGGGACATTTAGATGTCTAAAGAAAAATTTGAGAGGAATAAACCTCACTGTAATATAGGAACAATTGGTCACGTTGATCACGGTAAAACTACTCTTACTGCTGCTATTACAATGACTTTAAATAAAGCTGGTGGTGGTGAAGCAATGTCATATGAAGATATTGATAATGCTCCTGAAGAAAAAGAAAGAGGAATTACTATTAATACTGCTCATGTTGAATATGAAACTGAAGCTCGTCACTATGCTCATGTTGATTGTCCAGGTCACGCTGACTATGTTAAAAACATGATAACAGGTGCTGCACAAATGGATGGTGGAATATTAGTTGTAAGTGCAACTGATGGTCCAATGCCTCAAACCAGAGAGCATATACTTTTAGCTCGTCAGGTTGGAGTTCCAAGANTGGTCATATTCTTAAATAAAGTTGACCAATTAGGTGGAGANAAAGAATTAGTTGAGTTAGTTGAATTAGAAGTAAGAGAACTTTTAAATGAATATGGATTTGAAGGGGATGATACTCCAATAGTTTCAGGTTCAGCCTTAGCCGCAGTTGAAGGTTCAGATGCTGAAATAGGCGAAAATGCTATTAAGGAACTTATGTCTAAAGTAGATGAATGGATTCCACAACCTGCAAGAGACATAGATAAGCCTTTTTCCTTAGCTATTGAGGATGTTTTTTCAATTTCAGGTAGAGGAACAGTTGTAACAGGTAGGGTTGAGCAAGGTAAGGTTAACTCTGGAGATAAGATTGAAATTGTGGGAATTAAAGACACAATTGAAACAACTGCTACAAGCTTAGAAATGTTTAGAAAAATTCTTGATTATGCTGAAGCTGGTGACAATGTAGGTGTTTTATTAAGAGGTATTGAAAAAGATGATGTAGAAAGAGGTCAAGTTTTATGCCAACCTGGATCTATTAAACCTCATAAAAAATTTGAAGCTGAAGTATATGTATTAAAAAAAGAAGAGGGTGGAAGACATACTCCATTCTTTAAAGGATATAGACCACAATTTTATTTTAGAACTACTGATGTAACAGGTTCAATTGAACTTGGAGAAAATGTAGAAATGGTAATGCCTGGGGATAACACAAAAATGAATGTAGAGTTAATTGTTCCCGTTGCTATGACTGAAGGTCTTAAGTTTTCCATTCGTGAAGGCGGAAGAACAGTTGGAGCTGGTGTTATAGGGAAAATTATAGAGTAAATATATGGAAACCGCACCAAAAGTAAGAATCAAGCTTAAATCATTCGATCATAAGCTTTTAGACAAGTCGACTTTCGATATTGTTGATACAGTTAAAAGAACTGGAGCAAAGGTTGCAGGTCCTATTCCGTTNCCAACGGACATTTCAAAAACTTGTGTTTTAAGAGCACCACATGTTTATAAAGATGCAAGAGAGCATTTTGAAATGAGGACCCATAAGCGCCTTGTAGACATTCTTGAACCTACTCAGCAAACAATCGATTCACTTATGAAATTGGATCTTGCTTCTGGAGTAGAGGTAGAAATAAAACTACAAGGTGTATAGATGTCNGAAGATACAAAAAAAGAAAATCAATCAGAAGAAAAGTTATCAGCAGAAGAGTCATCAATTGATGAANCTCATTCCGAAGATACTAATGTTGAAGAGCCTTTAAAGACAACTGAGGAGCAATTAGATTCTATAAAACTTAGTGGTCTAATGGGCACTAAACTAGGAATGACACAGTCAATCATGGATGATGGTAGGGTTATTCCCACTACTTTGATTCAACTTGGACCTTGTTATGCTCTAGAAAAGAAAGAAAAAAAGAATAAAAATTCAGTTAAAGTAGGCTTTTTAGATGTTAAACCCACTTCATTAAACAAGCCCAAACTTTCATATTTTTCAAAATTAAATGTTAAACCAGTTAAACATGTTAAAGAATTTGATTTATTAGAAGATGTTGAAGTTAAACCTGGGACTGTTATTAAAGCCGATATATTTAAAGAAGGTGATATTGCTGATGTTACTGCAGATTCGAAGGGTAAAGGTTTTGCAGGNGTAATAAAAAGGCATAATTTTGCAGGTTTAAGACATACACATGGAACTCCTCAGAATCAGAGATCTGCTGGATCAATTGGTGCATGTGCATATCCAGGAAGAGTATGGAAAGGCCAAAAGATGGCTGGAAGATATGGTGGAAAAACATCAACTATTCAAGGCTTAGAAGTTCTTAAAATTGATATAGAGAAAAACATAATATTTATTAAAGGATCAGTACCAGGTTCTAAGGGTGCTTTGGTTTATGTAAACCATACTAGGAAAGGATAATGGATTTAGAAATAATAAATTTAGAAAATAAATCTGCAGGAAAAGTTTCATTTGATATTGATGAAAATAAGGAAATCAATAGATTCGCTATTAGTCAAGTAGTAAAGTGGCAACTGGCCAAAAGAAGATCAGGTACTGCTGCAACAAAAAATAGAGCATTGGTTGCCGGAAGTGGAAAAAAACCATTTAAACAAAAAGGTACTGGAAATGCTAGAGCTGGAACAAGAACTTCTCCAATATGGAGAGGAGGCGGTGTCATTTTTGGACCACAACCAAAAGATTGGTCTATCAATGTCCCAAAAAAAATTAGAAAATTAGCATTAAATAATACAATTTTATATAAGCTTCAAAAGAAAGAATTGCTAGTCCTTGATTCATTAAAAATAGAATCTAGCAAGACTAAGGATTTCGCTAATAAATTAATCAATTTAAATCTTGGTAAGAAAGTACTTATTGTAACGGACAATAATGATTCAAACTTAGAGCTTTCTTCAAGAAACCTTCAAAATGTAAAGATTATAAAATCTGATGGGTTAAATGTTTATGATTTATTGAACTCAAATTCAGTCTTAATTGATAAAGATGCAGTTGAAAAGATTTTAGGNAGGATTAAATAATGAAAAAATTTATTTCAGATATAATTATTAAACCCTTAATGACAGAAAAGACTGCTTCCTTAGGAGAGTCACAATGCTATGTATTCGAAGTTTCTCCAACTGCTACAAAAAATGAAATAAGAGATTCTATTCAGAAATTTTTTGATGTAAAAGTAAAAGATGTCAGAACCTCTATAAAACCAGGTAAAAAAGTAACGAAAGCTGGAAGAACAATAGGTAAAAGATCTAAGCAGAAAAAAGCTTTTATTACACTTAAAGAAGGAAGCATTGAACTAATTCAAGGAGTATAAAAATGGGTATTCAAAAATATAAACCNACTAGTCCTGGAAGACGTTTTATGACATCAGCGGATTTTGATGAAATAACTTCTAAAGTTCCACATAAAGCTTTAGTCAAATCTGTTCATAAGAAAAAAGGAAGAAACAATAATGGTCGTATAACTTCTAAGAGTAGAGGCGGTGGTGCAAAAAGATTATATAGAATTATTGATTTTAAAAGAAATAAAATCGACATACCAGGGATAGTTCAAACCATAGAATATGATCCAAATAGATCAGCGAGAATAGCGCTTGTAAATTATAAAGATGGTGAAAAAAGATATATACTTGCACCCTTAGGTATCAAAGTTGGTGATCAAATCATCTCTTCTGAAAAGACCGAAATTAATACAGGTAATTCTTTATTGTTAAAAAATATTCCAGAAGGAACATTGGTTCATAATATTGAAATGGCTCCAAAGGGTGGAGGAAAAATTGCTAGATCTGCTGGTGGTTATGCTACTGTTCTTGGAACAGAGGGTTCACTTACACAAATTAAACTTGCTTCTGGAGAAACAAGAAAGCTTTTAGCCGAATGTAGAGCAACAGTGGGTAGACTTGGAAATGAAAAACANAACCAGGTTGTAATAGGTAAAGCAGGAAGAAAAAGATATTTAGGTAGAAGACCAATTGTTAGAGGAGTTGCAATGAACCCCGTTGATCACCCCCATGGTGGTGGAGAAGGTAAAGCAGCCAGAGGTAACCCACATCCCGTTTCTAAATGGGGATGGATTACGATTGGTAAGAAGACTAGAAATAATCCNAAGACTGATAAAATGATAGTAAAAAGAAGAAGAATTGGTTACGGGATGGATAAGAGGTAGATAAGATATGGGTAGATCAGTAAAAAAAGGACCATTTGTTGATGATAAATTAATGAAAAAAGTCGTTAAGGCTAAAGAAGAAGACAGTCAAAAAATAATTAAAACATGGTCAAGAAGATCTATGATAGTCCCAGAAATGATTGGTTTAACTTTTGCTGTATACAATGGTAAAAAATTTGTTCCTGTGTATGTAACCGAATATATGTTGGGACATAAGCTTGGAGAGTTCTCACCAACAAGAACTTTTATTTCTCATGCAGGTGGAGATAAAAAATCAAGGGTAGGAAGATAGAATATGATATCAAAAGCTGTTAATAAATATATAAGAAGGACACCAAGAAANGTCAATACTGTGTTAGATGTTATCAGGGGAAAAAATGTTGATTATGCATTTATGCTTCTAAAAGCAATTACTAAAGGTGCTAAAGAAGAGGTTTCAAAAACACTGAAATCTGCTGTATCTAATGCATATGAAAAAGGTTATACAGATACAGCTAAAATTTCTATNTCTGAGGCTTATAGTACNGAGGGACCAATTTTTAAAAGGTTCAAAGCTAGGGCCATGGGAAGGGCTACCAGAAGATATAAAAGAACAAGCCATATAACTATTATATTAAAAGAGGAGTCAAATTAATGGGACAAAAAGTAAATCCAATATCATTAAGAATAGGTATTACACGATCATGGCCTTCTAATTGGTTTGTTTCGAATAAGAACAAATATAAAGATTATTTGCATGAAGATCTCAAAATAAGAACTCATGTTAAGAAAAAGTTTTTTCAAGCTGGAATTTCAAAATTAGAAATNGAGCGTTCATCAGATGAAAAAGTAAGGCTCGTTGTTTATTGTTCAAAACCTGGACTNTTAATTGGNAGAAAAGGTGTTGANATTGATTTATTAAGAAAAGATTTAAAAAAGATGATTAAGAAAGATGCTTATATTGATATCAGAGAGGTTAAGAGACCCGAAATAGACTCACAGTTAGTTGCGGANAATATAGCTTTACAGTTAGAAAGAAGAGTTGCTTACAGAAGAGCAATGAAAAGAAGCATGTCATCTGCACTTAGATTAGGGGCTATAGGAATTAAAGTTATGGTTTCGGGTAGACTNGGTGGTGCTGAGATTGCTAGAAGCGAATGGTANAGAGAAGGAAGAGTGCCATTAAGTACATTAAGAGCTGATATTGATTATGGTTTTGCTGAAGCTGCAACAACTTATGGAATNATAGGGATAAAAGTTTGGATTTTTAAAGGNGAAGTTATAAAAAGAAAAGAAAAAATTGGAAAAGGAGCTGAAAATGCTACAGCCTAAAAAAACAAAACATAGGAAAATGCATAAAGGCCGTGTGAGAGGTGTTGCAACAAAAGGTAATAANGTATCTTTTGGGGAATTTGGNTTACAAGCTTTAGATTTTTCAAGAATTACTGGAAGACAGATTGAAGCTGCTAGGATTGCAATAACAAGAAAAGTGAAAAGGGGTGCAAAACTTTGGATCAGAATTTTCCCTCATAAACCTGTTTCTAAAAAACCTGCTGAAGTTAGAATGGGTAAAGGTAAAGGAGATATCGATAGATATGTTGCTCCNATAAAAAAAGGAACAATGATATACGAGATTGCTGGTGTTGATGAGGAGCTTGCAAGAGAAGCATTAAGATTAGCATCCGCAAAGCTTCCTGTAAGAACCAGGATAGTTGTTAGAACGAGAGGTTTATTAATATAATGAATATGTCTGATATTAAAAAATTAGATNCTGAAGAAATTCAAAATAAAGTTATTGAGCTAAAAGATTCNATACTTAAGGCAAAAATTTCTAAATTGAATCAAGGTGATTTTGACTCAAATACATTTAATAAAATAAAAAAGGATATTGCAAGATGTCTTACTGAATTAAATATTCGAAATCAGGAGAACAAATAATGTCTAGAGGAAGAATGAGAGAGATAACTGGTATTGTAACAAAAAATTCATCTGATAAAACAGTTATGATTCAAACTGAAACGAAGAGTAAAAATAAAAAATATAACAAAATTGTTGTTCTAAAAAAACAATTTTCAGTTCATGATGAAAAAAATGAAGCTAAAGTTGGTGATCAAATTAGGATTATTGAAACTAAGCCAATAAGTAAAAATAAAAGGTGGAAATTAGTTGAAATAGTTTCAAAAGGAGAGAACTTATGATTCAAACAGAGACACAATTAGTTTCTGCAGATAATTCAGGAGCTAAGAAGCTCAATGTTATTAATTTAAAAGGTGGTTCTTTTAGAAGATATGCAAGGATTGGGGATATCGTAACTGTTTCAATTAGAGCAGCGATTCCAAATTCTAAAGTTGAAAAAGGAAAAATATTTCAAGCTGTTATAGTTAGAACAAAGAAAGAGTTAAGAAGGAATGATGGATCATATATACGATTTGATGATAATGCGGCAGTTTTAATCAATAAAGATAATCAGCCAGTTGGAACTAGAATATTTGGACCAGTGGCAAGAGAGTTAAGAAATAAAGGTTTTATGAAAATTGTTTCATTAGCTCCGGAGGTTATATAAGTGGCAAATTCAAGTAGACCAAAAAAAGGTCAAGAGGTTAAAATTATTGCAGGNAAGTACAAAGGCCAAGTTGGTAAAGTACTTTCTGTGTTTCCTAAGGATGATAAATTGATTATAGAAAATATAAATGTTGCAAAAAGACATATGAAACCTAATCAACAGAATCAGACTGGCGGAATTATTAGTAAAGAAAAACCAATTCACATTTCAAATGTTAAGGTGATTGTAAATGCTTAGTTTAAGAGAACAGTATAAAGAATTAGTGCCTGAAATTTTATCTAATTTAAATTTTTCAAATAAAATGGAGGTCCCTAAAATTGTTAAAGTTTCTATAAATATGGGGCTGGGTAAAATTTCTGATGCTGGTAAAGATGGCAAACTGATTGAAGAAGCCGTAGAAGAATTATCCAGAATTGCAAACCAGCGTGCTGTTGCCACAAAGGCTAAAAAATCTGAGGCAGGATTCAAGTTAAGAGAAGGTTCATCAATTGGAGCAAGAGTTACCCTTAGAGGTAATGTAATGTATGAATTTTTAATGAAACTGCTTCACCTAGCATTACCTAGAGTTAGAGATTTTAGGGGTATATCTAGAAAAGCATTTGATAAAAGTGGAAATTACAATTTAGGTATTACAGATCATTTAATATTTCCCGAAATTGATCCAACAAAAACATCAAAAAACAAAGGTATGAATATTACGATTGTAACAACAGCAACAAAAGATNAAGANGCACTTTTCCTTTTGGAAAAATTGGGGTTTCCATTTAAGAAGAAGTAGGAGTTTATATTATGGCAAAAAAATCTATGATAGTTAAAGCTAATAAGAAGCAAAAATTTAAAGTAAGAGAATACAACAGGTGTCCCTTGACAGGAAGACCTCGAGGATTCATTAGAAAATTTGGAATGAGTAGAAATGCTTTTAGAAAATTAGCCAGTGAAGGACTAATTCCTGGTGTAAAAAAGGCAAGTTTCTAGAGAGGAAAAAATGGTTATAGATCCAGTATCAGATATGTTGACAAGAATTAGGAATGCTATCACACGAAAGCATAAGAATGTTCAAATTCCTTCATCAAAATTTAAAGTTGAAATCGCAAAAATACTTCAAGAAGAGGGATTTATACATTCTTTTGATATNGTTAAAGATGGTAATTTCAGTAATATAAAAATAGATTTAAAATATGATTCAAGAAAATCTCCTGTAATTAAAAAAATTCAAAGGATAAGCAAGCCTGGTTTAAGGGTTTATGTTAATAAAAATGAAATCCCAAGAATTTCTGGTGGCCTTGGAACATCTATTATTTCAACTTCTAAGGGCTTAATGACTGGAAGTAAGGCTAGAGAGATTGGTGTAGGAGGAGAAATACTCTGCAGTATTCTGTAAGTTTTTTAAATTCATTATGTCTAGAATAGGTAATAAAGAAATAGAAGTTTTAAACGATGTAAAAGTTGATTTTAANGATGGTTTATTAAAAGTTGTTGGGCCAAAAGGTAATTTGCAACGCCCAATNCCTGAAGGTGTAAAGCTAGATATTACTGATGGAAAAATAAAAGTCAGTCGCTTATCAGAAGATAAGAAAGTTAAAGCTCTTCATGGACTTGTAAGATCATTAATCAATAATATGGTTATAGGTGTTAGTCAAGGTTTTGAAAAATCATTAGAAATTATAGGCACAGGCTATAAGTGTGATATAAAATCAAAATCTGAATTAGTTTTAAACCTAGGTTACTCCAACCCTATTAATTTTAAATTACCTGAAGGNATTGATGCTGAAGTTGAAAATAAAGGNACAATTTTAAAGATAAAAGGTATAAATAATGAAGTTGTTGGAGAAATAGCAGCACGAATAAGAAAATTAAGAAAACCCGAAAGGTATAAGGGTAAAGGTGTAAGGTATCAAGGAGAATATGTTAAGTTAAAAGCAGGTAAAGCTGCAGGTAAAGGTGCTAAATAAAATGATTAATCCTATAGAAAGAAATAAACTCAGAGTAAAAAGACATCTAAGAACTAGGAAAAAAATTTCAGGAACTTCTGAAATACCTAGACTTTACATATTCAGGTCATTGAAAACTATCTATGCAAACATAGTCGATGATGATAAGGGTGCAACNATTGCTTCAGCCTCAATATCAAAGAAGGATTCTTCTGCTAAGCTAGCTGAATTACTTTTAGAAAAGACTNCTAAACTTGGAATTAGCAAAGTTGTCTTTGATAAAAGTGGCTATAAGTACCATGGTCGTATTAAGCAATTTGCTGATTCGTTGAGAGATAAGGGTCTAAAATTTTAATAATATTGGAGATATAAATTGAGTACAGTTCAAGATAAAGAGTTCGCAGANAAAATAATTCACATCAGAAGAGTGGCGAAAGTTACCAANGGTGGGAAGAACTTCCATTTTACTGCTCTAGTAGTTATTGGAAATATGAAAGGCAAAGTCGGTTCTGGCTTAGGAAAATCGAATGAGGTTCCTGATGCAATTAGGAAAGCAATAGAAAAAGCAAAAAAGAATTTGATCAATATAAATATGAATGGGAGAACCATTAGTCATGAAGTATATGCTAAATCATTATCATCACAGGTAATGATCAGACCTGCTGGTTCTGGAACTGGAGTTATAGCTGGTGCAGCCGTTAGATCTGTTCTTGAGTTAGCTGGAATTAAAGATGTTTTATCGAAATCTCTAGGTTCAAGAAATCCTATTAATGTTGTTGCTGCAACTATTGAATGTTTAAAACAGTTGTCTGAACCATCTGAAACAGCAGNTAGTAGGGGAAAGGATTNTAACGATTTAGATCTACCTAAACAATATTATTTAAATAAAGCTGAAGGTGAAATAAATGCTTAACGAATTAGTCAAAACTGGATATAAGAAAAAAACAAGAGTGGCAAGAGGACCTGGTTCAAAGGGAAAAACCGCTGGTCGTGGTCACAAAGGTCAGAATTCAAGATCAGGAGGAGGTGTTCCAATTTTATTTGAAGGTGGACAATCTAACTTTGTTTTAAGAACACCTAAAAGAGGCTTTAAAAACTANAATAGAGTTGAATTTGAAATACTAAATGTAGGAACACTGGATAAAATTTCTGATTCATCAGAAATAGACAAAGAACTTCTAGTTAAATTAGGAAAAATAGAAGGAAAGAAGCCCCTTAAAATTTTAGGTCAAGGTGAGATTTCAAAAAAAATTAACATAAAAGCAGATGCTTTTTCTAAGTCTGCAGAAGAAAAAATTAAATCCGCAGGCGGAACAATCACTTCAGTATGAGCTCAGTAGATTCATTACCAAGACTTCCAGAGTTAAATAAAAGAATTTTATTTACTCTATTCATTCTGACAATATATAGATTAGGTGTTTTCGTNCCGATTCCTGGAGTAGATTCCGCTGAAATATTAGCAATTTTTTCAAATCAGGGAAAATCCTTTTTNGATATTATTAATTTATTTTCTGGTGGTGCTTTTGAAAGAGCATCTATTTTTGCTCTTGGGGTAATGCCGTATATAACAGCCTCAATTGTAATGAACTTAGTAGTTAAAACAATTCCAAAATTAGAGGAAATGAATAAGGATAGTGCAGGTAAGAAAAAGATCAGTCAATATTCAAGATATTTGACTATTGTAATATGTTTTTTTCAAGCNTCTTTGCTTGTATCNGCNTTACAAACNGGATTGGGAACNGGNGCACAAATAGTTTTNGACCCTGGNCTTTCATTTTATTTACTAACAGTNTTTAGTCTTACTGCTGGAACTTTCTTTGTAATGTGGCTAGGGGAACAGATTACAAATAATGGAATAGGGAATGGTNTGTCATTAATTATTACCGCATCTATATTGACTGGTGCTCCCTCAGCTATTGGAAAATTGTACAATTTTGTTTCAATAGGCAATCTAAATGTTCTTACNATAGTTTTATATATTATTATAATGCTAGTGGTTCTTTACTCAGTGGTTTTTGTTGAAAGATCCTTTAGAAAAATTCCAGTCCAATATCCTCAAAAAACTCAAGGGAGGCGAGTTTCTGCTGGTCAGTCATCACATCTACCATTAAAAATTAATCCTGCTGGTGTTATACCACCAATTTTTGCTTCATCTATATTATTATTACCTTTAACAATTTTTAACTATGTGGACATTCCTAGCCTCAATGAATTTAGTGCATCCTTTTTAAATAATGGTTTTATATATAATTTGGTTTTTGCTCTTTTAGTAATATTTTTTACNTTCTTTTATACTGGCATGGTAATAAATCCATCAGAAATGTCAGAAAATTTGAAAAAAAATGGTGCATTTATACCTGGCATTAGGCCTGGAAGTAATACAACTGAATATATAAAAAATGTAATGTCCAAATTAACAGTAATTGGTGCACTCTATTTAGCATTNGTATGTGTTATTCCAGCCATACTAAATGCAAAGCCATTTAGCTTGCCCTTTTTCTTTGGGGGAACATCTTTATTAATCGTAATTGGNGTAACCCTTGATACAATTCAACAAATTCAATCTTTTTTAATTTCTAACAACTATGACAATTTTGGGAATAAAAAAAGAAAGAAGGAACCAAAAAGATTTAATTTGAGGTGATTTATGATACTTATATTATTTGGACCACCTGGAGCTGGTAAAGGAACACAAGCTGATTTATTAAAAGATAAATTTAACTTACTNCATTTATCAACCGGGGATATTTTAAGAGAAGAAGTTTCCAATAACACTGATCTAGGCCAACAGGCTAAGAAGTTTATGGATTCTGGTGAGCTAGTTACTGATGAATTAATAATAGGGATGATTAAAAATAAAATAGATTCTACAAAAAATGTTGAAGGTTTTTTATTTGATGGTTTTCCAAGAACTATTTCTCAAGCTGAGGCATTGGATGCAATGCTCCTAAGNAATAGCCTTAGTGTAGATAAAGTTATTTCCTTAGAGGTAGATGATAATGTTTTAACACAAAGGCTTTTGTCTAGAGGTAGAAGTGATGATAATGAGGAAACCATTAAAAACAGGTTGAATGTATATAAAAACCAAACACTTCCAATTAAAGATTATTATTTAAAAAATAATAAATTAGTTGAAGTTAAAGGAGATGACTCAGTTGATGATGTAAATGCAACAATTGTGAGTTCAATTTCATAACATATGGCAGTAAAAATTAAAAAACCTAATGAAATCAGTAAGATTCAAAAATCAGGTTCAATAATCGCACAAGTTCGTGATTTATTAATCAAAAATATCGAGCCAGGCATTTCAACCTGGGAATTAGATAGGATTGCGGAAGAATATACCCTTTCCAAGGGTTTCAAGCCTGCATTTAAAGGCTATCAAAACTTTCCTGCTTCAATATGTGCATCCATCAACGATGAAGTAGTTCATGGTCTTCCATCAAAAAATAGAATTTTAAAAGATGGGGATATAATTGGTATTGATTTTGGNGTTTATGATGGTGAATATTATTCTGATTCTGCCTTTACTTTTGGTGTTGGTACAATTTCAAATGATGTATCGAAACTTTTAGAAGTAACTAAAAGTTCTTTAGAACAAGGAATCAAATTAGCAAAACCAGGAAATAAGATCTTTGATATTTCAAAAGCTATTCAGGAGTGTGTTGAATCTGAGGGATTTTCAGTTGTTCGCTCATATGTTGGACATGGAATTGGAAAAGAGCTTCATGAAGAGCCTCATGTTCCAAATTTCATTTCAAGTGAAAAGGATCGCCATACATCNCTAAAGTTGAAAGAGGGTATGGTGTTAGCTATAGAGCCAATGGTTAATATTGGGNATTATGAAGTTGAGCTNAGCAGTGATTCATGGACTGTTAAGACAAAGGATGGTAGTCTATCTGCTCACTTTGAACATACAGTAGCAATTACTAAAGATGGACCAAAGGTGTTAACAAATTAAATGAGTAAAGAAGAAAGAATTGAATTAGAAGGAACAATTTTNGAAGCACTTCCTAATGCTATGTTTAAAGTTGAACTTGAGAATAGNCATCAAATTTTAGCTTATGTATCAGGGAAAATGAGGACACACTTTATTCGTATTTTGCCTGGCGACAAGGTAAAAGTTGAAGTGTCACCTTATGATTTGACAAAAGGAAGAATAACATATAGATTGAAATGAAATTATCGTATATAATATAACGCTTTAATGGAGATTTTATGCCTAGAATTGCAGGAGTAGANATACCAGAGAATAAAAG
Organism: bacterium; assembly: GCA_002701605.2. Classification (GTDB taxonomy): domain Bacteria; phylum Desulfobacterota_D; class UBA1144; order UBA1144; family UBA1144; genus TMED126. Next base: position 66,691 of record NZWF02000015.1, read on the forward strand.
AGTTGAAATTGCTCTTACTTATATTTTTGGAATAGGGAAAAAGATATCAAATGATATTTTAANCTCAGCTAATATTGATAAAAATATTAAAACAAGTGAACTAACTGATGAAGATGTTTCTACAATACGTCAATTAATTGAAGATAATTATTTAGTTGAAGGTGAATTAAGAGTAGATGTTCAAAATAACATAAAAAGACTTCAAGAAATTGTTTCATATCGTGGAATCAGGCATAGAAAAAAATTACCTTGTAGAGGTCAAAGGACTAANTCTAATGCCAGAACTAGAAGAGGTAAGAAAGGTTTAGCNGTAGCCAAGAAAAAACTAGCAGGTCTAAAGTAGTATAGAGGTATAATTTTGAAAAAAGTTAAAAAAAATAAGAAAGTTAAAAAGTTTGTTGAAGCTGGTCATGCTCATATACAAGCTACCTTTAACAACACTATTATTACAATTACCGACCAAACTGGAAATGTAATTTCTTGGGCAGCCGGTGGAAAAAAAGGCTTCAAGGGTACAAGAAAAGGGACTCCATTTGCTGCACAACTNGCTGCTGAAGATGCTGCAAAAAAAGCAATTGATTTTGGAATGAAGACAATTTCTGTNTTTGTNAAAGGNCCTGGTCCTGGAAGAGAAACAGCAATTAGGTCAATACAAGCTGCTGGAATTAAAATTGATTTAATTAAAGATGTAACACCTTTGCCACATAATGGNTGCAGNCCTCCAGCAAAGAGAAGAGTGTAGGGGAAGAATTTGGCTAGATATACAGGACCAACAACAAAATTATCAAGAAGAGAAGGTCAAGAGCTCTTTCTTAAGGGTGATAGATCTTATACTGATAAGGCAGCAAGAAGGCTNACAGTATTGCCNGGCCAGTCTCAGGCTAAATATAGNCAAAAATCCTCAGAGTATGCAATNAGGCTTAGAGAAAAACAAAAATTGAAAAGAATTTTTGGTTTAACAGAAAAACAATTCAGGATTAATTTTNCAAAATCAAATAATCAGCCTGGTGTCACTGGTGATAATCTAATTACNAATCTAGAAAGAAGGCTAGACAATGCTGTTTACAGACTTGGCTTNTTAAGTTCAAGAAGTGAGGCAAGGCAGTTTGTTAATCATGGTCATATACTTGTTAATGGAAAGAAGGTTGATATCCCATCATACTTAATATCCCTTAATGATGTTATTGAAATTAGAGAAAAGAGTAAGGAATCAAAAAGAATCAANGAATCAATCGAATCTGTTGCTAGAAGAGGTGTTGTTGATTGGCTTGAATTAGATTCAGAGAAACTTACTGGTAAAGTTAAAAGGTTACCTACAAGAGAAGATTTCAAGCTGCCAATTGACGAACAGCTTATAATCGAATTTTATTCTAAACTTTAGGAGAATTTATGGAATTTCAAAGAAATTGGATAGGCTTATATAAGCCAAAATCTATACAAATTGAACAGAAATCCAAAAGTGATACTTATGGAAAGTTTGTATGTCAGCCTTTGGAGAAAGGTTATGGGCTTACAATAGGAAATTCTTTAAGAAGAACACTCCTTTCATCCATTCAAGGTCCAGCAATAACAAAAATTAAAATTGATGGCGTTCAACATGAATTTTCAACTATAACAGGCATAAAAGAAGATGTAACTGAGATTATTTTAAATTTAAAACAAATTAGCTTAAAAATGGATACTTATGAACCTCAAATTTTAAATTTAAGTTATGCAGGAGAAGGTGAGGTAACAGCAAAGGATATAGAGACAAATCAACATGTGGAAATAGTTAATCCTGATCAGTTTATTGCTACTTTATCTGAAAGTGCGAAGTTAGATATGGAGCTTACAATTGAGATGGGTAGAGGTTATGTGACTACCGAATCTAGAGATGATGGATCTCATTCAATTGGAGAGATTCCAATTGATGCAATTTTCTCTCCAATTAAAAAAGTTAATTATAATGTTACAGCTGCTCGAGTTGGTAGGCGAACAGATTACGAAAAATTGACTATTGAAGTTTGGACAAACGGAACAATTATTCCTGAAGATGCNGTGGCTTATTCTGCTAAAATAATAAAGGATCAAATGACAGTATTCGTTAATTTTGATGAAGAAGAAATTGATTCTATTCCTATAATTGAAGATGAAAGTGATGAAATAATAGGGTCTGAGGATGTTTTATTTACAAGAGTTGAAGAGTTAGATTTTTCAGCAAGATCTTTAAATTGCCTTGAAAAAGCAAATATTAAATATTTAGGAGATTTGATTCAGTTAAGTGAAGAGGATTTGTTAAATCTTGAAAATTTTGGTAAGAGGTCACTCAATGAAGTTAGGGATGTAGTTTCATCATTCAATTTAAAACTAGGTGAAGAAATAAATAAAGACTTATACTATGAACAGAGAAAANCTAAAGAAGATATAATTAACGGTGAGATTCAAGAGGAAGTATAATGAGACACAGAGTAAGAAAAGGAAAATTAGGNNTAAAGACAGAGCACAGACTATCTCTACTCAAAAATCTTTCTACTGAACTTTTTAGGTACGGAAGAATTGTTACAACTGATGCTAGGGCTAAGGAATTAAAAAGATTCTCAGAAAGACTTATTACAACTGCAAAAAAGAACAGCCTTCATGCAAGAAGATTGGTAAATGCAAAAATTAAAGATAGAGATGTTTTAACCAACTTNTTTGAGATAATAGCTCCTAGTTTNAATGATAGACCNGGTGGATACACTAGAGTTATAAAATTAGCCCCTAGAAGAGGAGANGCTGCACCTATGTCATTAATAGAGCTTGTTGGCCTTGATGTTCCATTTAACAAAGTTGATAAGGTTGAAGAGCCNGNATTNGAAGAGAAAGCTCCTGAATAAATTATTTAATTATGAACAATAAGCTTGGAATCATACTTGACCCTAATAGCTTTCAGAATATAAATTATGTCATAACAAAAGCTGAAAAGTTTAATTTTCATTCAGCTTGGGTTACGGAGCTTTATAGGTCTTCTTTTGAGCAGCTTGCATATATAGCTAGTATTACAAAAAAAATAAAAATTGGTTCAGCTGTTACACTTGCTTTTACTAGAAGTCCACTTTCAACCTTAAGATCTGCATTAGATATTGATGAGTTATCGAATGGTAGATTTTTATTCGGTATAGGGTCGGGTGCTATTAATACTAATAGAAAATGGCATGGTATNGAAGATTTTGATAATCCTTCGGAAAGAATTAAATCTTTCATTAAAATTACAAGAAAAATTGAGGAATCTTTGACATCAGGTGAAGACATCAACTATCAGGATTGTTATAACACTATTGATTTAAAGAGCTTTAGAAGGCCATTTAAACCACAAAGACAAGAAATACCAATATATCTTGCTGGAATAGGTCCAAAGATGGTTAAAACAGCTTTTACTGAGTTTAATGGATATTTGGGCCATGTTGTTTGCTCTCTTGATTATTTAAAAAAATATATACAACCCTTCAGAANTAATTTAAAAAGTACAAAATCAATAATTTTATGTTCAATTAATAATGATAAAAAAAAGGCAATTAATGATGCAAGAGGCACAATAGCATTTTATGCGACTGTAAAAGCCTATTCTAAACCATTTATTGATTTGGGGTTCGAAAATAATATAAATGAAATACGTAAAGAATTTTTTAATAATAATCCAAAGGGTATGATGGATAATGTAAGTGACGAAATGGTTAATTCCTTTTCTATTGTTGGGTCTCAAACTGAGGTTTCAGATANACTTCAAGAGTATAAAAAATATNTAGATTTACCAATACTCACTGCACCTCATTATTATCTTGAAAAGGAGATTGTTGAGGAATATCAAGACAACATATTAGAAACCTTTAAGGTTTAGTTGTTGTATATATTGTAACAAGACCTAAATTAAATGTGTCTACTTCTTTTATTTGAAACCCATTTTCTAATAAAATCTCTTTGAATTGTTTAGGTGTGTAAAAATTACTTATTGAAGATGAAAGATAAAAATATTCCTTAAATTTTCCAAATAGAAGGCCAATAAATGGAATTATNAGATATAGATAAGTTGTTGTCAGAAAAGACAGAAAAATATTTTCACTTTTTGAAAATTCCATAATTTTTAATGTTGCTCCCTTCTTCATTACTCTTTTACACTCACTTAAAGCAATACCAATTGATTTTGTATTTCGTATTCCAAAGGATATTGTTATAAAATCAAAAAAATTATTATTAAAATTTAAATCTTCGCAGTAATTTTCACTAAAATTTATATTTTTTTTAAAATTTTTTTTAATTGCAATCTCNAGCATTTTATTGGATGGGTCGATTGCATAAAGGGNTGAGTCTTTCCAATATTCCTCTATTAAGTAAATAATATCNCCAGTGCCTGTAGCTATATCAAGCACATTACCCTTTATAGGGTGCCCAAGCACTAACCTTTTTTTCCATTTTTTATGATTTCCNAAACTTATAATGTTATTAATAAGATTATAAACACTTGAAATTGAATTAAATGTATTTCTTGTATCTGGCATTATAAATCTTTAATTAAATTAGATGCTTCATTTATAGATCCCGATGTCATTANATGAAGACCATCTAAATTTTTTTTGTAAACTTTAATCAACTCTTTAAGATGCTTACTTGAGTGAGAATGGATTTTTTTATCATCATAGTTTGCTAATTCTACTAAGTGAGGGGAATCAATTGTTATACCGCCTAATTTTTTTAGCAAATTACCAAGAATTTTTTTATTTTTAACGGGTAAAATTCCTGCAAAAATTTTATANTCTTTACTTTTAGATAATTTTATGATTTTTTCGAAATCACTTTCAGAATAAATTGGTTGAGTGATAAAAAATTTTGAACCTTTTCTAAGCCTATTCTGGATAGTTTTTTTTATTTCATTAAATGATCTATTAATATTTAATGTAGAGAAAATATTGATATAAAATTTAGAGTTGGTTTNATTATTATTAAAATCAAGCCCCTTGTTAATATTGNTTACTTTATTAATTATTTGGTCAGTAGTTAATTCAAAGACCTCTTTAGAATTTTTTGAATTTCCATATGTAATTGGGTCTCCTCTCACNATAAGAATATTTTTAAGNTTTATTGAAAGTGCACCAAATATTTCACTTTGAAGAGCTAAGGAATTTCTATCTCTTGATGAGAAATTAACTATTAATTTTTCTGGCTTAANACCTTTTAATATAAGTCTGTGTGCTACTGCTATAGGATTTACTCGTAATGTGGCCATTGGACAGCAAGTTATATCCAATAAATCAAAACTCTTTTCATACTTAANNATTTTATTTATAAAACTATCTGAAATCGAGTATCTAGGAGGAACGATTTCAAAAGATTTTTGGATTGTACTATTGTTTAAGTTAGAATTTATCATCAATGCGCTTTTTAATTTTAATTGTATTTTTCTTTGTCCTTTATACAAATTCATATGGTATCACGAAAGAATATAATTTGATAGATAAGAAGTTAATAATTTTTACTNATGNTGAAATTTCTAACGACNTAGATGATTTAATAGAGAAGAAATTTGATGCTATATTATCNGTAATCGATGTGAATGAGTCTGATTCTTTNGTTTCTAGGTTTAATGAATTGGAGANAAATTCACAAGTTTCTGCNCCAGATTACTTCGTAGATGCTTTTTTAATATTAAAAAACTATAATAAAATATCAAAAGGTTCTTTTGATCCAACAATTTTTTCTATTATATCAAAATCTAAAAAGGTTAAAAAGATTACNAAGCTTCTTAACACAAGTTCTACAAGAAGATGTATATCNATGAANAATATAAAGGTTAAAGCTANNAATATATTCTTTAAAGTTCAGGAGTGNACTAAATTAAGTTTTGATTCGGTTATNTCCGGTATAGTAGTTGAGAATTTAAAATCATTACTAGTTAATAATAATATCTCAAATTTTTCAATTATTTATAATGGAACAATATCTAATTTCAATCAGACCTTGGATATTAAAAATTATTTTGATCTCCAAGGAAAAATATATGAAATTATAAATTTTGAGAATATACCAACTTATTCTATTTACACCTTTGACANTGAAATTAAGACTTACCATATTAATCAAAAAAATAACCAAATTGTAGATGATAATTCTATTTTTATTNTGGTAGCATCAGATTCAATTGTTAATAATGATATTTTATCAAAGACATTGAANCTATCAGACTTTACTAAACTTAATAACTCGGAATATATAAATGTTAATATTCCAGTTTTTATTTCCTTTAAAGTTGGAACATTTACATATTACAAGCATAGTAGAAGCTTCGAAAAGTATTTAAACTAAATACCTAATTTTTTCTTTATATAATAGGGGTCAAGACTAACCTCNTTTTCATCCTCTCTACCAATATGNATACTAAATATATCCTCTAATATTCCCTCAAGTATTTGACTGTATCTCTTTTCCTTTATCGCCTCTAATGGTGTTAAATTATCCAAAAGTTCAAGTTTAGTATTAAGCCATATCTCGTTTGGATCACTAATGTGACTTGGTGAAATATATTTATCAAGACCAAGATCTTTTAATACATGATTTAGATCTGAAATTGTGAAAGAAGTAAAAATAATTTTTTTATCACTTATTTCAACACATCCTGGACTGTAGTTCATTTTGCTATCTACAAGATTGAATACTGATGTATCTTTATCGCTTTGCAATTTTTTAAAAAATTTTTTTTTGGAAATAATTTTCTCNATTTCATTTCTATTCTTTATGTTGAATTCCTTAAATAAGATTACATTTGATGGATAGGTCTCTGAAAATTCCACAGCACTTTTTTTAATAAAGTAATTTAACAAGTAGTAATTAGTCTTTATATAAGNAAAGGTTGATTCAAAATCATCTCTTGATNTGAAGTTGATTATATTTTTAATTAAATCNTTAGTTATAAAGTCCTTGAAAACTTCAATTTTACCAACTACATAATATTCTCCATTTTTTGAAGCAACTCGAACTGATAAAACATCATTAATTTTAAATTCATTCTGGCTATNTATGGTNATTTTTTTGTTAATTATAAGATCCTCAATAATGTAATAGTTATCATGATCGCTTAAAACTTTATAAATTGACCTATAAGAATTTATTAATTCTTTTATGTATTGATTATTATTCTCTTTGTAATATATTGAAACTATACTTTTCTGAAAGCTTATTAAATTATAATCAAAAATAAACCAGTCAATAAATGCATCAAATTCATCAGGATCTCTTGCTTCATATGAGGTTAAATCAAGAACAGAATAGGGGTTTAAATTCCAAAGATAAAATGCCTCTTTAGCTTCATTAAGTAAATGTTCAGATTTTGCAAATTGAATTAATTGATCATATACTTCTTCATAATTCATAAATTTCTCACTCTATCAACATATCTTGCCATATCAAATTTTCTATCTAAACCATTCATATTCATATATCTAANTTTCCCAAAAATTTCTCTTTCTTTCCATCCCCTATCATGAAGACCATAGCACCAAGAAACTCCTACATATCCACTTGGNCTTCTTCCATCTAGCTGATACTTGTTGTTTAGTTTAAGTGTTATATTATGAGCATCTNTAAAATTATTTGACCATTCCANAATTTTNTTGCCCCAGTACATTCTCATATATCCATGCATATATCCTGATCNAAGCATTTCATTTTGTGCAGCATTCCAATATTCATCATGGGTTTNCGCATTTTCNAAGTCANTGAGACTATAGNCATACTNTCTTTCATCTTTAGCATGTTCATTTAAAGTTTTTAATGCCCAATCGGGCAACCCATTGAGATTATTATAGTTNTTATTATTTAAGGTGTAGTTAAAAGCAAGCTCTCTTCTGATCAAAAGTTGTTCAACAAANGATGATGAAAAATCCAATTTTCTCAGAATTAATTTTTTAATAATATATGCAGGTGATATAAATCCATAATGCAAGTCCTTGCTTAATTTAGAAACATATTCAAATTCTGGTTTGCTACTATTTTCCTCATAATTTGTTAAATNTTCATTCAAAAAAATATTAAGATTTTCTTTTGATGCATAAGCACCATTTTTATCTAGATTTACAGTTTCAATAAATTCATCTTTTAAACTAGCCAATCTTTTTANTATCTTTTCTTTNGTATTTTCAGACGATTTGATTTGTTTTACCTGTGTTAATTCTCTNGATATATCAAATGTTAAATCTATCAATGAGTTTGTAACTTTATANTACTTTCTTCTAAATGTTGCTGCTGAATACTCTTGCTTATTAGAGATTAGATTGGCTGGCAGATAGAGATTATCAATCGATACTATATTAGCATTGTAGTTCCTTAATATCTCCAAAGTATAATCAAACGATCTTTTAGTATAAGTTTTATCAACAATAATTGTATGACATTCAATTAAATTTAATTTTTCAATATCATTAATACAATTAACAAATTCTAATTCATGACCAAAATGGTTTAATTCATCAACCAATTCGATTAATCCATTTAATAAAACTATTGTATGTCTATCAATGCATTTATAATGTGACTCATTATGATAAAAAAAAATTTTTAAGGGTAGATTTTTATCAAATGCTATTTCGGATGCAATTTTAAGGGAATAATTATTGTTCACTCTTAGGGTGTTAGATGTCCAATATGCAACAAAACTACCTTTATCATTCCCATTTCTAATAATTTCAGCCCTTTTTTTAATTAACTCCATTATTTTTTAACCTTCTTATACCAATAAAAGATACTAATAACTAAAAAAAGAATAGGGACTAAATATAGCAAAATATTTAACCCTTTTATTGGTGGAGTTGCCAGAATATTATCACCATAAATTTCTGTAAAGTAGTTTAAAATCTCATTTTTATTCTTACCTTCACTGATTTTCTGTTTTATTACATCTCTCATTGAAATTGCCAACTTTGAATTTGACTCAGCAACTGTTTGTCCCTGACATACTGGGCACATTAATTCATTTGATATTTCATACAAGTTTGAACTGTCATTTGCTGTTACTTGAATTGTAAAAAAGAAGAAAATTAAGCTAGTTATTAAAAGATTTGGCTTTATTAATACCTTTGAGTAGATCATCAGAGTTTATTTTACCCACATATTTATAGATTATTACATTATCTTTTAGAAAATAAGTTTCAGGGACACCTGAAATCCCAAAAAAGACAGGAATAGTATTAGTTGAATCATAAAAATTAGGGTAATCCATTGGATTTTTTTTCTTGAAATGCAAAGCATCTTTTTTATTATCAAAAATATTTATTCCGTAAATTTTAACATCAGGATGAAGAGTATTTCTTAAATCTATAAATTCATTTATATCTTTAATTTCATCTTCACATGGTCCACACCAAGAAGCCCAAAAATTCAATATTATAAACCCTTTTAAATCTTTAATGTTTATATCATCACTCTCATTTGTTGAATCAATTTTTTTGCTTAAGCTCTTCAGGGTTAAGGATTCATTTACTTTTTTATTTATTTTTATAAAATTCAAATCTCCACAAAAAGCAAAAGAAGATAAAGTTAAATAAAAAAGAAGAAAAAAATTAACTTTTTTCAGAACAACACTCNTCATTATTTTTTAGCTCTGTATTAGTNGAGGGATAATCTTTATAAGCATCATCTAATAATTGTTTTATTTCTTTNAAAGTAAANCCATCTTTTGATAAGTATTTTACTGTCAATGCTACATCTATACATATAGGGCAATTAACACTGTGGGATGTCAGTGTNATCNTNCTATTAGTCTTATCGATATCTTTTATAAAACAGCTTTTATTGCTGGTATGTTTGATTTTTTCGCATCCACAATAGCAAGAAAAATTATCTAGAATCTCGGGATTTTCTATAGCATATTCNTAAGCCTCTTTTGTTGATCCCTTTAATGANTTTAAGAAAACNANAGATTCACTTGNNACATTAAATGCAAAACTTTGAGTTGTTATCAGAAAAAAAATAATTAAATTAATTTTTGTGAAAAACATACCTTTACAAGTCAATATCTTGAGGTTCTACTCCTGCCATCTTTTCTAATCTTGATTTGTACTCATTTAAATCAANATTAATTCTAGCTACACCAGTTTCTATTGCAGCTTTTGCAACAGCATATGACTCCCATACCAATACCCTTGGATCGAATGGTGATGGAACAATATATTCTTTTCCATATACAAGCTCATTTNTATTATGTTTTTTAGCTATTTCAGGCCCAGCACCCAGTTTGGCCAATTTTGCCAATGCAATAGATGCAGCAACTTTCATTTCTTCATTTATGTCTGTAGCAGCAACATCTAGAGCTCCTCTGAAGATGAAAGGAAATCCAAGAACATTATTAACCTGATTTGGATAATCTGTTCTACCAGTTGCCATTATAATATCTTGTCTTGCTTCAAAAGCATCTTTTGGAGATATTTCAGGATCAGGGTTTGCCATAGCAAAAATAATAGGATTTTCATTCATTTTCAAAATCATATCTTTGGAAACAACATTTCCTATNGAAAGNCCAATAAAAACATCTGCTCCATCAAAAGTATCATCAAGAGTTCTACAGTCGGTCTCAACAGCAAATTCTTCTTTTTGTTTATTTAAACCTTCTCTTCCTTTATATATAACACCTTTACTGTCACACATTAATATATTATTTGGATTTGCTCCAAGTGTGACAAAAAGCCTTGCACAAGAAATTGCTGAGGCACCAGCACCATTAATATTGATCTTTATGTCNGACATTTTTTTATNTACTAGTTCAACAGCATTAACTAAGCCTGCACCTGATATTATTGCAGTTCCGTGCTGGTCATCATGGAAAACAGGAATGTTCATCTTTTCTTTTAGTTCATCTTCAATCCTAAAACACTCTGGGGCTTTTATATCTTCTAAGTTTATACCACCAAATGTTGGCCCTAATATTTCAACNGTTCTTATAATCTCATCGACATCTGTTGTTGCTATNTCAATATCAAATGCATCAACTTGAGCAAATCTCTTGAATAAAACTGCTTTACCTTCCATAACTGGCTTACTAGCTTCAGGGCCNAAATCGCCAAGTCCTAAAACNGCAGTTCCATTAGATACAACTGCGACAAGATTTCCTTTGTTTGTATANTTNTATACATTTTGTATGTCTTCATNNATTTCTTTACANGGCTCNGCAACCCAAGGTGAGTAAGCTAACGAAAGCTGGTCTTGAGTTTCTGCTTCTTTAGTAACTTTGATTTCAATTTTACCACTTGGNTCATTTGAATGATAATCTAATGCTTCTTGTCTTCTATTGTTTTCGCTCATAATAAATACCCCTTAGTAATTTGATGAAATAAATACTAGTATAGAATATAATTTTTTCGAAGTTTTTCAAAGTAAATTTTTAATTAAAGTAATCAAAAAATTTCTGAGAATATATATTTAAAATGTATATTTTGTTGTTATATACAAGGAANCCAAATATTAATAACAAAATACCCATCAGAATATTAAAAAGTTTATAAATTTTAATATTTTTATTAAATTTAGAAAGTACATTTTTATATCCAAGTGAGCCTAATAAGAAGGGTATTCCAAGACCAATTGAATAGAATCCNAACATGAGAAGTGAACTAGNATAGTTTTTTCCAGCAGCAGAGTATGAAAGAATAGAAGCTAATATAGGTCCTATNCATGGGGTCCATGCAAANCCAAAGGAAAGTCCAAGAACAATTGGTTTAAAAANCTTTAATCTATCAAAAAATGAAAAATTATAGTTTTTATCTAAAAAATNTAATNTTACTAGATTTAAATTGACTAGACCAAAGAACATTATTAATATTCCAGAAAATTTTATTAGTAAGATTTTATTTANGTTAAGGAATANCCCAATTGAAGTAGTTGTAAGAGCTAATAATAAAAAAATAATTGANAATGAAANAGTGAAAATAAGAGTATTTNATATTANCATTAATGANGAATCATTGGCCTCATTTTTTAATGTTGAAAGATAAATTGGAAAAAGAGGAAATATGCATGGTGAAAAAAATGATATTAGACCNGCACTAAAAGCCAAAATTATCGATGAATCAACCATAATTTATATTATACAGATTTCTCAAAGTTTAGTTATAATTTAATATGTCTTTAAATTTTAATATATCTAAATCGGAATCNTTTTGTANTGATGTTTTNCATTANATACATAAGAATGAAATAAAATCTTTAACACGAAAATATCCTCATCATAAAGATCTAATAATGAATGAGNTNGAATCTAATAATTTTGAGGGTTCNTATAATGAATCTTTAACATTTAATTTAGTTCTAGATGAGCAGAATANTAGAATNACAATCNTAGGNCTTGGAGATAAAAAAGAATTATCAAATGAAAAAATTTTTAGAATATCTTCTTCTATTACTTACAAGTTAACTTTGTTAAAGAAGAAAATATCTTCAATCGATATATCATTGCCAAGCTCTTTTACTAAAAATGATTGTGAAAATGTATTATTGGGACTTTGCAATGGTCATTATGCTTTTGATAAATATAAAACAAAAAAAGCTAATTTAGACGATCTAAATATTAATATTGTTTTTGGCTCGGTTAAATCTAATGTTTTTGAAAGCATTGTTAAACGTGTCAGAGGTGTTTCAAAAGGCGTTAACATGACCCGAGATCTTGTTAATGAACAACCTTTTATCTTAACACCACAGAAAATGGCGGATTACTCAAAGCAGATATCTAAAAATAAAAATATTTCGTGTAAAATTCTGGATCATAATCAACTTAGAAAAAAAGGAATGCTTGGCATATGGGATGTAGGAAAGGGCAGTTCTAATCTTCCTAGGTTTATCCATCTTATATACAAAGGTAAGACTACAAAGAAAAAAGTTAGAAAGGTTGCAATAATAGGAAAAGGTATGACTTATGATAGCGGTGGTTTGTCAATTAAGCCTGCAGATTTTATGCTTACAATGAAAATGGATATGGCTGGGGCTGGTTGTGTGCTCGGAGTTTTTGAGTCACTNGGAGCTTTGCAACCTGACAACATAGAGGTTCATGGAATTGTTCCAACTGCTGAAAATATGCTTGGTCCTAATGCTTATAAGCCCGATGATATTGTGAATGGGTTAAGTGGAAAGACTATAGAAGTCATAAATACCGATGCTGAGGGAAGAGTAATACTCTCAGATGCTATAGAATATACAAACAAATTAGGTGTTGATGAAATGATTGATTTAGCAACTTTAACAGGTGCCTGTATGGTTGCACTTGGTAATTTTACTGCTGGTTTATTTTCAAACACACAGAAGCAAGCTGATAAAATCCTAAAAATGTCAAATGAAGCTGGGGAAAAAATATGGCAACTACCTTTAGATGAAGATTTGCGTCCATCGATTGACAGTAATATAGCTGATATTAAAAATTCTGCTTCTACACGATATGGTGGAGCAACCACAGCTGCAATGTTTTTACAGTTTTTTGTTGATAAGAATATACCATGGTCACATATTGATATAGCAGGTCCTGCATATATAGATTCCAAAAGAAATTGGTTAGCTCCAGGTGCTACAGGTTTTGGTGTAATGACTTTAATTAAATATCTTGGATTTTAGATCTTTGTTAAAAATCCACTATTTGTATTAGATATTCCTTTTACCATTTCTAGATATTCTTTCTGAACCATTTTGGTTATTTTTCCAGGTTTACCATTACCAATTTTTCTATCATCTACTTCTCTAACTGGTGTAATTTCAGCAGCAGTTCCAGATAGGAAAACTTCGTCAGCTATATACAACTCATCCCTTGTAAATTTTTGCTCAACGACTTGAATATTATTTCTTTTGGCAATATTAAGAACACAATTCCTAGTAATACCTTCAAGTACAGTGGTAATTGGAGTAGTCTTTATTAAACCGTCACGAACTATAAAAATATTTTCTCCAGTTCCTTCTGAAACATATCCATCTGTATCAAGCATCAAGGCTTCATCATATCCGGATAGCAAGGCCTCTCTTTTTGCAAAAACTGAGTTTATATAATTTCCAGAGATTTTAGATTTCGTCATAAATGAATTAACACCCATCCTTGCAAAAGATGAGATTTTAGTTCTAATACCTTTTTTTACACCTTCATCACCCAAATAAGTCCCCCATTTGAATGCGGCAATAATTATATTAACTTTATTTGAACCAGGGTTAATTCCAATGGCTCCTTCACCAATGAATGCCAAAGGTCTTATATAGCAATCCTTTAAGTTGTTCTTTTTTATCAGCTTAATTGTTGCTTCTTCTAATATTTTTTGACTATAAGGTAATTTTATAAATGCTACTTTTGCTGAGTTATAAAATCTATCATAATGTTCTTTGAGTCTGAATATATATGTATCTCTTTTATTTGAATATGCTCTTATACCCTCAAAAATTCCAGAACCATAATGTAACCCATGACTTAATACATGNGTAGTAGCCTTTTCCCAAGGAACAAATTTTCCGTTATACCAAATATATTTAGATTTTTCCATAATAAAATGTTAACTCTTATTTTCTTCTAATTACCGTAATTGTCAAGTTACATCAAAACACACATTATTTATGTTATTTTGTTATTGTGAGAAAAAATATATTATTCATAAATCATTCTATACGTGATGGTGGCCCTGGTAGAAGTCTCTATTATTTATTAAAACACTTTGACTACAAAAATTTTAATGTAAATGTTTTAATACCCTCTAAGGATACTTTTTCACATAAAATAGAAAAAGCTGATTTAGATGTTGATGAAATAGTTAGACCAAATTTCCCTGAAAACTTAAAAAAACAAAACTTTAGTCTATTTGGAAAAAAAATTTCAATTTTTTTTATAGATCTATTTATTAATCTAATAAGACTTTTTATTATGCTTTTTCAAATGAGAAACATTATCAAAGATAAAAAAATAGATTTAATTTATTGCAATGGGACTCAAGCCAAAATATTTGGATCAATAGTAGGGTTATTATATAGAATTAATATTATCTGGCATGTTAGGAATATTCAAAGCAATATCTTTTTAAAATGGCTTCTAAATACATGTTCTAAAATTAGTTTTGTTAAAAAAATAATATGTGTATCCAATGCAACTAGATTGCAATTCACCGATAAATCCAAAACTGTTGTAATTAACAATGGAATTGATACAAATGAGTATGCTTCATCAAAAGTTGAAGGTAAGTTAAGAAATGAATTTCAGATAGATAAAGAGACAATTATTATAGGAACTGCTGGTAGAGTTGTTCCAAGAAAAGGATTTGAGTACTTCATACAATTAGCTGGTGAAATTTCACACAAATTTAAAAAGGATTGCATATTTGTTTTAGTAGGGGACACCCCGTTCTATTTTAACCAAAAATTGATGCAGAAATTAAAAAAATCTGTTGATGATCTTAATATTTCAAAGAAATTTATTTTTACAGGCTATAAGAGTGATGTTGAATCATATATTGCAGACTTTGATATTTTCTTTATACCATCAAGGTATCCAGATCCATTTCCACGAGTGGTTATTGAATCTATGTCTTTAGNAAAGCCAGTTATAGGATTTAACATTGGAGGAATAGGCGAGGCTATTGATGATAATATCAATGGTTTTTCTTTAGATTTGGATTGCAAGGATGTATCTGCACAGATTGTAAGATTAATTGAAGATAATGAATTAAGAATGAAAATGGGTTATGAATCTAGAAAAAAAGCAGTTTCGAAGTANGATTCAAGAATTATAGCAAATAAAATAATTAATGAAATAAATTCACTCGTTTCTAGTAGTTTTAAAGCTTAATTTAATGCTTACTCCAAAGAAACCAAATTCTTTACGAATTGATCTTTCAAGGAATTTTCTGTATGTATTCGGAATATTTTTTGCAAAATTACAATGTAAAACAAATGATGGAGGTTCTCCAAATAGTTGAGTAGCGTAATAAAGCTTAAGCCTTCTCCCTTTATCAACAGGTGCTTGAGATTTTTGAATTANATTTTGTAAAAATTTATTAAATTTATTAATATTGATTCTTACTTTTAGTTTTGTACTAAGAGAGTCTATCATTTTGTATAATTTTGAAACATTTTTACCTTTTAATGCTGAAAGAACTATTGGAATTGCATAATTNATTTGAGGAAAAAATTGAAATGCTTTTTCAATTATTATNTCTGGTTTNTTCAACTCTTTAGGCAGTAAATCAGATTTATTGATTCCAAGTATTATCGCCTTGTTATTTNTTTTAATAAAATTCAATATTTTGGCATCTTGTTTGGATGGCCCAAACTGAGAATCAACAAGAAAAATAATAATATTTGATCTTTCAATTGTATCAATAGCTCTGGATGTTGAATAATATTCCACCTTTTCATTGATCTTACTCTTCCTTCTTAAACCAGCAGTATCAATAAAAATATATTTTTTATCATTTCTTGATAACTCTATATTGACTGTATCCCTAGTGGTTCCAGCAATCTCGCTTACTATAGATATATCTTCATTAGCTAGTTTATTAATTAAAGTAGATTTCCCAACATTAGGTTTCCCAATAATCGCAATCTTTGCAACTGAATCATCTTCATTTAATNTTCCAATCTCACTGTTGTGTTTAAATTTTAAGTATATAAAATCTCTTAGCTCCATAATATTTCTATTATGTTCTGCAGATAAAGTTATAAAGCTTTTTATGCCAAGTTTATAGAATTCTGAGATATTATCATTAAATTCTTTTGAATCAATTTTATTAATAACTGGAACAAACTCTTTCTTTTCTTTAATTAATAATTCAAGTATTTCTCTATCCTCATCTTGCAAGCCATTTTTCCCATCNAGCAGGAATATTATAAGATTGGATTTTTTGATAATATGAAATATTTTTTTTCTAATCAAAGTAGGGTAATGACCTTTATCTTTGTCAAAACCACCTGAATCTACCAGCTTAAACTTTTTATTCTCAATTTTGAAAGTATTAGCAATTAAATCTCTTGTACTTCCTGGTTCGCTAAAAACTATAGATTGTCTTAGGCCAACAAGTCTATTGAACAAAGTTGACTTGCCAACATTCGGTCTACCAACAATCGATATCAATGGTATCATTTCTTCAATGCCCCTTATAATTACTGACACTAATAACTATACTAAAAGCTTCAATAAATCAATTTTACAGAAAATTTTGAAGAAAAGTTTAGATTTTTTAGATTTATCCAGTAAAGAGATTCACATTCACTTTGTATCAGATTATAGGATGAAAAAAATAAATACTAAATTTAGAAATATTGCTAAAACTACTGATGTTTTAAGTTTTTTATATGATGATGACTATGATAAAATTTACGGAGAACTTTTTATTTCATTTAAATATTGTAAAAAAAATATTAGAAAAAATAAAAATACTATTATTAAAGAACTCTCAATCCTATGTATTCATGGCTTTTTACATTTACTTGGTTATGATCATGATAACCCCGAAAGAGAAAAAAAGATGTTTAAATTACAAGAAAAGATTTATAGTAAATCTGTTTAGTCCTTATATTTCCCCCTCTTGATTAAGTGATTCTTCAGCATCTGCAAATTCATTAATATCAGGAATTTCATTTAAATTGTTTAAACTAAATGTTTCTAAAAATAATTCAGTAGTTGAATAGAGAAAAGGCCTACCAGGAGCATCTTTTTCACCAGATATTCTTATCAATTCTCTGTCGATAAGAACATTAATAGTCCCAATAGAATCAACTCCACGTAGCTTATCAATTTCTACTTTTGTAACGGGTTGTTTTTTAGCAACAATACCCAAAACTTCAAGTGCTGCTTTGCTTAATTTGTATGGTTTTTTATTTATATAATCCGTTATCATTTCTTTAAAGCTTTCTTTTGTTCGGAAATGGAAACCATTATTTGCTTTTTCTATGTAAAAAGAATGATTTAATGAATTCCACTCATTAACTAATTCATTAGTTATATTTTCAATAACTGCTTTTTCTTCTTGAAGTTGTTCNTGAATATCTTTGATAGTTATAGGCTTNTCACTAATAAAAATTAGTGCTTCAATTCTTTTTTTTAAATCATTCATATCTTTACCTCTTAAANAAAGTTATTTNATTATTAATCTCTTGCTTCATATCAATAANTTCTTCTTTTATTAATTCTAAAATTATCAAGAAAGAGAGAATAATATTTTCTCTANTTAAGTTNTCATTAAAAATCTCATTAAANGATATTTCATTTTTAGCTTGAAATATAGATTCAATTTCGCTCTTTCTCTCNTCTTGATTTAAAANCTCTTCTTTTAAATNTATTGATGGTACTTCTTTATATTTTTCTTGGCTTAAAAGATTTTTAATAGAAGTCACAAGTTTCCATATNTCAGTGNTTTCAACCTTCCAAATAGTCTTATCTTGAAACGAATTATCTGGATTACGTTTGAAAGTATCTCTTCCAAGCAAATTTCTAGAATTTAAATCTTTTGATAAAAGCCTATATTTTTTATATTCTTTAAGCATATTTAAAAGATCTAATTCATTTTCNTCATTATCAAGCTCTTCCTCAATTTCTTCAGCTGGGAGCAGTGATCTTGATTTAATTCTTGTAAGTTCNGCNGCNATTACTATGTAGTCACCAATATTTTCAAAATTAAATTCTTTTAGAAGCTCAACATAATCTAAATATTGTTGTGTGACTTTGGCTAATGATAANTCTTGAATATCAAGATTTTTTTCTTTTATCAAGGTTAATAGTAAGTCCAATGGGCCTTCAAATATATCTAACTTAAGCTTATACGAATCATTTCCTTGCATATCCATTATAGAAAGAAAATAGCATTTGGTATCAATAAATCCACTATTANATTTATAGGACTTAGTAAAATAAATGAATAGGATTTTATCAAGAAAAATAATGCAATAATTAAGAAAATGGAATATTTCCTTAAATAATAATCATATTTNTCTGCTANNTTATCGGGTAAAAAACTATAAATAATATTTCCACCATCNAGCGGTGGTATTGGCAGAAGNTTAAATATACCAAGTGCAANATTCAAGTAAATCATAATTACAAAAAATTTAGCTATATCTTGATTNCCACNCTCTAANGGATTAAATCCAAGAAGATTAAAAATTAATGCNAAAAAGGAAGCTATTATAAAATTAGATAANGGGCCTGCAAAAGCAACNATNTATAAGCTTTTCCTCCCATTCTTNAGATTTCTCATAACTACTGGCACCGGTTTAGCCCAGCCTATNCCNATAAANATTATNGCAAGTGTNCCTAGTAAATCTAAATGTTTTAGGGGATTTAGAGTAAGTCTCCCAAGCGATTTTGCTGTACTGTCACCTAATAAAAGTGCAGAGTAAGCATGACTAAATTCATGAACAGTTAATGAGAATAAAACTATAGGTAGAATGATAAGAAGCAATTCTATATTTATCATCCAGTTTCACCTCCTGTGAATGGCCCATATCTATTGAGAATNTCTTTNTTTTCTAGGACTTTATCTAAATATCTATCCGTNGTAGANATGGACGAGTGTCCCAAAAAGTCNCTGATTTCGATTATATCATTACCATCATGATGCAAATGAGTACCTATAGANTGTCTAAACATATGAGGGCTTATAGATTTNTATTTTACTTTTCCATTTCTATTNATAGTAAATTTTGTATTTTTAAATGCTTGNGAACATATTTTTTTNACAATTTTAANAACAGAGTGTCTTGAAATNAATGAAATATCATCTTCANCTTTATTTTTATAAAATTTAACAAATAANTAATCAGACTTCTCACCTTTTAATATAGATGTTCTATCTGTTTCTATGTATTTCAGAACATTCTTGTAAGAAGGGACAGGCTGTTCTCTATATTTAGCNCCTTTGCCCATGATTATAATATGAGGATTAGTATTATTAAATTTTAAATCAACAAGTTTTATATTTATTAGCTCACTAACTCTTAATCCACAATAATACAGCAATTCAATTATAACTTTATCTCTTATTGGAGTTTTAGATCCATTTGTATAAAAATCTTGAGAGTTAATGTATTTAAAAATAATTTTTATCTCTTCAACAGTTAGTGTTTGATGGACTACATTTGCCTTGATCTTTTTCTTTATTAAAGGAGAAGTCTTGATTAATTTTTTATGAACCATGTATTTAAAAAAACTTGATAATGTAGCGACCAATCTATTCTTTGAAGTTTCACTTCTAATTCCAACAATACTTTTAGTTTCACCATTTCTTTTTTTCCATACCCTTGTATAAGAATTGAACAATTCTGATGAATAAAAACTTTTAATTGTTTCTTTATTTACATCTTTTGGATTCTTAATATTATTTGATATTAAAAAACTATGAAAAAGACTTAAATCTTTTTTATAAGAATTGAAAGTATTATTTGTAATGCTATTATTAGATACC
Organism: bacterium; assembly: GCA_002701605.2. GTDB lineage: Bacteria > Desulfobacterota_D > UBA1144 > UBA1144 > UBA1144 > TMED126. The sequence continues at coordinate 87,099 of NZWF02000015.1, forward strand.
TTTTTTTGTTTTAGGAATTTATCAATAACATCTTGCATAAAGTTCTATGTTCCACTCTCCCATGAGTTAAGATATAAATCTTGTTCTTTAGTTAGCTTGTCTATAGTAATACCCATAGATTTAAGCTTAATTTGAGCTACTTTTTCATCAATTTTGGAAGGTACATCATAGACTTTGTTTTCTAATTTTTTATGATTTTTTACAACATATTCCGCACATAATGCCTGATTTGCAAAACTCATATCCATAACACTAGAAGGATGACCCTCAGCAGCTGAAAGATTAACTAGTCTCCCATCTGATAAGATGTATATTTTTTTCTTACCCAATGTATATTCTTCAATATCTGTCCTAATATTTCTCTTTTTAGAAGACATTTTCTTTAATGCATCAATATTTATTTCAACATTAAAATGTCCAGCATTTGAAACAATCGCACCATCTTTCATTAATCTGAAGTGATGTTTNTCGATAACATTAATATTGCCAGTTACAGAACATATAAAATCAGCTACCTTGAAAGCATCATTACCACTCATTACTCTGAATCCGTCCATTCTTGCTTCTAAGGCTTTAGTTGGATCAATTTCTGTAACAATTACATTTGCTCCCAAGCCATGAGCTCTCATAGCAAGACCTTTACCACACCAACCATATCCGCAAACAACAAAGTTTTTTCCAGCAACTAATCTATTAGTTGCTCTCATAATACTATCCATAACACTTTGACCTGTTCCATATCTATTGTCGAAAAGATGTTTAGTAAAAGCATTGTTAACAGCAACTATTGGGTAATTTAATACTCCATNTGCTGACATGCTATTTAGTCTTATCACTCCAGTTGTAGTCTCTTCTGTTCCACCAATTATATTTTTTAAATACTTCTTATGGGATTTATGAACTAGACCAACTAAATCGCAACCGTCATCCATTGTTATATTTGGTTTAATAGTTAGTGAGTCAACAATGTGTTTGTAATAACCTTTATTGTTTATACCTTTGATAGCAAAAGNTGCTATTCCATGATCTTTAACTAAATGTGCTGCAACATCATCTTGCGTCGATAGGGGATTAGATGCACAACATGCTACATTAGCACCTGCATTTTTTAAGGTTATTAGAAGATTTGCCGTTTCTGTTGTCACATGTAAGCAAGCTGCAATGTTGATTTTTTTTAATGGTTTAGATTTTGACATTGACGCATTAATAGTTTCAAGTACNGGCATATCTCTATATGCCCACTCAACTCTATCTCTTCCTTGTTTACTTAAACTTAAATCTTTTACATCTGATTTCATAAAGAAGCTCCTANAANTTTAATATAACTATAAATCATTAATATTTTTAGTCTTATTNGTCTTTTCCCATTCAAAGTCTTCATCTATTCTCCCAAAATGACCATATGATGCAGTTTTTTGATAAATTGGGTGAAGTAAATTGAGACTGTCAATTATACCCTTTGGTGTACAGTCAAATATGTTCAATAAATTATTTAATAAATTCTTAATTTTATCATCTGAGATCTTGTCAGTTGTATTTATATTAAATGATACAGGCTCTGGTTTTCCTATGGCATAAGCAAGCTGGATTTCACAATTATTAAGAAGCCCTGAAGCTACNATGTTTTTTGCCATATATCTTGCCATATAACATGCACTTCTATCCACTTTTGTTGGATCTTTTCCTGAAAAAGCCCCTCCGCCATGTTTTGCCCATCCACCATAAGTGTCTACGATGATTTTCCTTCCTGTTAGACCAGTATCTCCCAATGGACCACCAATAACAAATCTACCAGTTGGATTAATTATAAATTTTGTTTTCTGCGAAATTAAATGACTTGGAATTTCTTTTTTTATAATTTCTTCAATAATGGATTCTTTTAAATCTTTATCTGAAACCTCCTCAGAATGTTGGCTAGAAATAAGAATTGTATCAATGTATTCAGCTTTATTGTCTTTATATTTTATTGAAACTTGTGATTTACCGTCAGGTCTTAAAAAAGGAATCGAATTATTTTTTCGTTTTTCTGCTAAAGCTTTAGTCAATTTGTGAGCTATAAGAATGGGATAGGGCATGCATTCTTTATTTTCATTTGTTGCATATCCAAACATTAATCCTTGGTCACCAGCACCAATTATGTTTGNATCTTTCTGATCAACTCCCATTGATATATCTGCTGATTGTTCTTCAATGTAAAGATCAATAATACAATTGTTTGCATCAAAACCCTTAGATTCATCATCATAGCCAATATTTAATAATGTATTTTTTACTACTTCNTCATAATCAACTTTTACATTAGATTTGATTTCAGCTGATAGAATAACTCTNTTTCTAGTAATAAGTGTTTCACAGGCTACACGAGCATTTGGATCCTCTTTTATTATTTCATCAAGTACNGAGTCTGATATTTGATCAGCTACTTTATCTGGATGACCTTCGGTGACTGATTCAGAGGAAAAAATAAATTCATTCACTGACATGGCTTTTATAATACTATAAAAATGAATATAATAAACAATTATAACTTCTAGCATTTTAAAGTGTTATAATCTGGAATTATGAATAATTTTATTTCAGCATCTATAATAGCAGCAGATTTCTGGAATCTTGAACGAGAATTTAAAGAATTAAATAAAACTAAAGTTGAATCGATACACTACGATATTATGGATGGTCATTTTGTCCCAAATATTACAATTGGTACNTCTGAATTAGACTCTTTAGTTAATCAGTCAAGTATNCCNATAGATATACACTTTATGGTTTCAAATCCAGACTATATTGTTCCTTACTTTGTAGAAAAATATAAAGGTACAATTGTAAAAAATATAACNGTACATTCTGAAGTTTGTATTAATNTAAAAAAACTCTCAGAAATTGTTAGAAAAAATGGAATAAATTTTGGTCTAGCTATTAAACCTAAGACATCAATAAATAGAATAGTTGAGAATATATGTTTTATTGATTTGGCATTGGTAATGACTGTTGAACCTGGTTTTGCTGGTCAATCATTAATAAAAAGTTGTTTGAAAAAGATCACAAGACTTAATAATTATTTAAGAAAAAATAATTTAGATATTCCTATTCAAGTCGATGGTGGAATAAAATTATCCAATATATCCAAGTTAAAAGAAGCAGGTTCAAATATAATTGTTTCTGGAACAGGGATATTTAATACAAAGAATTATAAACAAACCGTTGATAAAATGGATAAAATAATTAAACAGGATTTATAAATGGAAACCAGAAGAGTCAAAACAAAAGCAAAGGTTATTACTCTTGAGCAAGAGTTTCTATCACTTTTAGACTTCTATGAAGACGGTGAATATTCTAAAGTTAAGTTTAAGTCTGGTTACCAAAATGATAATATAATTTTTGAAGATAACCAGGTAAGGTTTTGTCCCAAAAATATAGCAATTAATAACTATAACATCGCAAAAATCCCAGCGAGATATAGTAAATGTAAGAATATTACTTTGGACAATGGTGGGTGGGAAATTATTGGTACTGATAAAAGTATACAAGATGCTTTAAACTATAGTGTCGAATACACCAAGAATTATCCAAATAATCTACCTCCTTTTTTTGTTGGAACACCTGGTGCTGGTAAAACTCATTTGTCAGTTTCAATAATTACGGAATTAATTTTTAAACATAGAAAGAAATGTCTTTTTAAACAATTCAGAGATCTGCTTTCAGATATTAAAGATATTTATGTTAAAAATGAGTCTGAAAAACAATATGTGGATAAATTATGTAAATTTGATGTTTTAGTTATTGACGATTTAGGTGCTACAAGAATGAGTGAGTGGGAGACTAGTGTATTAGATACACTCATAGCAAATAGGTACAATTCAAAAAAACATACAATCTTTAGTTCAAATCTGGCTTTTCTTGATAGCAATTTGTATAAAGTTACATCAAAAGATCAAGTGCTAGACTATAAAATAGGTGAGAGAAATATTTCTAGAATTTTTGAAATGTGCTCAGTATTGGAAATGAAAGGTAAGGACTACAGAAAAAAAAATAGAATTAAAAAGTAATAATGGTAAAACCTTCATCAACTAATTTCTTAAAACTAGGATGACCATTATATTCATTTAATTGGTCAACACTACATGCTTCTGCATCTTTAGTAACTCCAAAAGCACCTGCACAATAGCCACATACACCAGCTACTTTGTCTTTAACTGAATCAAATAAGTCATTATATTTTCCACCTTCTTCAGTGAACTTCGAAATCCATTTTGTACCAGCACCATCAAAGATGATTATAACTTCATCATTAGCATCCTTAAATTCTTTTGCAGTCATAAGCCCGTTTACAGCTCTTCCAAAATCACCTGGTCCGGCCGTATCAGCTAAAATAATTATTGCTACTTTTGACATAAAAACCCCTACAATATTAATATAAATTATACTTTTTAATTCTGCTAGTAGTAAAAAAGCTTGTAATAGTCAAAAAGATAGTATAGGATAAAAAGAATATTTGGTTTGATCCACCATTATACATAAAATTTAGATTTGCAGAGAACTTTTATGAAGAAATTGACCACTGAATGCCCTTTAGAAAGAAGCTTAGAAGTTATATCAGGAAAATGGAAAATATGTATTTTAACTAAGTTATCAAAGAGAAAATATAGATTTGGAGAAATTAGAAGAGCAATAGGGGATATAACAGTAAAAATGCTTTCACAACAATTAAAAGAGCTTGAACGTTCAGAATTGATAAGCAGGAAAGACTTTGGTGAGGTTCCTCCTAAAGTTGAATATTCAATAACAGATTTTGGTTTAACTTTATCTCCTATATTGGAGCAAATTGAAATATGGGGTGTAAAAAATAAAGCTTCAATTGATAAATATTTAAAAGGTGTTGGTAAGATTTAACAACTTCTTAAATTTTTATATTTTTTTAATAAATCCCCAATAAAATATATTGAACCACAATAAAGTATATTTTTATCTTTTTCTATCAGTGCTCCTAATTCCTCACTTTTTCCTAAAACAACTTTTTTATTGTTTATTTTTTTTGCAATTTTTTCTGGAATGAAAGTCCTTTGATTATTAACTTTGAAAAGAATTATTTTATTTGCAATATTTAGCAATTCATTAATACATTTTATTGGATCCTTATCATTCAACATCCCTAATATTACAATAAATTTCTTAGAGGTTATTTTCTTAACATTTTGAACCAGTACTTTAATTGCTTCATAATTATGAGCAACATCTACGATTTTATAAGGAGTTGAAGATAAAATACTAAATCTACCTTCCCATTTTACATTTTCTAATGAATCAACAATATTTTGATTTTTAAGATCAAATCCAAGATTATTTTTTATAATAGAGCAGGTTTTTAAAACCAATGCCATATTTTCTATTTGATGACTACCTTTTAGGCTTGGTTTAAAAGTTAAGTTTTCATATTTATAAAATTCTTTATTATTTTCAATTTGAAAATCTTTTTTGAATACATAAATTTTTTTTGTTTTTTTTAATATATAATCTTTGACTCTGTACAAAGGATAAGGCTTCATTCCGGTTATAAAAAAACTATCTTTCTTAATGATTCCAATTTTTTCCTTTGCTATTTTTAATAAAGTATTACCAAGGTATTCTTTATGGTCCTTCCCAATATTTGTTATTATTGAAATTTCTGAATCTATTACATTAGTTGCATCAAATCTACCACCAAGTCCAACCTCAAAAATATTAAATATATTTTTTTTCTTACTTAAAAAGATTATTGCAACAACAGTTATTAACTCAAAAAAACTTAATTTAATATTTGCCTTAATCTCAGTTTCAAAGATTTCTGTAAGAATTTGATTCAACTCTTTTGTTGATATATTTTTTTTTCCTATAGAGATTCTTTCATTGATGGAATATAAGTGTGGAGAAGTATAGAGGCCAGTTTTTAAATTTGAATCATTCAATATGGTTGAAAGGGTTTTTGCAACTGACCCTTTACCATTGGTCCCAGTTATACCAATTGTAATCCCCAGATTTTTTTGTGGATTTTTTAACAGTAAAAGAATCTTTCTGATATTGACCAAGGATGGATGTGTCGAATTCTTTCTTTTTTCAAGTTCTTTGATATTGTTGATTTTTACCCTGGAGGCCAACTTAGCTTTCTCCCTGCTAAGAAATGTAGATGAATATGAAAAACACTCTGTCCTGCATCTTCACCGTTGTTCATGACCAACCTATAACCTTTGGAAATATTTAATTTGTTTGCAATAATTCTAGCTACAGTAAAAAGATGTCCTACAACTTCTTCATCTATTTTATCAATCAGCTCAGGCCTGGTAATTCTTTTCTTAGGAATTATTAATATATGAGTTGGAGCTTGAGGATTAATATCATAAAAAGCTATTGATATATCGTCTTCATAGACTATGTCGGAGGGGATCTCGCGATCTATTATTTTCTCAAAAATGTTTTTCATTTTTTAATCACTATTTATTATAGCTATTGCAGTAGCTACTTTATCCGTATGTGTAATAGATATCATTATTTCATCATTGTTGTTTTGAACAATAGCAACTGGACTCCCAGAGAGTGATTTTATAATTTTGATACTTTTAAATGTTAAACCACCTATAAAACCTTTTCCTAAAGCTTTTGCTATAGCTTCTTTAGCAGCAAATTTACCAGCAAGTGAATTTAAAAAACTTTTTTTATCTTTATAAGAGGGTATTTCCTCAATACTAAAGATTTTATTAGTAAACTTTTCTCCCCATTTTTCATAAACCTTATTTAGTCTGGGAATGTCTACATTATCAACTCCAATACCTTTAATCATTTATTTATTTTAGCGTATATTTTATTGACTGACTCGTAGAGTCCATAAAATATTGCTTCTCCTATTACACTATGACCTACATTAAACTCATTTATTTCTCTGATTGCTGCAATTTTTGTTATATTTTTTATAGTTAAACCGTGACCTGCAGCTAAGTATAGATTGAGGGAGTGAGCATATTTAGCACTTTCTTTGATTTTTTTTAACTCAATATTTTTTTGATTTCCATATGCATCAGCATATTTCCCTGTATTAATCTCAATCCCATGAATTCCTAGATTTTTTGCTAATGCTATTTGTTCGTTATCTGAATCTATAAAAATCATAACTTGTATTTTAGAATTCAAGGAATTAACAATTTTATTAATCTTTTTAATATTTCTCTTAAGATTAAGGCCACCCTCAGTAGTTAATTCCAATCTTTTCTCTGGAACTAAAGTAACCATTTTTGGTTTAATTTTATTTGCAATCAATACCATTTCAGTGGTCGGCGCCATTTCAAGATTAAGTGGAAGATTAATTGTTTTTTTATATCTATATAAATCATTGTCTTGTATATGTCTTCTATCTTCTCTAAGATGCATCACAACACCATGAGCCTTGGTTTTTTTTATAATCTTGCATGCTTCTATAGGATCAGGATGTTCACCAAGTCTAGCTTGTCTTAGTGTGGCAACATGATCTACATTTATATTTAAAATTTTTTCCATATTAAAGCTTTTTCACTAATTCTGAAAACTCCTTTATATATTTCTCTATTATAACTTTATCTTTACCTTGTATAAGGATTCTAATTTTATTTTCAGTCCCTGAGTATCTTATATTTAAATAGTAATCCTTGTTTTTGTTTTTAAAATTTCTTTTGAATGTCGAAATGCTTGAAATTTTCTTTAGATCTTCTTTTTTTAAAACTGTATAACTTTTTAATATGCTAGGATTCATTTTACGATTATAAATTTTATGAAAATCTTTGGCATTTTTTATAAAATTGCATATAAATAAAAGCGTTAAATTTGAATCAGAGGTGTTCAATAAGTTTTTAAAAATGTAATGACCAGAGTTCTCTCCACCAAAATTGGATTTATTTTTAACCATTGACTGGTAAACATTCCTATCACCAACATCAGTTTTAATAACTTTTATTCCTTTTTTTGATAAATTATTATCAATTGCATTATTTGTCATAATTGTTGTTACAAATTTATCAGACTTCTTAAGAAGTTTTGATGATAAAAAATCAAGTATTTTATCACCGTCTACTTGCCTTCCTTTATTATCTATGAAAACAACTCTGTCCGCATCGCCATCAAAAGCAACTCCAAAATCAAGACTTTTGTTTATTATTAATTGTCTCAAACGCTTTGTATTTTCAACTCCAACATCTCTATTTATATTTTCACCATTAGGCTTGTCTCCAATATAAAAACACTTATTATTTGTTTTACTCATTATCGTTTTAGTTGCTTTATAAGATGAGCCATTAGCTAAATCAATACCAATTTTAAATGAACTTCTTTTTATAAATTTCCCTAAAATAAAATCTGAATATTCATCAATAGAATTAGGATATTTTATGTTTATTTTATTGTTAATTCTTGTCTTAATTTTCCTTTTTATAAAATAGTCATAAAATTTTGATATAGTTTTTTGATCATTATCATCAATTTTTTCACCAACGTTATTAAAAATTTTAATTCCATTATATTCACTATTATTATGAGAAGCTGTTATGACAAGACCGTATGATTTTGGATATTTATTACACATTATAGAGACAGACGATGTTGGTAGAATTCCAAGATCTGTAGTACCAATTCCAAAAGTATTTAAACCTTTTTTTAAATTATTTTTTATAAAAGTAGTTGATGATCTGGTATCAGAAGCTATAAAAATATTTTTTATTTCAGAATTATTTTTAGAAATTAATTTTCCAATAGATAAACCAATAGTTAAAAGGCCTTGTTTCGTCAAAAGACCCTTATGAGGAAAACCTCTTATGCCATCTGTACCAAAAATCATTTGAAAACTCTCCATAACTTAATCATTTCAACTGTTTCCTTAACATTATGTGTTCTTATAATATTTACACCATTCATTATCGAGAATAAGGAGCTAATTACAGATCCATTGACTCTTTTATCNGGATTTTTNATATTCAAAATNTTNCCAATAAAGCTTTTATTGGATATNCCATACATAATAGGGCGNTTAAAAATTTGAAACTCATCTGCTTTNTTAATTAAATGAATATTTTGCTCAGTTGTTTTTCCAAAGCCAATTCCTGGNTCAAGAACTATNGAATTTAAAGGTATATTATTTTTTTTACAAGTATCTAATATGGATTCAAAAAATTTAATTATGTCTTTGATAATATTTTTATAGTTGGTTTTTTTTTGCATTATTTNGGGAAGCCCAGNTGTATGATTTATTATTAANCCACATTTATAATTAGCTATAACTTTTGGCATNCTTTCATCATANATAAAACCAGTTNCATCATTTATTAGCTCTACACCAAGATCCAAACCNATTTTNGCTATTTCGCTTTTCATTGTATCNAAAGAAATAATTGGATTATATTTTTTTATTATTTTATNNANAATAGGGAATAATCNTNTTTTTTCTTCTTCATANGAAACTCTTTTTGATCCTGGCTTTGTAGATTCGGCACCAATATCAATAATATCTGCACCTTCATCCANATACTTTTCAACCAGNTTNTAAATACTTCTTAGATNATTGTACTTACCNCCNTCATAAAAAGAGTCAGGNGTAAGNTTGAGAACNCCTACNACTAAAGGAAAATCATTANTGCGAAAAGTTTTAGAAGGAACTTTTAATAGCATGAAAGAGGGTTAATCCTCAATTTCTGAAAAAGCAGTCGTAGTTTCAGGTGTAATTGGTGACCAATTTGAAGCTTTTTCTTGTTCATTATTATTGGATGGTGATTTAACTTCTTCTTCTATTCCTAAAAGTTTATTAAGCTCTTTCGAATCAACAACTTCTTGTTCAAGAAGCAAATTAGCCAAATCNTGAAGAAATTTCTCATTTTCTTTAAGAAGANTAACTGCTTCATTGTTTGCATTGACAATAATNCTTTTTATTTCGCTATCTATAATTTCACTTGTAGTAGGACTTAGCTGGCTCCCTGTTGACATTTCTTTGCCCAAGAAGACTTCACCTTCTTTTTTTGTTAGTCTGATCGGGCCAACNTTCTCTGACATTCCCCATTCAGTGACCATTTTTCTAGCAATTTCAGAGGCTCTTTCTAAATCATTACCTGCACCAGTGGTTCTTTCATTGAAAATTATTTCTTCTGCAGCACGGCCTGCAAGCAATATATTGATTGTTTTTAATAAATAATCTCGAGACATCATATATTTATCTTCGATAGGGATTTGCATCGTCAATCCTAGAGCCATACCTCTTGGAATAATTGTTACCTTATGAACNGGATCAGTTCCAGGAGTTAGTTTAGCTACCAATGCATGACCAGCCTCATGATATGCGGTAACTTTTCTTTCATGTTCATTTATAACAAGACTTTTTCTTTCGCTTCCCATGATAACTTTATCTTTAGCAAACTCTATGTCATTCATAGAAATTTTAGTATGTGACTCCCTTGCGGCTCTAATAGCAGCTTCATTAATTAGATTTTCTAAATCTGCACCAGAAAAACCAGGAGTTGACCTTGCAACAGTATTTAATTCTACATCTGAATCTAAAGGAACATTTTTAGAATGAACTTTTAATATTTCTTCACGACCCTTCACATCTGGCTTAGGAACAACAACTTGTCTGTCAAATCTGCCAGGTCTTAATATTGCTGGATCAAGAACATCAGGTCTGTTGGTTGCTGCCATAACTATTATTCCCTCAGTAGCTTCAAAGCCATCCATTTCAACTAATAGTTGATTTAAAGTCTGCTCTCTTTCATCATGACCACCGCCAAGACCTGCACCTCTGTGTCTACCCACTGCATCTAATTCATCAACAAAAATTATGCAAGGGGAATTCTTCTTAGCTTGTGCAAATAAATCTCTGACTCTAGAGGCACCGACACCAACAAACATCTCTACAAAATCACTACCGCTAATTATAAAAAATGGAACACCAGCTTCACCAGCGATAGCTTTAGCTAGCAAAGTTTTTCCTGTTCCNGGAGAACCAACGAGCAAGATTCCTTTNGGAATTCTACCACCTAGCTTAGTAAATTTTTTAGGATTTTTTAAAAAATCTACTATTTCCTGNACTTCGTCTTTAGCCTCGTCAATTCCTGCCACATCAGCAAATGTTTTTTTATTNTCTTCTTTTGACAGCATTTTTGCTCTACTTTTACCAAAACTCATAGCNCCTCTGCCACCAGCTTGAATTTGTCTTATGAAGAAAATCATAAGTGCAATAAGGATTATCATTGGAGCCCAATTAATTAAAAAAGCGAAGAAACCACTTTCTTGGGTTGAAATAAACTTAAAATTTACCCTTTTTTCTTTCATTTGTTTTAAGAGATCATCACCTGCTGGTCCAAATGTCTCAAAATAGACTGTTCCACCTGAACCATTAATTGGAATGTATTGACCGCTAATTTGGTTACCTTTTACTTCAACTTCTAACACTTCGCCAGAATCTAATCTGTTTAAGAATTCACTATATTGAATCTCTGTCTTATTTTTCTTACCCTCAGACAAGATTTGATAGGCACCCATTAAAGAAGCAAAGATAATAAACCAAACAAATAAATTTTTTATAAAACTTGAGTTCATAATAGAAATATAACTAATAAATTTAGTTAAAGATACCAGTACTTAAGTATCTTTCACCAGTATCACACAATATTGTCACTACCTTAGAGTTTGAAGGTAATTTTTTAGCTATTTTGATTGAGGCTAATACATTCGCACCTGCTGATATTCCAACAAATATACCATGTTCTTTTGATAATTTTTTAGTCATCTCAATNGCATTTTTACCCTTTATTTTTATAATTTCATCATAGGCTGATTGATTTAAAGTTTCAGGAACAAATCCTGCACCAATCCCTTGNATTAAATGTGGANTAGAAATACCATCACTTAAGGTNGAGCATTCATCTGGTTCTACTGCAATAATTTTAATATTCTTAATTTTTTNCTTTAAAATTTCTCCAACACCTGAGATAGTTCCACCAGTTCCAACTCCAGCAACAAATGCATCAATATCACCGTCCATTTGTTCTATTATTTCAATTGCAGTCGTTTTTTTATGAATTTCTGGGTTGCTATCATTTTCAAATTGCTTTGGGGAATATGAATTCTGAGTTTTATCCATTATTTCTTTNGCCTTATCAATAGATCCCTGCATTTGTAGTTCTTTTGGAGTTAATACTACTTCTGCTCCATATGCAGTTAACATCATTCTCCTTTCTTTACTCATATCCTCTGGCATTGTTAAAATTAGCTTGTAGCCTTTAGCTGCACAAACTAAAGCAAGACCAATTCCAGTATTACCACTGGTGGGTTCAACAATAGTTGTTTCTTTTGGATTTATTATTCCATCCTCCTCGGCTTTATTAATCATATTTAAGCAAATTCTATCTTTAATACTTCCTCCTGGGCTTAAACTTTCAATTTTTCCATAAATCCCGGATTTCTGATTCTGATATAACCCATTTAGTTTTATAACNGGNGTGTTGGATATTGTTTGTAGGATGCTTTTAAATACTTTCATAATACTATTTAAATTTTCTATTTATAACCAAGATAATAACCTTGTTAAATATCTCAAGATTATATTCATGAAGCTGAACCAAGTAGGGTGACAACTCACTAAAAAGTAATTCCTTTTTCATCCCTTCATTTTTTATTTTNAAGACAATTGCCTTTAATTTTTGATCTTCAATATTTTGGATAATTTCTTTAAAGCTCATAAACTAAATCTACATTATGAAAAACTAAAATAAAGACTTAATAAGGCCACCATCAACTTGGATTGAATTTCCAGTTATGTAGCTTGCTTTTTCAGAGCATAGGAAAGCTACAAGGGGACCAAACTCATTAGNTGTTCCCAATCTTTTTATCGGTAAATCTTCACCCATCATTTGTAAAATATCATTGAGGTCTATATCGATTTCATTTTCAAGCAGATAATTCTTAACTTTTTTTTCTGCGATTTCTTTTATCCTATCAGTAATAATTCTTCCAGGTAAAACATTATTAACCATAATATTATTACTTGCATACTGGTTAGAGATAGATTTTGAAAAAGCTATTACTCCCGCTCTTGTTATATTTGATAGTATTAAATTATCTATTGGTTGTTTTGCTGAAGATGATCCTATATTNACAATTCTACCCCAATTNTTTGATTTCATAATTGGTAATACAAGTTTTGTTAATAGAAATATATTCTTTAAATTTTTATCTAGTGCCTCATCTAGATTATCATTTGTGATCGTCTCAATATCTCCTTGCTCTGGACCTCCACAGTTGTTTACTAAAATATCTATTTTTGATGATTTTGATAAAGCAAATTTAAATAAGCTAATTACACCTTCCTCTTTTGACAAATCTGAGACAAACGTAAAAAAATCTCCAGAATAATTTTTAGTCAAAAGGTAATCAGATACATTTTTGATATTTACTTCTTTAGAGGATGATACTACAACATTACATCCTTCATCTAACAGCGATTCTACAACTGATAGCCCCAAGCCTTTAGAGGATGCACATACAATTGCCATTTTANCTTTAATTCCTAAGTCCATACAATCATATTAATGTATAATAGCCATATGCAAAAGATAAGGTTTTGNAAAAATCCTAATCATGCTGAAATTAGTTGTTATTTCTGTGAACGGAATGCCTTAATATTAGCNTTTTTGTTAAATTTCTTAATATTCATAGTCGAATTTATTTTTGGTATCATAGAAAACTCTTCTGCTCTATTAAGCGATGCGGGACATAACATAGGTGATGCAATTATTTTAGGTTCAAGTTTATTCGTAATTTCGTCAAGCCAGAAAGTAAAGGCCAAGCTGGCATTANTTAAATGTATTGTATGGGCTTTCTTTGGTTTTATAGCTATATGGCAAGTTGTTNAAATATATAATTCATCTTTCATACCTTCATTTTTAGTTTTAGGATATATAGGATTTGCAGCATTAATATCAAATGTTTTATCAACAATAGTTTTATTATANTTTAAAGATAATGATGTAAATATTAAGAGTGCATATATTTGTTGTAGAAATGATGCAATTGGTAACATCCTGATAATTTTAGCTGCATACATGGTGTATTATTTTAAATCTAATATCCCTGATATTATTGCGGGCTCAATAATAGCACTTGTAATTTTTTTTTCGGCTTTTACTCTAGGAAAAGAGAGTCTTAGAGTTATAAAAACAGGTATTTATAAAAAATGAGGNGAATTNTTAAATGTTCAAAATTGATTTGATTTTAAAAGAGTGGTCTGCCATTTTTAGTTTTTTTGAATTAAAAAAATATTGTATTATTTTCAGAAAAGGTGGTATTCATGAGAAAGAATTTCTTGAAATAGAATCTTATTTTGGAATATTCAAGACTCATGAACACGAATCAATTGAAACCTTAAAGCCATCCTGTAAAAGCTTTTTAACCAACTCTACAGTTGAATATACTGGGACTTTTGATTTGGAATATATCGCAAAAATAAAGAAATCATACTTAGTTGATAGTTTTGAAAAACTTGAAATATTGGATGAGTTTTCACCTTGGAATATTGACTACCTGAAAGATAGATTTAATTTCAAACCNAAAAATCCACTATATTGTTATTTNTTGGAACTAAGAAAACTTAAGATCCCTGAGAAAGTATTATATATTCCAGAAGAAGCCAAAGGCTGCAAATCATGGTTTAAACCTTCTAGTGAGATTAAAGTCTATTCTACATCGTTGATTAATGATTCAATGAATGAAAATAGGGTTTATTCTAAAATTGGTATTTGAATTATTTTTTCTTCGCTTTTTTTACATCTTTACTGATTGAGTCAGCAATTGCTTTTCCATCTTTCTTTTCAGGAGATATAGACTGTGAAGTAGCATCTTTTCCTTGCTCTTGTTGAACAGGAGTAGGGGCTTGAGGTTTCTTTGAATAGTCAGATGCAAACCAACCATCTCCCTTTAATTGAAAAGATGAAAGTGAAATTAATTTTTTTAGCTTTCCGCCACATTCACATTTTTTTGGCGATTTTTCATTAACTCCTAGAAGAATCTCCTGTATCTCATCACATTTATTACATTCAAACTCATAAATTGGCATAGCTGACCTCTAATATAGAATTAATAAGATATAAAAAAATTAAAGATTTTGCAAGGCCCCAATATATTCACGGGCATTAAATTTATACCCTGACTCAGTAGCTTCATCAGAAGCTAAATAAAGAATTATTGGTATAATGTCGATGGGCTTAGGTAGCTGTGACTGATCTTCTCTAGGATATGCTTCTTTCCTCATTTTTGTAGCAGTACCTCCTGGATTAACAGTATTGACAATAATATTGTATTCCTTTAATTCTTGACAAAGTATATCACTAACTGCTTCTAGTGCAGCTTTTGAAACAGAGTAGGCTCCCCACTTTTCTCTTGGAGCCCTCCCAACAGAGGATGAAATATTAATTATTGAGCCTTTTTTTGATTCTTTTAACAAAGGAAGTAGTTCTTTTGTTAACAAAACTTGGCTNTTTAAATTAATTTCTAGTACTTCTTTCCATTTATTTATACAAGATTCCTCAATAGAAATTGTTTGTCCTAAAATCCCGGCATTATTTATTAGTACATCCANCTTTCCAAAGGTTTTAGTTATAAATTCAGATATCTTATAAATTTCATCATGATTGCCCAGATTTAGACTATGTGAATAAAAATTCCTTGGAAACCTTTCTTTTATTTCTTTTAGATTGCTATCTATTCTTGATGTACCAATAACAATGTTGCCTAAATCCAATAATTTCTCTGCTATTGCTTTTCCTATACCACTAGAAACACCTGTCACCAAAACAGTTTTTGATTTTAAAAATTGAAGATCTAAATTTTCAATTGCCATATTTTAATATTAACTTAATTTTCCTTTTCTTTGAATGAAGTTATTTGCCAGGTAACAATCCTAAATAAAAAGTAATAAATAATGGAAATAGTCCCGAGAAAAATATTAAATTTGATGAGCCTATAGCGCTCATAAAGGTAGGGATAAAAAGAGCAATAACATATAAAATTGGAATCCATTCATTCGAACCAATATCGTTAACTCGTTTTTTTGCTAGAAAGAAAGAAGAAATTAAAACGAAAATTGAATAAAATCTGGGCATCATTTTAGAAAGGAAAAAAGCTAAAAAAGATATTCTAGTAGGCTCATAAGATGTAAAAACATTATCCCCTATGAATGTAATTAAAACAGAGGATAAATTAAGCAATAAAATAGATATCCAAAATTTTCTTCTATCAAGTTTTCCTTGAGTCGAAAATAATAACCAAAATAAATTCATTGAAAGATTTTATACTATTTTCTTTTTTATAAAAAGTATTGACTTGTTATTGAATAAACTGCTAAAACTTTAATACATGCACTGAATTCTTATTCTAAGATTCACACTCAATTCATTTGACAAAATTAGGAGTTATTATATGTCAAAAGATGATTTGAAAGTGCTTAAAGCCAAACATAGAGCATTAGAGATTGAGATAAAAGAACTATGGAACCTTCATGTTTCAACATCTTTAATGAAAAAATTAAAATATGAAAAAGCAAAAATAAGGTTGAAACTTGAATTATTAAAAAAGAAAAATTAATTAATTTACTAATTTAAGAAAATCTAGTAGGTTATAAATGTGTTAAAAATATTACTAATTTTATTTTTAAGTACGACTACTATATATGCAGAAAATAAGAATTTTATTAAACTAATTACTGATTGTTCAGACAAAGTCCAAAATAATTATACAGATAATCAAAAAATACCTTTAGAGCTACTGCTTGCACAAGCTATAATTGAATCAAATTGGGGAAAATCAAGGTTTGCTATTGAAGGTAACAATTATTTTGGGATCCGAACATGGGATGATAATGTCCCTCAGTTAAAACCATTAAAAAGACCAGATGCCACCTTTGGACTACAAGTTTATAAAGATGCTTGTGAATCAGTTAAACATTATATAGATACACTTAATACTTCTAATCAATATAAAAGTTTAAGGAAAATTAGGAAATTGGAGTTGAAGCTTTGGGGTAAAGTCGATCCAGAAGTTCTAGCTATGGGTTTAATAAATTATTCAGAAGAAAAAGATTTATACATTAGCAAAGTTAAAGAAAAGATTAGAATTTTAAAAGAAAAATCTAATTAATTTTTTTTAAAATATTTTTTCTTTGGGAAAAAATATATTCCTCTTTTTTCCCCTCATAAGTTCTTTCAATTCTTATTCCATCTTCACTAATTGCAAACTTACAATTATATTTGCCACCTTTATTTTTAAAAATATTTTCACCACATAGGTTTGTTGCAATATTTTTTATTGGTTTTAAATATGTTGCAATATCAGGTCTCATGGAATATTCAAAAATAAAATCTTTGTAATTATAAAAAGAATTATTTGAACTTGCCAGAAGGTTCATGGGTAAAAGAAATATAAATAAGAGTAATTTATTAACCATAAAATTTAACTTTTTTCCTTTTTATAAATTTTAATCTAAAAATTAAGGGTATGTAAAAATATAAAAATTGTAATTCCATTAATTTTGAGTAATTTTCGAATAAAAAATAATAAACTGGTACTAAAACAAATGTAATTGGAAAGAAAAGAATAGATAATAAAAATATAAATATATTATTAAATAGAAATATTACATATGTACATTTAATCAAAAAATATATAAATAATATGAGTAAATAAATATTTGCAAGACCATAAATTTTATTGTTACGAATTCTTAGCTCTAAAATTGGTGTAATTATGGGAATAAACAAGCGATCTCCAATAAATAAAAACATTTTTTTAATAAAAATATAACTTACTTGGTGTTACTATAAACAATCTATGAAATTTTTAAATATAATTAGGCACGGTGAAGCAGAAAATAGTTTAATAAAAAATGATTTTGATAGAGAACTTTCACTTAAGGGTCATGAAGATTTAAAAGAACTTAATAAGTTTCTGTTTCAATTTGTATTAAAAAAACACAAAATTATATGTTCTACCTCTAAAAGAACAATTCAAACATATGAGAATATAAAGTATTCACTAAATGAGGATAGTAATTTACTTTTGACTGATGATTTATATTTAGCAAACCTAAAAACTATTTATAATGTGCTATTAGAGCAAAAGAAATCCAGGATGATAACAGTAATTGGTCATAATCCTGGTGTTAGTGATCTTGTTAGTTTCTTTACTAGTAATTATGAGATTCCAGATTTAAATACATCTTCAATAGCACAAATTTATTTTGATAATGACAAGAAAATAGGAGAAGGTGAGGGCAGTATCAAATTTATTGTTCAAGCAAATAATAAAAGCATTAAGTCAATAATTTAATTTTTAATTGTTTTAATAAACCTTTTCCTCTCATTAGGACAAAGGAATTTTTTTCTTAACCTAAGGTTTTTAGGTGTAACTTCTAAACATTCATCATCATTAAGATAGGCCATAGTTTGTTCCAATGACATGACTCGAGGTGGTGTAAGCATTATATTTTTATCACTACCAGCTGCTCTTACATTCGTTAATTTTTTTCCCTTTAATATATTCACGTCTAAATCATTTTCTTTACTATTTTCTCCTACTATCATTCCTTCATATACACTTGTTTGAGGCTTCACAAACATTGTTCCTCTATCTTGTAAATTAAAAATTGCATATGAAACAGCTGCTCCTGTATCCATAGCTATTAACACTCCATTTTTTCTTCCATTTATTTCACCTTTAAATTGTTCATATGATTTAAAAATTCTATTCAGCACTCCTGTTCCCTTTGTATCAGTTAGGAATTTATTTTGATAACCGATTAATCCACGAGATGGGGCATTAAAGATTATTCTTGTTTTATTTTTTTCAGAAGTATTCATGTCGATCATTTCTGCTTTTCTTTTTATCATACTATCTACTATAGAATTAGAATATTCCTCATCAACATCAATTGTAACCTCTTCAATAGGTTCAGTAATTCTTCCTTGATCATCTTTTTTGAATAAGACTTGTGGCCTAGAAACTGTAAGTTCAAAACCTTCTCTTCTCATTGTTTCAATTAGAACACCTAGTTGAAGCTCTCCTCTACCACTAATTACAAATGAATCTTTATTAGCATTCTCTGAAAAAGATATTGCAACATTTGTCTCAGCTTCGGCTAACAATCTCTCCCTTATCAAAGTTGATGTAAGTTTTTTACCCTCAAGTCCAGACAATGGGGAATCATTTATGGAAATAGTTATTGACATTGTTGGAGGATCAATTGGTGTAGTTTTAAGAGGATTTTGATAAGAAATGTCACAAATTGTATCTGCAACAGAGGCTTTTGTTAGTCCTGCTATACAAATAATATCTCCGCAGTTTACAATATCTACTGGGGTTCTCTTCATTCCTTCAAATTTATATAATTTTGTTAATCGGCCACTTTCTACTAAATTTCCATTCAAATCAATAGCTTTGACAGAGCTATTAACTTTTGCACTGCCTTGATATACCTTTCCAATTAAGCATCTTCCAACATAGTCATCAGAATCTAAAAGAGTTACTAGCATAGCAAAAGGCTCATTTCTTTTTACACTTGGTGCTTTTACATGCTTAATAACTAGATCAAGTAATGGTCCAACTCCTTCTCTATTATCAGATAATTCTTTTACACACCAGCCATCCCTACCGGAGGCATAAAGAATAGGGAAATCTAGTTGTTCATCACTAGCATCTAATGATACAAATAAATCAAATATTTCATCTAAAACTTCATCTGGTCTGGAATCTTTTTTATCTACTTTATTAATAACAACTATTGGTCTTAAGCCTAAATTTAAAGCTTTGCCTAAAACAAATTTTGTCTGAGGCATTGGTCCTTCAGATGCATCAATTAATAGAATGACTCCATCTGTCATATCTAAAACTCTTTCAACTTCACCCCCGAAATCTGCATGTCCAGGGGTATCTATTATGTTTATATTTATATCTCTCCAGTTTATAGATGTAGGTTTGGCAAGTATAGTAATCCCTCGTTCTTTTTCTAGGTCACCTGAATCCATTAATCTTTCATCAACTTTCTGATGATCTTCAAAGACTCCAGTTTGTTTAAGTATCGAATCAATTAGAGTTGTTTTTCCATGATCAACATGTGCAATTATTGCAATATTTCGTATTTTTTCACTCATAAAATCACTACTAAAGGTGACCTTAGATTAAACAAAAGATTTTAATATTACAAATAGAAATTACTATTGTTCAGTAACTGTTACATTTACTGAAAAATATGGAGCAACACTTGAAATATTATCACATCCACTTGATGCATCTGACCATTCAATGGCTATAGCATTAGTTTCAACTATAGCACACATTGTTGGAATAAAATGATATTTTTGTAATTACTTGTTTAAATGTAGATATGATAATAATGATAGAATTGTTCTTATGGTAACTTTACATATATGACACGAAGATACCTAAGTAAAATCAAATCTTTGTAAATTAGCAACATCATAAAAAATATATCAGTTAACTTCAATATATGAATAAAATCGTATGGTTCAGATATGATTTTAGAATTGGTGACAATAAAGCTTTTAAAGACGCTGTAATCTCAGGAAATGTGTTACCTATTTTTATATATGATGAAGATATATGGAAAGCTGATTTCTCTAGTTCATTTCATTTAAAGTTTATTAAAGATTCAATAGATGATCTTAAAAGTGTTTTAAATAAGAATTGGAATGCAAATCTGAATATATATTCAGGTAATACCAAAGAAATATTTAAAGCTTTAATAGACAAATTTGGGGTTAAAGAAATCTATTCACACGCAGTTTTTAGAAATAAAAAAATTGCAGATATAGATAGAGATCTTATTAAGCTTTTTAAATGTAAAAAAGTTAAGTGGAAAAAATATCGTCAGTTTGGAATTGATCTTGAAGGTAGAAATTCTAATCAATGGGCAGTTCAAAGAAATGCATTTATAAACTCCCCAATCCTAAATCCAATTGTTAATTGTGAATTTATAAAAGATCAAACCGAAAATATTTCTGAGATTAAAACTAATATTTTAGAGACTAATAATATTCAAAAAGGCGGGAGAAAAGAAGCCATAAGTCTATTAAATAGTTTTTTACTTGATAGAGGTGAGAATTATCAAAAAGAAATGTCTAGCCCTATAACTGCTGAAACTTCATGTTCTAGACTAAGCACTCACATTACATATGGAAATATTTCATTAAGAGAAATTAATAAAGCGATTGAAAATAGAAAAACTAGAAATTTATCAAATTCAATGGATAAGTCTATATCTTCTTTTGAAAAAAGACTCGCATGGCATTGCCATTTTATTCAAAAATTATATGATGAGCCCGAAATAGAATATGAAAATATGAACAGAGCATATGATGGTTCAAGAGAAAACTCATTTAATGAATCATATTATGAAGCTTTTAAAAATGGCAGTACTGGATATCCCTTTATTGATGCTTGTATGAGATATCTAAAAACCAATGGCTGGATTAATTTTAGAATGAGAGCAATGCTTGTTTCCTTTGCATCATATCAACTTTGGCTTGATTGGAAAAAAACTTCTAAATTTTTTGCACAAGTTTTTACCGACTACGAACCAGGAATCCATTATTCACAAATTCAAATGCAAAGTGGTACCACTGGTATAAATACAATAAGAATCTACAACCCAATTAAACAATCCATAGATCAAGACCCTAATGGTGAATTTATTAAAAAATGGGTCCCGGAATTATCAAATGTTCCTAATGAACTAATACATGAGCCATGGAAACTGACCTATATGGAGCAAAAATTTATTAATACAACAATTGGAAAGGACTACCCTAACCCTATTGTAGATAATGCTAAGTCATCAAAGATTGCCAGAGATAGGATTTGGCAAATCAAAAAAAGTGATACTTCCAAAATAATGAGTAAGAAAGTACTTAATAGACATGTTAGTGCCTAAAACAAGCTTATAATGCTTTTAAAATTGTATTTATGTTCTTTTTAAAGCCAAAATAGCCTTTTTTACAATATTTATTGCTGATAATATCTATTTTCTTATATAAATAATTAAAATCGAGCTCTTTTGATTTCATATAATTGAGATTTTTTCCAATTTGAGGATAGATAGCACATAGATTTGTATCTTTAAAATCTTGTAATTGTTCAATTTTTAATATATTTATAGATATATCTTTATTAATTTTGCTTAAAAAATTCATTATAAGTTTTGCTTTAAAATTTAGTAAATTTTCTGAAATTGTATCATAATCATCTGATGATTCAGACATTATTACAGTAATTTGCTTAAAATTTTCATTAATAAAGTCTATTAGTTCTGGATATAGTGTATTTTCAAAGATAATTAAGTCCTTAAAAAGCTTAAAATCAGCATTTATCATAACTGGTTCAATTGGTTCGTGACTAATTTCTTCAACTAAACATTCTGGAGATTCATTTAGTTCTACATTTAAATATTTACCATTTGTGAACTTTTCTATATTCCAATTCTGAGCAATATAATGCTTCCCTTTTGTTTGAATACCACCTACCCATCTCCAAGATAAAGTGTTAGATGCGGGATCACCATCAAATAAATATTTTAGAAACAACCCTGCTCCTAGCTGCCAGGGTAGCTTGAGTGTAAAAATCCATATGCTGGCAAATATCATTCTTGTGTGGTTATGAAGATAGCCTGTCTCTTTAAGTTCTGAAACCCAATCATTCATACACTCAATACTAGATTCTGAGTTTATTACTTTATTATAAGTTTCATCATTTTTATACTTACTAATTAAAGAATTAAAATCATTCACATAAGATGTCCAAACAGTAGGTCTTCTCTCTAACCATCCTTTCCAGTAAGTTCTCCATAAAACTTCTTGAATAAACTTTTCTATTTTTGAATAAGAGTATTTATTAAGTGCTTTCTTAATAATTTCACTTTCAGATAGAACACCATGAGTGATATATGGAGATAAACATGAGGTATTAGATCTATTCTCAGGACCATAATCATAATTTCTTTTAGTAGAATAATTATTAAGAGATTCCTCAATAAATATATCCAGTTTTTCCAATGCTGCTTCTCTGGTAGGAGTAAAAATCATAATACATTTATAAATTACCAGTTATGATAAAAAATATGTTGAAAGCAATT